>SYKE01000314.1 GCA_005798285.1 Actinomycetota bacterium
CTCGCTGGGAGTCGGTCGAAGCGGGCCTGAAGGGAGGCTCCTGTTTCACGACCAACGAAGCGGTGAGTGCCTTTTGACGTTGGAGCCCTTCGAGAGCGGCGTACGGCTGACGGCAGGCGGTTCACCCGAGCGGAGGTTGCGCTTCGTGCTGCCCGCACGGATTTCGGGCTGGGAGTTCTCACAGGATGGTGATCGCGGGGTGCTGACTGCCACGGATGAGTGGAGCCGAGAGGGATCCCGCGACCGGATCTCCGCCTGGACGTTTCGGGGGCCGGGGATTGCCTTCCGCATCCAGGGGCCTCTGGCACGCATCGAATATGATCCGCTGTTGGAACAGATCAGGCTGGACTTTCAGGCCCCGGGGATGGTGACCTTGCTCCCGGTGGATCCCGTCGCCGAGACCGCCGCGCCATGACGCGTCGCCGGGATTGGAACGCAGTCGGCTTTGCCGCCTTGCTCCTGACGCCGGGGCTCCTGCTCTACGGGTTGCTCGTGCTCTGGCCGATGGAGCAGGCATTCTGGGTGGCGCTCCATCGCTGGCGGGGACTGTCCGGTCGGATGACCTTTGTGGGTCTCGAGAACTTCGTCGCAATGGCGGGGGATGAGAAGCTTCGGGTTGCCCTCGGCCACAACCTTCAGTTCTTCCTGCTCTCTCTCTGCCTGGTGCTGCCTGCGGCGATCTGGTTCGCCAACACGCTCAGCGGGGAGATACGGGGCGGAGAGTTCTTCCGAGCGCTCTACCTCTTTCCCAATGTGGTGTCGATCGTCGCGGTGTCGACTCTCTGGATGTTCATCTACAATCCCAACTGGGGGTTGCTCAACGCCAGTTTGAAGGCGGTCGGCCTGGGAGGCGCCGTCACAACGTGGCTGGCCGATCCACGCACGGTCTTGCCGGCAGTCTGCGTCTCATACGCCTGGTACGCATTAGGATTCTACATTTTACTGTTTCGGGGAGGCATCCAGGGCATCTCGACTGAGATCCTGGAAGCTGCCGCAGTGGACGGAGCCACCGGATCGCAGGTTTTCGCTCGGGTGGTGCTGCCGCTGCTCGCGGACTTCGTTCGGCTCTCGGTCATCTATCTGTTTATCAACGCGCTCAACGTTTTCTCTCTGGTCTGGATCATGGCGCCGCCGAGCGGGACTGCGGGCGCGACCGAGGTGTCATTGACGTTTCTCTTTCAGAAGGGCTTCATCGAGCAGCAGTTCGGGTACGCAACGGCGATCGGCGGGGTGACGTTTTTGTTGGTGCTGGGTCTCACCTCAGGGGTCAACCGGCTCTGGAAGGTCGGGTAGGGGGATGCATCGACGGCTCTCCACCTGGTCTTACGTGCCCCTCTGCGGCTATGCGTTGATCGTGCTCTTCCCGCTCGTGTGGCTCACCTACACGTCCCTCAAGTCGACCCCGGAGATCTTCCTGGGTCCCTGGGCGCTGCCCCGGGCGCCGCACTGGGAAAACTTCGTCCATGCCTGGCAGGGCAGCTCCGGAGAGCCGGGGCTCGGACCGTACTTCCTGAACTCCGTCGTCATTACCGGCGTTTCGGTGGTGTTGATTCTGATGGTCGGCGCCGCGGCGACCTATTCCCTCACGCACTACCGGTTCCGGGGATCGGAGCTGATCTTGAATCTGTTCACGAGCGGAATGGCGTTCCCAATCTTCCTGGCCGCCGTGCCACTCTTTTTGCTGCTGAACCAGACGCGCATTCCTGGCCTCGCCCCCAAAGGATTCACAAATCATCCGGTTGGTCTGGTGGCAGTGTATGTGGCTTACTCGCTGCCATTCACAGTCTTCGTTCTGTCGGGATTCTTCCGGGCACTGCCCCGAGAATTGGGGGAGGCGGCTCGAGTTGACGGCGCCGGCCATTTTGCGGTGTTCCATCGGGTGATGATGCCTCTCGCCCGCCCGGGCCTGATTGTCGCCGGTGTGTTCAACGTCATCGGGATCTGGAACGAGTACCCGCTGGCGCTCGTTCTTCTCTCGGACCGGGAGCGATTCACCCTGCCGCTCGGCCTGGCGCAGATCACTCAGCGCCAGCAGTACAGTGTGGACTTCGGATCGCTGTTCGCCGCGCTTCTGATCGTGTTGCTACCTGCCTTTGCGGTTTACCTGGCATTCCAGCGACAGCTTCGTCAGGGGCTAACCGCCGGCGCGCTGAAAGGCTGATCTCGTGCCCTACGCACTGCTGCCCGCCGCGGACTCGGACTCGCCCGTGCTCGGGATCGGGTTGATGTCCGGCACGTCGGCCGATGGAGTGGATGCAGCGCTGGTGCAACTCTGGGATGAGGCGGGGGAGATTCGGGCGAGGCTGCTCGACCACCGCGCCACCGGCTTCTCCGCGCAACTCCAGGAGCTCATTCACTCTGCGTTTCAGGATCGGCTGCGGATCGACGAGATCTGTCTGCTGCACGCTCTCCTCGGGGACGAGTACGCACGTGCAGCAGCGGATCTCGCGACAACCACTCAGTCGCCAATCGACTTCGTCGCGTGTCACGGTCAAACCGTCTGGCACCAGCCGGAGCCACCAGAACGGGGTGTGCACTCGCTGCTCGCCAACCGGCGGGGGACCCTTCAACTCGGCGCGGCGGCCCGCATCGCCGTCCGGCTGGGAGCGCCGGTGGTCCACGACTTCCGACAGCAAGACATGGCGCTCGGTGGGGAGGGCGCGCCGCTGGTCCCCTGGGCTGATGTCATCCTGTTCTCCCATCCGCTGCGATCGAGGGCGGTGCAAAACCTCGGGGGGATCGGCAATGTTACGTACGTGCCGGCAGGATCCACCCTTAAGAATGGCGGAGCAGGCGTGATCGCCTTCGACACGGGACCGGCAAACGCATGGATTGATGCCGCCGCCCGAATCGCGACTGGTGGGCGATTGTCAATGGACGTGGGAGGCGAGTTGGCTCGGGAGGGGACGGTGAACGAACCTCTACTCCGGGAGCTGTTGGCGTGGCCGTACTTCCGCCGACGGCCGCCGAAGAGCACGGGTCGAGAATTGTTTTCTCACGCACAGTTTGAAGCAATCCGCAAGCGGGTGTCGGAGCCCGTGGATCTCGTGGCCACCCTGACCCGTTTCACAGCGGAGACGATCGCCGATCAGTACCTTCGCTGGTTGGGTCCGATCAACGAGTTGATTCTTTGTGGCGGGGGTAGCCGCAACGCCTTCCTCGTGAGTCAAATACGAGAGGTGCTGCCGGACGTGAAAGTAATCAGGGCGGAAGAGATCGGGATCGATCCTGCTGCCCGCGAGGCTTTGACCTTCGCGCTGCTCGGATATGCCACCCTTACCGGACGAACCTCCAATTTGCCGTCTGCAACCGGGGCCCGCCGACACTGTTCGCTCGGCAGCATCTGTCTGCCGTAGCTTCAAACTAACAACGCCGCATTCGCGCTCCCCGCAGGTGCGGCACGAGGACTGAATGACACACAGGTTTCTTAGATCTTGCGCCGCCGGGTTGCTGGTTGCCGGGCTGCTCACCGGCGTGGCTCGCCGCGCCGATGCGCAGACGCCTCGGATTGCCGCGGTGGTGGTGAATCCCAGCAGCGCCACCTTGACGGTGGGTCAGAGCACCGTGATCAAGGCGGAAGCGCGAACCGCCGCCGGCGTTGTAGTTCCGGGGGTAGCGTTTACCTTCAAGCCCAACAGGGCGGGGCGCGTCCTGGTCGAGACCCTGGGGCCGGATCAGGTGAGGCTGACGGGTCAAACGCTGGGAGTGATCAGCATCAGCGTGAAGGGCGGCAAGAAGTCGACGCTGCTGCCGGTCAGCGTGGTTGGCGCCCCGCGGGGTGGCGGCAGCTTCGTGGCATCGCAAACCGCGACGGTCAACCACGCGGTTACGGACGGCGCATTCGTCTACTGGACCGAGGTCGGGACCTCGACCGTCAAAATTCGACGAGCGCCCGTGACCGGCGGCGGCGCGGAGGATCTGGTTACGGAACCTGCGCGCGATCGGCGCAGTTTGCGTGTCAGCTATGCCCACATCCGGCTCAACTCCGGCCGCCTCTACTTCAGCCGTCAGACCGTCGGATTTCTGGAGCACTGGAGCATTCGCTCCATCCCACTCGGCGGCGGCCCCGTGAACGAGGAACTCGCCGAGGACATCTCAGTGGTGCCGATGCTGGCCCACACCTGGAGCGTCACCGACACGCACCTGGCGGCAATTCTTGCCCGACCGGAAGAACTCACACTCTCGGCGGACACTCGCGTGGCGGTGCGTGAGCTGGGAACTGATGACTGGCGGAGCGCGGTACAGGCTCGGTACCTCCCCAAACAGTGCTCCATCGTGGCTACGGACGGGGCCGACTTCTTCGTGCGCGGCATTGACTCCGCGGCGTCCAAGACGGAACTGGTTCGTGTCGACCCGACGGCGCCGGTCAATACCTTTCAGTTCCTGTTCACCGATGCGTTCGTCGACAAGAATATTCCCAACACCGGGGCGTTCGATGGGGCGAATGTCTACTTCTGGTCTCGGATTGGAACGTCTGACAACTCCATTCGGGCGTTTCCCGTGGCCGGCGGGCTGCCGTTCACGCTGGTGACTCTCGATCGGGTGGGCGCAGGTCTGGTATCGGACGGCGCATCCGTGTACTTCGCCCGAGACCCCGGGACCCTGAGCAAGGTTCCCGTCGGCGGAGGTACTGCCACGAACATCCGAACCGGCATCGAGGCAGGCGCGACCCTGGGCGGGCTGTCGATCGATCTCACCTCGATCTATCTGGTGATCAAGGATGCGACACGAACGTTTGCGGTGATCCGCAGCGCCCGATAGTCGGCGGCGCCGGGGCGTGAATCAGCGCCGCAGATGGCCGCCGATCTCTACAGATCGGCAACGTGTGGGCTGCTTCGATTGCAGAGGCAATCGGGCGGTCCACACGCCCCTTTTCGATGCGCTTACACGAGGCAACGATCGACCCGGGCAAGTTGCTCTGGAAACTCAGTCCTTCTTGCCCTCGAGGGCGGCAGACCTCCTCCCGAGACTCGAATCTGCCCTCGTCGCATGGAGTATGCCGCTGGAGTGCCGAACCGGAATAGCTGAAGAGCGAGACGAATTGAACCTTGCCGGGTCTCCTGCGTCGGAGGAAGTGACAACCTCGTGGTTTGGACAGCAGGAATGCAGAGCGGACTGACCGTGACGTTCGACAGGGCAGCAGCCGAACGTGCAGAAGAATTTGAGTCGCTTGTGCGAGACCACAAGGACCGGATCTACGGGTACGTTTGTCGTCTGACGAACGACAGTCCTGACGCGGAAGACCTGACTCAAGAGGTCTTCGTACGAGCGTACCAGTCCATACATTCCTTCCGACGCGACGCCGCAGTCGACACGTGGCTGTATCGAATCGCGACCAATCTCGTCATTGATCGATTTCGCCGCGAGAAGCGCGCTCCAAGATGGGTATCGGTGGAGCGTGATGAGGATCAGGCGGCGCTCGAGTTGCCCGCTGTCGGCCGGTACTCCGATCCTCAAGCCTCCGCTCAGTTGGGTGAGTTGCAGCGGCAGGTGAGGCTCGCAGTACAGGCCCTGCCTGAAAAGCTTCGGTCGGTGGTGGTGCTCCACGACCTGGAGGGCCTGGCCTACGACGAGATTGCTCGAGTACTGGGCTGCCCATTAGGTACGATCAAGTCACGACTGTTCAATGCGCGCACCGCGCTGAAGCGCAAGCTCGCGGGATACCTCGGAGGAGAAGAGTGAACTGCAAGAAGTGGGAATCCGAGTTGAACGCGCTTGCATCCGATGTGTGCGAGCCCGGTCGGAGGGCTCGGGTCGAGGCGCACCTGCGGGAGTGTGCGGCATGCCGTGTGAGTCTCGCAATGACCCGGCGGCTCCTGGTCACCCTGAAGTCCGATCCGGTCCGCCCGGCGCCTGAGGGATTCGAGGGTCGCCTGCGACTTCGGCTGGCGGAACAACATGTGCAGCCGAGCCTCGCCGGGTGGCTGGGCTGGACGGCTTGCCGTCTCGAGCGCCGTCTGGGTCTGCCCTTGCCCGCGACGGCGGCCGCCCTGTGTCTCGCCATCGGCCTCTCGGTGGGGGCGCCGATCGGATGGAGCCGGCTGCAGAGTCGCTCCGATGACGGAAGTTATGTCCGGCTGGCCGTAGCCCGTCACAACGAAATTCAAGCCACGCTGGACGGAGATCCCGACAGTGAAGTACGGAACGCCAGCATCGAGTTGACGACCGGCGAGTTGCTCTCTGACTGATGCGCGTTGGAAGTACCTGACCTCCGTGAATAAAGCGCTGATTCTCTGCACCGCACTCCTCTTTTGCCCGGCGGTTGCCGCCACTGCGGATCCTCCCGATGCGCGGCAACTGCTCTCCAGCAGTCTCGACCCGCGGATTGAGGGCTTCACCGCGGAGCAGGTGACTCAAGTTCTGGGGGGGGCCAGGCGTGGGCCGGGGAAGCAGCGGGTACTTCGCAGGCAGAACCTGCTGCGCGTCAACTATGCCAACGGTGAGGTGCTGTTCGACGACGGGAAGCAGCAATTGCTGTACCTACCGGCCGCAAACCTGGTGCGAAAGTCTCCGTCCAACCGCAGCCCAGAGCGCGTGGACCGACAGCGCCGGGAGATTCGTGCCGGCCGGATCCAGACTGAACTGGTCCGAGAGGACAGTATCGCCGGTCGCCGGTGTTGGGTAGTGAGCGTCAAGCTCCCCACCGGCCGCAGCCGAACGGTGTGGATCGATCGGGACACCTCTCTCCAACTCCGGCAGGACACCGACGGCCCGAACGGCCGGGTGATCAGCACGTTCTTCACTTCCCTCCAATTGGATGAGATTCCGTCTCTCGATCAGGTGCAATTCCAACCGCCGACGGGAGCTCAGCAGACAGATCAAGAACCGGTCCGACCGGAAATGGCACGGCGCATCGCTGTGCGGTGGGGCGGAATCCTCGAGCCGAGAGAGTTGCCGGCGGGCCTGCGGTTCCGGGGCTACTTCCGCGAACACTTCCGCGGCCGGGAGTGGCTGGTGACGGTTTACTCGGGAGTTGGTGGCCGGCGAGCGTTGAGCCTGTTTCAGGGGCCGGCCACGGGTATGGCGCTCCGGGGGCTTCGGCGCGACCGGCTAAACGTGGTCACCGGCACCAGCGGCGGAGCGGATGTGATCCTTATCGGTCCGCTGCCCCCGGAGGAGCTGCGCCGAGTCAAGGACTCCCTCGTCCCCGCAGGATCCGGGAACCCGACCCAATCGCCCTAGTCGGGCTGCGGCAGATTGCCGCAACCCCGACGCCAACCAACTTGCGCGACGATCACGCATCGTTTACAATAAGCCGTCGTTAGCACTCGCAGGCTTAGAGTGCTAATGCCAATGTAGGTTATTGCACCCCCGGGCGCCGCGTCGTAACAGGCGCAGTGTGCTCCAGTGGGCCGCTCGTTTTGGAGGTCTATGACCCAATGGCTAGCCTGAAGCCCCTTTCCGACCGAATCATCATCAAGCCGCTGACGTCCGAGGAAAAGACCTCGGGCGGCATCGTTCTGCCCGACTCCGCTAAGGAGAAGCCCCAGCAGGGCAAGGTGCTCGCCGTGGGACCCGGCAAGCTTCTGGACAGCGGCAAGCTCGCCCCCATGGACGTCGCTGTGGACGACACCGTTTATTACGGCAAGTACAGCGGCACTGAAGTCAAGGTGGGCGGCGAGGAAGTCGTCGTACTGCGCCAGGACGATGTTCTGGGCATTGTTGAGAACTAACGCGAGGAACCTATGCCGGCAAAGGATCTGATTTACGACGAGGCGGCGCGACGCGCGCTGGAGCGCGGTGTGAATGCGCTCGCCGACACCGTGAAGGTGACGCTTGGCCCCCGCGGGCGGAACGTCATCATCGAGAAGAAGTTCGGATCGCCGTCCGTCGTCAGCGACGGGGTGACGATTGCGAAGGAGATTAGCGTCTCCGATCCGTTCGAAAACATGGGCGCCCAGCTCGTTCGCGAAGTGGCGTCCTAGACCAACGACGTCGC
>SYKE01000315.1 GCA_005798285.1 Actinomycetota bacterium
ACCCCGCTTACCGGGGAGTGCTCTTCATTCCGAACGACCGTCTCACTTCAATCGTCGAGACGACCGTAAAGACTGGTCTTGCGTTCACGGCTCACTCCGTCGGCGACGGCGCCGTGCATGCCCTGCTGGACGCCTACGAGGCCGTCAATGCTCGAATCCCGGTCCGTCCGACCCGGTCCACGATCACCCACAGCAACTTCATGAGCGCCGAGGCGATCAAGCGGTGCGCAGCCCTCGGGGTACCTGTGGACATTCAACCGGCATGGCTTTACCTCGACACCCACACACTGGTGCAGCAGTTCGGCTACGACCGGCTTCGCTACTTCCAGCCGCTCCGGAGCCTCTTCGCCGCCGGCGCCATCGCTGGAGGCGGTTCAGACCATATGCAGAAGATCGGGGCTCTGCGATCGATCAACCCCTACCATCCGTTCCTGGCCATGTGGGTCGCTCTGACCCGAAAGAGCCGCTCGTTTGACCGGCCGCTCCACCCCGAGGAAGCGCTCACCCGAGAGCAGGCGATCCGCTTTTACACGCTCAACAACGCGCACATCCTTCGGCGGGAGAAGGAACTCGGCAGCCTGGAGCCGGGGAAGCTCGCAGACTTCATCGTGCTCGACCGAGACATCCTGACCTGCCCGGTCGACGACGTGAAAGAGACCCGTGTCTTGAGCACCTATGTCGGAGGCTCGCTGGTCAGCGGCAAAGAGTGATGGTCATTGAACGGTGGCTCGGCGAGGCGGGATCTGCGCCCGGCCCCCACGAAGTGAAGGTCGTTCGGTGCGATCTCGACGGCGGGGGGCCTCCCGAACAGCATCTGCTGAATTGCATCCCGGACGGAGAGCGCGCTCACGCCGAAGGGTTCCGGAACCCTTCGGACCGAGTGCGATTTGTAACCGCTCGCGCCCTCCTGCGCACTCTCCTGGCGCCCGAGTTGTCGTGCGAGGCCCGCGAGATTCGGTTCGAGGTCGGTGACCACGGAAAGCCGCGGCTCCATTCGAGCCACCCGCAAGACCTGCGATTCAATCTGAGCCACTCCGGGCGCCGCGTCGTCATCGCCCTCTCGTGGCAAGCCGAGGTGGGAGTAGATGTGGAACAGCGCTCTTCACGGCGCAACCTGAGTGCGGTGGCAGCACGCTTCTTCTCCTCGGATGAAGCCCACCAGGTCTTGACCCGGCGTTCCGAGGCCGAAAGGGAGCTGGCGTTCCACACCTGTTGGTGCCGAAAGGAAGCGTTTGTAAAAGCTCTCGGTACGGGCATCAGTTTCCCCCTCGCGAGCTTCACGGTGGATGCCGATCCAGCGGGCTCCGGGGACTTGCTGTGGATCGCGAACCGGGCCGATGAGCGCAAACGATGGGGTTGGCACCCGCTTGACGCGGGTGAGGGGTACGTTGGAGCGCTGGTCGTGGAGGGACACGGGCGAGTGGTGCGGACCCACACCCTGCCCGGTCCCTCGCTGGACTCAACCCCGGGCGATTAGCGCGCTTCCGCGACGGATTGAAGCGCCACCTCGCGTCGCTCCGTCGAGGACCGCAGGCCCGAGAGCAGGATCTCGGTGACATGTCGGGCCGCCCAGGCGTGGCTGAGCTCCGGGTGGCGACCCTCTCGAATACAGGTCAGCCAGTGTTCGTGCACATTCCCGCGAGTCGCGCCCTGGGCGTCCACGTTGAACGCGACCGGTGGGATGTCTTCACGGGTGTAGCTGCCCGGCTCCCACCGCTGCATGGCGGAACCATCGCCTCCCGGGATCGTCACCTTGCCCCGAGTGCCGTGGACGCGGAATTGCCACGTACGCGCCGGGTCGCACCAGCCCGTTTCCGCCGTTGCAATGGCTCCGCTGCGAAATCTAAGCAAGAGAGAGGCGGTGTCTTCCAGCGACGTCGGCTTGTCCAGCGTTCCAACCATTCCGGAGACCGCCTCAACGGTGCCCAGCACCGCCACCAGGAATGAAACCGAGTACACACCCATGTCGAACAGGGCGCCGACGGATGCCCGGCGGGCATCGAAGAACCACAAGTCGTCGTCCTTCTCGCCGAAGCCGTCCCGCACTTCCGCGTAGTAGACTTCCGGACCACCGTGGCTGGTGCGACAGTTGGCGCCCGACGGCTTTCCGATCGCGCCGGCCTCCAGAAGTTCCCGGGTCCGATAGAGTTCGGGGGAAAAGTGAGGCAGGACCAACACCGTACGATCCGACGCCTCGACCGCCCGGACGAATGCGTCGGCCTCTTCCATGTCGCCGCAGAGCGGCTTCTGCATGAGTAGATGCTTCCCCGCCGCGAGCACCTGGAGCCCCACCTCCACGTGCTGGGGGTGAGGCAAGGCCACGATCACACCGTCGATTCGATCGTCAGCCAGCAGCGCGGCGGCGTCCGTCCCCCAGTTGGGAACGTCGAACCGCGCGGCGAGTGTCTTGAGGCGATGCTCCTTGCGTCCTACGAGATGCGTCACTCGCATCTCGCTCGACTCAGCCAGCTGCGGCAGGTGGAGCTTCTGTGCGATGCCGCCCGCCCCGATGATTCCGATGTTCATGGCCACCCCACTTCCCTTCACTTGATCCATGCTTCACATCGAGACCCTGGGTGGCCTGCACTCCCTGGAAGCAGGGCCGCCGGTGAACGGGGTTCAACTGAGCAGCAAGTTTGCGCCGACGATGGCGCACGGGAGGTTTCACGCGTGTTCAAGAATCTGTCGCCGGGCGCCATCGGGATCCGCTGCGGCTGGGTGGAAGGATTGGATCTGGCTGCAAGCGCCGGCTTTCAGGGCGCAGACCTGGTCATGCCCGAAGCGCTCGCGCTCGCCGAGTCGGGAGGCGCCTCCGCAGTCCGGGCCCTTTATGACGAGCGCGGCCTGAAGATCGGCGGCTGGCCGTTCACCGTGAAGTGGAATGGTACGGAGGACGAGTTCATCGAAAGTCTGGCGAGTCTGCCCGCTCAGGCGCGTCTCGCGGCGGAGGTGGGCTGCTTCCGAACGATGACATGGATGCCGGGCTGGAGCAACACCCTCACACGGCAGGAACATTTCGACCGCGTCAGCCGCCGATTCAAACTGTGCGCGGAAGTGCTGAAGCCGCACGGACACCGACTGGGCCTTGAGTTCATTGGTCCGCGGACCTCGCGCGCGCCTGCAAAGCACGGCTTCATCTACACGATGGATGGAATGCTGGCGCTGTGTTGTGCGATGGGGGTCGGCAACGTCGGCTTGCTGTTCGACGTGTGGCACTGGTACACGTGCGGGTCCACCCTGGACGACGTTCGGCATCTCACCGCGTCGGATGTGGTGTATGTCCACATCAACGACGCCCCCGACGGTGTAGACGTCCTGGATCAGATTGACAGCCGACGCTGCCTCCCCGGAGAGACCGGTGTGATCCCCAATCCCGCCCTGCTTCGAATACTCAAAGAGATCGGCTACGACGGACCCGTAACCGTGGAGCCCTTCAACGAGGCGCTGCGCGCGCTGTCCGCGACCGATCCGCTCGCGGCCGCCATCCGCACGCGTGAGAGCCTGGACCTGGTCTACCGCCAGGCGGAAATCGAGTAACCCCCAATGCCCGCGACACCCCCCGATCCGCCCGTCAGCAGCCGCCGAGCCCTCCTGATGGCAGCCCTCGGCTCTGTGATGGCGCCAGGCTCAGCAGCCCAGCAGGCAGACGGGGGAGACGCGCACTACCGCCGGGTCCTGATGGCCTACCGACGCACCCTTCCTGCCGCGGAGTGGGAGGGGCTGGAGGAAATCGATCCGGCGCCGATTCTCTACCGGGACCTCTCGGCGCCCGCCGAGCATCACCTCACGCGGCTGATGGCGTCGCTCCCCGACTCGGCACATCGGACCCTGCAGGCCGAGGGCGGCTACCTGAAGTGGGAACCGGAAGCCCTGCCGGGACCCCAACTCAAACTGGTGGAAGCCGCTGCCCACCAGGCCGAGACCCGGGGATTGGGCACCTTTCCACTGAAGAAGGGGTCCGGAGTAAGCCTGGGATTTGCCCAGGTACTGCTGCCGGACTTCGCCGACCCTTGCTACGCCTGGTTCATCGCCCGGAAGAGCGTGACGGCGCCGTACTGGATCACGCTGGTCCGTGCGTCCGGTGCAGCCCTGGAGTCCTCCCAGAGCGCGCACCGGGAGCGGATCGAACAGATCCTGAAGAAGGCCGCCAGCCCTCCGATCCCTGCTCGGGAGTGGCTGCCCATCCCGCCGCCTGTTCGCTCCCCAGCGTTGCCGCCCCCGTCCGACGGGAAAGCGGCTCCGGTACAGGATGGGCTCAAACTCATCTTCGAAGCCTACCGTGGCTCACTGAAAGGCAAGGAGTTGGAGGCGCTCCTGGAGGAAGACCCGCTGGTGGGTCGGCGTCTCAAGATGAGCGATCCGGCCGACCTGGGTCTGAATCGATTCGTGGGCCGTCTGGGCTCGAAAGACCTCGAGACCCTCGCCCGCCAGGGAACCATAAGCTGGCTGGCCCAGCAGCTCTTGAGAGATCAGCGAAAGGAACTCGCGCCGCTGATGAAGCGGATGGAGCGCGATGCGCTCCAATCAGGCGGCGTGGTACGGCTGGAGCTCGACCTCGCATCGGCGGTGTCCGTCGGGTTGACCCGCGTCCCAGTTGAAGGCGCGACGGGCCCGGTGCTCTCGTTCTGGGTTCGAGCGCCCGGGCTCCTGGGCGCCGTATGGGTCACCGTCTCTGGCGGCAAAGTCCTCGGCACGCCCGCCTATTACGACAGCCACCTCACCCTCTTCGGCCGATGAGCGTACCGATGAGCAGCCGCAAGAGCGGGCTCCGCCGGAATGTCGCCACGACTAGGGCACGGGCTTCCTGAGCCTCGACTCCGCACCGAGGTTTTGCGTTCCCGATTGGCGTGAGGTCAAGGCTGAACCACGGCTTCCCGCGATAAGTTGCTGATACCTCTGGCTCCGAGTTTCAGCTCTCGCCAGCTTTGGAAAGCCCGCTCCAACTCCGTGCCGGTCAAGTGAGGCTTCAACTCCCCGACGCGATAGAGGATGGACGCCTTCAGTTCCTGGTCAGACTGGGAGTCCAGCTTGCTCTCGACATAGGCGATGGTGGCGAGTGCTTCCAACTCACGCACGCTCCGTCGGGAGATCGTCCGAGCCGCATACGCGAGTTCCACACCTTTGGGATCCGGCTTCAGGGCCAACCGCTTCATCCACTCCGACATGGCCGTTGCTTCTACCTGGTATTGCGGTCCATAGGGAGGACGAGCGATCCGCCGGATCATCCCAACGAACTCCATCTCCGCCAGGTCCTCGTCGAGCTCAAACGAGTACGGTCCGTGCCTGTAGAGGATATAGCGATAGCCATCGTCCGCAGGCTCTTCAAAGAGCATCTGGAACAGGTAGAGGGTCTTCTGGATGTGCGTTTTGCCGGCCCAACTCCCCTCCGCTACCATTTGTCCCAGCAACTCCGCCACTCGATTCTGCTTCTGTGGGGGACTCATCGCTGCCGCTCCTCCATCGGCATATTCCACCGCGCCGCTCGTCTAACAACCTGTTGGCGGCCGATGGCATGTCGTCGAGAGCGACCGGATGCCAAACCCCGCAGCACCTGCCGCGAATAACGAAGAGCGTCCGAGACTGCGCTTCGGGAAAGGTTTCCCGGATGAGAGAGCCCTTGGCTCATCCAGAAGCGAGTCGAACGCCCGACCGGCAAGTTCCATTTCCTCCACTGAATGTCATCTCCGGGGCCGACTCTAGGCAGCAATACATCCGCCAGGGGCTGCCAGACCTGTGCTTCGCCGAGCGGGCCGAACACTCTCCTGACTGCGAGTGCCACTCCCGAGGCTCGCGCCGAACTCCTCCGGAGTGTTGATCTGCGACCAATCACCCCGGAAACGCACGCAGCGCAGACAGAATGGCCGGATGGTCACCGAACTGCCTCACTACGAAATCGTCCGCCTGCCCAAGTACTTCCAACTCTCGTTGCCAGTCATGGGGCTCAATGGGGAACATGGCCTTCACCCGCTGCGGAATTGCCTTCTCCCCCGCGGACTCATTGATCGAGAGCACCATCTCCACGTAGTTCAGCACGGCCATTGTTTCATCCACACCGGCACCTATGGCGCCAAGCGCTACGAGATCTGCCCGCCTTGTGATGTGGCGTAGTCGCCTCCAATTGTAGTTTCCGACATACTTTCCTGCATTCTTCTTAAACTGCAGCGCTTCGTGCCGGCGGTCATGCAGCAGCCGCCCAAGGCCCACCATGGGAGGAAGGGCTATCCCCTGACACTCGAACGCAGCAAGAAACTCCGATACCACTCTCGATGTCACGTCAAAGCCGTCGCCACGCACGAGCCAATACCAAAAGAACAAGTCGCCGGATGCCAACGCCAGGCTAGGAGCCTGTCCGTGATTTACTCCAATCAAGCATGATTTTCGACGGGGAACGGTGAATCTACCTGTATGGCCCGCTCATTCCGCCCCTACACGCCCGATCAGCCCTATCTCTTGCCGCCATCGCCGCAGGATTGGATG
>SYKE01000316.1 GCA_005798285.1 Actinomycetota bacterium
ATCCAATCCTGCGGCGATGGCGGCAAGAGATAGGGCTGATCGGGCGTGTAGGGGCGGAATGAGCGGGCCATACAGGTAGATTCACCGTTCCCCGTCGAAAATCATGCTTGATTGGAGTAAATCACGGACAGGCTCCTAGCAGGGGTGTCTCCCTCGCGTGGGTCCGCGCCAACTCTACGGTGACTTTCGCCTCGAGAACCGGGTGATCGGTCCAGTACCGTGGGCTGAGGGCCCAACCTCACCCCGGCCTGGGGGAGTGCCCCAGGACTCGGGACTCACGTTGGTGCTCTTCGGCGTAGGTGGTGAGGCGGACGCCGCGATCCCGCAGGGCGAAGCGGAACGAGTCGGAGAGGAGGGCCTCGACCTCGCGGCGTCCTTCTGGGGTTTCAAGGGATGGATGACAGTGCAGTTCCGAGAGACCCTGGGGAAGTTTTGACGCGAGCGCGGTGAGGTAGGACGTGTCGAGGGCGCCGGATTGGAAGAATCCGTAGGAGCGCTCGGGAATGACCCAGCCGCGGCCTTTAGCGAGCCTTCGAAGGCTGTGGCTCCGGGCCTGGAACCACACGCCGTGGAGGCGGGAACGAGCTCCGGTGAGGGCGTGGGGTCGGGCGCGGTGTGAGGCGTAGGGCTCCCAGGGAATTCGCAAGCCGATGATTTCGTTCGCGTCGGCCTCGCAGAGCGCAATCCTGGCGAGGGCTGGGACGAGGAGCATGTGGACGTGCGAGTCGAGGTGTGCCGGCCCAAAGCCGAGGGACCGAAACCGCTGGAACTGTGCTTGAACCTCCTGGTGCAGCTCGGTGCGGGCAGCCTTGGACGTCGTCCAGCGGAGGGCCGCGCGGATGAAGTCCGGGTCGAGTTCCCCGTGCGGGTTCACCAGATGGGGGATCTTCGCCGGTGGAAGGACCGGTCGCGCGAGGGCCGTGCACAGATGCAATCCCAACCCCAGTCCGGGTGATCGACGGGCGATCTCAATGGCAGACCCGGCCGCCGGAGCGCCGACCATCAGGCTGGCGCTGGTGATCCCACCTGCGGCATGGAGTTGCTGGATTGCGGCGTTGATGCCGTCGCTGTTGCCGAAATCGTCCGCGTTGATGATGAGTCGGCAGTCGGTGTCAGGCATACGTGGAGGGCTTATGTCGGCTTGTGAAATACTATGCGAGAACTTGCGCGATTGCTCGTTCCCCGTGCGCCGCTGATCAGAGGAACTTCGACATGCCCCGACTCCCCATCGGTTTACAACTCTACAGCGTCCGGAAGGAGTGTGAAGCCGATCTTCCCGGCACGCTCGCCGCCGTGGCGAAGATGGGGTACGAGGGTGTGGAGTTTGCGGGCTACTACGGACGATCGGCCGCGGAGCTTCGAGCCATGCTGGACGATCTGGGGCTGCTTTGCTGCGGCACGCACACCCGCTTCGACACGATCCTGCCGCAGAACCTGGCGGCAACCGCGGAGTTCAACGAGATTCTCGGGAATCCCTATCTGATCGTGCCCTCGATGCCGGCCGAGCGGCGTGCTTCGCGGAGCGCCTGGCTGGAGACCGCACGCGTCTTCAACGCCGCGAGCCAACAGGCCGAACTCCTGGGAAAGTACGTCGGCTACCACAATCACGCCATCGAGTTTCAGCCGATGGATGGGGAACTACCGTGGGACACGTTCTTCGCCAACACGCCGAAACGGGTGGTGATGCAGGTCGACATCGGAAATGCGCTCCACGGTGGCGGCGATCCAGTCCCATACATCGCCCGCTATCCCGGCCGGGCGCTCACCGTACACCTCAAGTAGTATTCGGCGACCAACGACAAGGCGCTCATCGGGGATGGGGATGTCAACTGGCAAGAGGTGTTCGATCTCTGTGAAGGAGTCGGCGAGACGCGCTGGTACATTGTGGAGCAGGAGAGTTACGCTTACCCTCCTCTGGAGTGTGTGGAGCGGTGTCTGAACCGGTTGAAGGAGATGGGGAAATAAACGCCGTGCGGATTTCCGAGCGCGCCGGGAGTTTTCAGGAGTCCGTCATCCGAGAGATGACGCGGCTGCACCAGATCTATGGTGGCGTGAACCTGGCACAGGGCTTTCCGGACTTCGATCCCCCGGCGGAGATTCTTGATGCGGCCTGCCGGGCGCTCCGTGACGGCTTCAACCAGTATGCCATCACCTGGGGCACTCCTCGACTGCGCGAGGCGGTGGCGCGACATGCCACGGAATTCAACGCAATCCCGACGGATCCCGCAGCGAATGTCACGGTCTGCTGCGGCGCCACCGAGGCGATGATCGCAACCTTGATCGCCGTGTGCAACCCCGGCGACGAGGTGATCGTGTTCACGCCGTTCTACGAGAACTACGGTCCGGACGCCATTCTCTCAGGCGCGACCCCGGTCTACGTCGAGCTTCATGAACCTCGGGGAGGCGCCGACTGGCGGTTTGATCTGGACGAGCTCCGGGCAGCGTTCACGCGTCGAACTCGCGCCATCATCGTCAACACCCCCCACAACCCGACCGGGCATGTGTTCGACCGGTCGGAGCTGGAGGTGATTGCCGAACTCTGCATGCGGCACGATTGCCTGGCCATCACGGATGAGATCTACGAGCACATCCTCTACGATGGCCGGCCTCATGTCTCGCTGGCGAGCCTGGATGGGATGCTGGATCGAACCGTCACCATCAGCGGCGCGAGCAAGACCTTCAGCGTGACCGGGTGGCGTCTCGGCTGGGCCGTCGCGCCGGCCGACATCAGCATCGGAATCCGACGCGTGCATGACTTCCTCACGGTCGGCGCGCCGCATCCACTCCAGGAGGCCGCAGTGGCGGCGTTGGCTCTGCCGGACTCCTATTACATCTCTCTGGCCGAGAAGTACGCGGAGCGACGAGAACGGGTGCGCCGAATGGTGGAAGCCACCGGGATGCGGCCGTTCGTCCCTCAGGGCGCGTACTACTTGATGGCCGACATCTCGGACTTCGGCTATCCGAACGATGTGGAGTTCAGCATGCACCTCATTCGGGAGATCGGTGTCGCCGTGGTTCCGGGCAGCAGTTTCTATCCGAAGGACTCGACCCAGGGCTCCAACAAGATTCGCTTTGCCTTCCCCAAACGAATGGAAACGCTGGATGCGGCGGCCGACAGGCTGGCTCGACTGGCGCGCCCAGGCTCGGACAGGGACTGAACGGCCGGATGTCCCGGGCTCTCCGGAGCCAGGCTCGCGGAGCCCCGGCGCTGTCCTTCTGGGGGCCGAGCTCAATCTGGATGAGCGGGAGCGCTTCGGGGTCGGCGCTCTTCTTTGGGGTGGCGCAGCCCGGACAACTGCCGCAGCTTGAACCTGTGCGGGACCGGCGCCAGAGATAGCCGCCGGCGCTGAGCACCACGAGGAGCACCATCCACTGGTCCCAACTACCCATGGTCGACTTCCTTCCCGAACTCCTCAAACTCCCCGAAGGTACCGCTCTCGGGGGGCTCTGGGCGGCTAGCTAAGACCGACGGCGCGGCCGAGTTGGTACACGCCGGTGGCGGCGCACCACGCCAGTACGAACATGTAGACCCACTGGAACGCGGCCCATCTCCATGAGCCGGTCTCCCGCCGCACCGTGGCCACCGTGGACGCGCATTGAAGCGCGAGCACATAGAAGACCATCAGCGCCACAGCCGAGAGCGCCGTGAAGCGCGGGGCGCCCGTATTAGGATCCTTCTCACTCTGCATTTGAACGCGAACCGAGACGGACTGTTTGTCTTCGTCATCCTCTTCTACGTTGTAAACCGTGGCCATCGTGCTGACGAAGACTTCCCGAGCCGCAAACGAGCCGAGGATGCCGATCGCGACCTTCCAATCCATTCCGAAGGGCTGAATCACCGGCTCGAGGATGCGTCCTGCATGGCCCGCGATGCTGTTTCGCAGCCGCTCGGACGAGTGCTGGGTGGCGTCGCCGGGAAATCGCATCGTGGCCCAGAGCAGGATGTTGATCGCCAGAATAACCGTGCCGGCGCGCTGCAGGAATTCAGAGGATCGCTCCCACGTCTGGAGCGCAACGGTCTTGACGGAGGGGAGTTTGTAGGGCGGTAGTTCCATCAGAAACAGCGGAGTGTCGCCCTTGAACACAAACTTCTTGAAGACGCTCGCCATTCCCAGCGCCGCAACCAGGCCGAGCAGGTACATCGAGACGAGAACGAGGCCGGGAAGGGAGAAGACACCCAGCACCCGCTCCTGCGGAATGAATCCGGCAATGAGAACGGTGTAGACGGGTAGTCGGGCAGAACAGCTCATCAGGGGGGCGACCAGGATGGTGACCATCCGATCGCGCCGCTCCTCAATGGTGCGGGTGGCCAAAATCCCGGGAATGGCGCAGGCGAACGAGCTGAGCAGGGGAATGAAGCTTTTGCCGTGGAGCCCCACCCGACTCATCACCCGGTCCATCACGAACGCCGCGCGGGCCATATATCCGCTGTCTTCCAGCAGCCCGATGAAGAAAAAGAAAAAGAGAATCTGGGGCATGAACACGATCACGCCGCCGACCCCCGCGATGACTCCATCCACGACCAGGCTCTTCAGGTCGCCGTCCGGAAGCCGTGCCGTCGCGAATTCTCCCAGCCAACCCTGACCGGTTTCAATCCATCCGGCAGGAGTTTGAGCCCAGGTGAAGATCGCCTGAAACATCAGCGCCATCAGGGCGAAGAAGACCAGGAAGCCGCCAATCCGGTGCGTGGCGACTCGATCGATCCGGTCGCTCCAGGTAATCGGGATCTCTCCCTGACGGCAGACCCGATCGCAGACGTCCTGGATCCAGGCGTACCGACTCTCAATGACCACCGAGTCGATCTCGCTGAGCGACTCACCGAGCTCAGTTCGAGAGGTTCGTACGGCGGCGAGAGCCTGAGGGGTCAGGCCCTTGAGCAGGCGTTCGTCCGCGTTATCTTCGCAAAGGAGTGTCAGCGCTTTGAAGAGCGCCGTTCTTGCCTCGGAACTCCCGTCGCTCTGGAGTGTGGACGCAAGCGTGGTCGCAGCGCGCTCCTCCCGTTCAGGGAGCTTCCATCGGCGAGTGGGCGGCGGCGGCAGTTCCGCACCGGCCAGCTCGACGAGGCGGGCCAGGCCTTCGCCCCGGGAAGCCACACAGGGGACCACGGGAATCCCCAACTCTCGCTGGAGCCCGTCGACATCGATCTGCAGCCCCGCCGAAGCGGCGACATCCATCATGTTCAGGCAGAGGATCACCGGAATGCCGAGATCCATCACCTGGGAGACGAGGTAGAGGTTTCGCTCGAGGTTCGAGGCGTCCACGACCACCAGCACCATCTGCGGCAGCGGCGGGAAGTAGCCGAGGAGCACGTCCCGGGCGATCTCTTCATCGGGCGAGCGAGCGCCCAGACTGTAGGCGCCGGGCAGATCCAGAACCGTGATGTCGGAGTTCCTGAGTCGCCCCTCTCGCCGCTCCACCGTGACGCCGGCGTAATTGCCGACCCGATGTCTCAATCCGGTGAGCGCGTTGAAGAGGGTGGTCTTGCCGCAGTTCGGATTACCGGCCAGCGCAAGCAGGCGAGACTCGGCGGGTCGGCCGGAAACGGTTGCCGGGGCCGTCATGGCATCTCGTTGGCGCGTACGATCACCTTTTCGGCTTCGGCTTTCCGAAGCGACAGATGATAGCCGCGAATACGAACCTCAATAGGATCCCCGAGGGGCGCGGCGCGCACGAACGACACGCTGGCGCCACTGACCAGTCCCATCTCCTGAAGGCGGCGGCGGCTGTCGCCGTCGGCCATCACCCGCACCACACGCGCCAAAGAACCGGGCGCAAGCCGGGTAAGAGGAATCTCGGTCACGGTGAATTGCCGGTCAGACCGGTTCCACCAGGATCTGCCTGGCCAACTGCGAGCTGATGCCGATGCGGGTGTGCTGCACCATGCAGACGCAGGCGGCGCCGGATTGCAGGCATCGAACGACAGTGTCTTCCAGGAAGCCCATCTCTCGCAAACGCCGGCACAAGTCACCCTGACCATCGAGTTTCTTCACCCGTACTGCCGAGCCGGGTCGAACCGAGTTCAAAGCGATCATGAGCCGCACACTCCAAGGAGAGGATGGGTCGGGTAGACATTGGACGAAGGATGGTTGTCGAACCTAGTCTATCACGGCCCAGCTTTGGAGTCTAGAGTCGTTGAAGCGAGTTATTTAGGCTTGACTAAACCTCTGGCTGCTCCGGTCTGGGAGACGGCAGAGGGACCCGGGCCGAGGGGGGCCAACAGTCCCGTGGCGGCCACCGAAGGCGAGTGACGGAGAGGGGATCCGCGGGAACACGATGGAGCGAACCAGAAAACGGAGTCTGAGCGATCCCGGACTGTACATCAACCGCGAGCTGAGCTGGTTGGAGTTCAACGCACGGGTTCTTGAGGAAGCGCAAGACGGGACCGCGCCACTGCTGGAGCGGCTCAAGTTCCTCGCAATCTTCAGCTCCAACCTGGATGAGTTCTTTATGGTCCGCGTCGCAGGGTTGAAGCGGCAGGTCAGTTCAGCAACAGCACAACACGGTCCGGACGGACTGGCTCCGGACGAACTGCTCCGCGCCATCGCGGATCGGTGCCACGCGCTGGTGGGAGAGCAGTATGAGTGCCTGCAGCAAAAGATCCTGCCGTCGCTTGCCGCGGAAGGCATCGTGCTTCGCCGAATTCCCGAGCTCAGTCTCGAGCAGTCGAGGTGGGTGAAGGACTTCTACCACCGGCAGGTGTTTCCGGTGCTCACACCCCTCGCGGTGGATCCGAGCCATCCGTTCCCCCACCTTCGGAACCGCAGTCTCAACCTTGCGGTCACGCTGCGGCGTCCGCGCAGTTCCCGCTCAGCCCACTATCTCGCCGTGGTGCAGGTGCCGGCGGTCATCCCACGTCTGGTGCAGGTGCCGGGTCCGGGATTCCAGTTCGTGCTCCTGGAAGACGTCATTTCCAGCCAGATGGGAGAACTCTTTCAGGGGCTCTCGGTCACCGGCTGCCATCCGTTTCGTATCACGCGCGACAGCGACCTGAACATCGACGAGGATGAAGCCGAGGACCTGCTCGAGACGATCGAGCAGGAAGTGAGGCGGCGAGAGTACGGCGATGCGGTCCGTCTGGAAGTGGATTCTGCGATCTCGGAGGAGGCTCTGGATCGGCTGTTGAGCGCCCTCCAGATCACCGACCGGGACGATTACCCCATCAGCGGACCACTTAACCTGACCGATTTCATGGCCATCTACCGGCTTTCGGAGTACGCACATCTGAAGGATCGGCCGTACACGGCGCCGGAGATTCGGCCGCTGCATCACAAGAAGGACGTCTTCGCGGCTATCCGTGAGGGCGACATTCTGCTTCACCACCCGTACGAGTCCTTCAACACAGTCGTTCGATTTGTCGAGCAGGCGGCCGACGATCCGGACGTCCTCGCGATCAAGCAGACCCTCTACCGAACCTCGGGAGATTCTCCCATCGTCAAGGCGCTTGCCCGGGCTGCTCAGAACGGCAAGCAGGTGACCGCCCTGGTCGAGCTCAAGGCGCGCTTTGATGAAGAGAACAACATCTCGTGGGCTCGGGCACTGGAGCGTTCCGGGGTTCACGTGGTGTATGGTCTGGTCGGCCTGAAGACGCACTGCAAGGTCTGCCTCGTCATTCGGAGGGAGCCCGGAAGTGAACGACTTCGGCGGTACGTCCACCTGGGCACCGGCAACTACAATCCCACGACGGCTCGTCTCTACACCGATCTGGGTTTGCTCACCTGCTCGTTGAGATTCGGCCAGGATGCATCCCGTCTCTTCAATGTGCTCACGGGGTTCTCGGAGTTTCCGCATTGGCGGAAGCTGTCGGTGGCGCCGATCGGGATGAGGGAGCGGATCATTCAGTTGATCGACAACGAGCGCGAGCACGCCTTGAACGGTCGGGGAGCCGGGATTATGGCGACGATGAACAGTCTGGTGGATGCGGGCGTCATCGAAGCGCTGTACCGTGCCTCGCAGGCGGGAGTTTCGATCGATCTGATCGTGCGCGGCAT
>SYKE01000317.1 GCA_005798285.1 Actinomycetota bacterium
CATGTAGTAGGGGAACCGGCTGGAGCAGCCGATCCCGCAAATGAACACGACCTTTTCGCGCGGGATAGCCAGTTCGGGCAGCACGCGCTGCACTTGTGCCAGGATGGAGTAATCTCCACATCCCGGACACCATCGCACTTCCTGATCGGTAACGAAATCCTTACGACTCAGCTTTACCGCAGGGGTGCTCGGCTCGCTCATAGCTTTCCCACTCCGATTTGGGCCCGCCGTCGCGAAGCGGGGCGGGCCTTGATGCCAAACTGTTCTAACCCTGCCCGAGCAGGGACTCAATCTCCGAGAGCACTTCGCGGATCTTGAAGGGACGACCTTCGACCTTATTGAGTTGCTCGACCTTCATGCCGAAGCGAGCGTTGATCAACCAGGCCAACTGACCCAGGTTCAACTCCGCGACCAGTACCTTCTTATAGCGCTTCATCAGCGGACCGATGTTGCGGGGCAGCGGGTTCAGGTAGCGGATGTGGGCGTGTGCAACGCTCAGGCCCTTGGCGTGGGCCGCTGCGACGCCCGAGCGGAGTGCTCCGTAGGTGCCTCCCCAACCAATCACGAGCAGGTCACCTTCTTCGGGTCCGAAGACGGTCTGCTCGGGAATTGTGTTCTGGAGGCGCTGCACCTTTTCGGCGCGGATGCGCACCATGTGGTCATGGTCTTTCGGCGTGTAGGAGACATTGCCCGATCCGTCCGCTTTCTCGAGTCCGCCAATCCGGTGCTCAAGACCGGGGGTACCGGGAATCGCCCACGGACGACCTAACGTCACTTCATCACGGGCGAACGGCGCGAAGTGCGTGGGATCGGTGCGGTAGTTGACCTCAATGGGGGTAAGCGTGTCGGGATCCGGAATGCGCCAGGGTTCGGCGCTGTTTCCGAGATAGCCGTCCGACAGGAACACCACGGGGGTCATTGCCCGAACAGCGAGGCGGAAGGACTCCACGGCGAGATCGAAGCAGTCCGACGGTGAGGCCGGGGCGACGATCGGGATCGGGCTTTCGCCGTTTCGGCCGAACATCACCTGCAGCAGGTCGGACTGCTCGGTCTTGGTGGGGAGGCCCGTGCTCGGTCCGCCACGCTGGATGTTCGCAATCACCATCGGAAGTTCCAGCATCATTCCGAGGTTCATGGCCTCGCTCTTCAAGCAAATGCCCGGACCGCTGGTTCCCGTGAGTGCGAAGGCTCCACCGAAAGCCGCCCCGATGGTGGCCCCGATTGCGGCAATCTCGTCCTCGGCCTGAAACGTTCGAACATTGAAGTTCTTGAGCCCGGCGAGGTGGTGAAGAATGTCGGATGCAGGCGTGATGGGGTAGCTGCCGTAGAAGAGCGTCTTCCCCGCAAGATGCGCTGCCGTAACGAACCCGATGGCTGCGGCTTCGTTTCCGGTGATCTTGCGATAGGTTCCCGGCGCCACATCGAATCGGCTGATTCGATAGCGGGTCCGAAACTCTTCAGCAGTCTCGCCGAAGTGGTAGCCGGCCTTGAGGGCGCGCGTGTTGGCCTCGACCACGATGGGTTTGCTGGCAAACTTGTCGCGGATCCACTGGAGCGAGGTTTCAAGTGAGCGGTCGTACATCCAGAACGTGAGGCCCAGCGCAAAGAAGTTCTTGCACCGGTCCTTCTCTTTGTTGCCCAGACCCTCGATTCCGTCCAACGAGTGGCGATTGAGCGTGGTCAACGGCACTCGGATGACCCGATAGCTTCGCAGCGAATCGTCGTCCAGCGGATTGAACGAGTAGTTGGCCTTCTTGAGGTTGCCGGGTGTGAACTCGTCGATATTGATGATGACGGTTCCGCCCGGTTCAACATCTGCGAGGTTGGACTTGAGGGCTGCCGGGTTCATAGCCACCAACACCTGTGGCGCATCGCCGGGGGTGTAGATGTCATTTCGCGAGATGTTGACCTGGAAGCCGGACACACCGGGAAGCGTCCCGGCGGGCGCCCGGATCTCTGCGGGAAAGTCCGGAAAGGTGCTGACGTCGTTACCAAGTACGGCCGACGTGTTCGTGAACTGCGTTCCCGTCAACTGCATACCGTCGCCGGAGTCTCCGGCAAAACGGATCGCGACAGACTCTAACTCCTCGTAGACGGCCTCGTCGTAGACCGAATCCGGTGTAAGGATTAGTTCGGACATCCCTGCATCAACGCTCCTGCCAGGCGCCGGAACTCCTGACGATCCGGCCCGGCGGTAGCCTCAACCCGGCGATACCCATCCGCCGGTTGGGGTTGGGCGGCTGGCCTCGGCATCAGAGGTCGACACCGAGGAGCCGCATCGGCTCCCAAAAACACATAAGAAAAGAGGATGGACGTTCGAGAACGCCGCACCCCTCCACTAGTTCTATCAGACTGTACTCGTTCGAAGCCGCGAGTGCGTGTTGAGGCATTGCAGATTGGAACGATCAGGCCCCTTCCGCCAGTTGCGCCACAAGCCCAGGCGTCGGGGGCAGGTTAAGCACCTCGACCTGCAGGTAGTCGCACAGGTGGCGGACAATGGCGTTATCTGTCAGGTTCCCCAGAATTGCCCCCCGTGCATCAACGACAGGCAAATCTCTAAAATGCCCCTTGTTCATCCTGCGCACCGCTGCCTCCACCGTTTCGGCGGGCCGGATGGTGACCGGATCTGGAGCCATGTAGGCGGAGACGGGGCGCTCCCAACTGCACGAGTCCTGGGCGACCTTGCGCAGGACATCTCGTTCGGTGAAAATTCCGCACAGGGTGTTGTCGCGCGTTACCAGCACCGTCGTGTGATCGTAGAGCTTCATCAGGCGGATGGCTTCCCGGACGGTGCAACTCTCATCGAGGCGAACGTAGCCGGTGAGATCAAGCGTTTCGACCGGACTACCGGTTATGGCTTCTCGAAGTGACACAGGTGCGACTCCTCTGCCTGCGGATGACAGCAGACTCTCAACAAGTATCCGCCCAAGGAGCTGGATTCGGCCATAGGAATTGGTAGATGCCGGGTGGGATCGCGATCGGGATGCGGGTGATGTGGGATACCGCAGCGCAGGGCCTTCGGGAGTAGAGCGAATGAGGAGATGGGGCGCGGCATGCCTGTGACGAGTCGGGAGTGGAGGTTTGCATGGTTCTCTGCGGGAGCCGTGATGGCGTTGACCTGCCTACCGTACCTTCTGGTTGCCCTCCGAACGCCCTCCGGAGCGATGTTTCCCTGGGTGCTGTTCAACACGGATGACCACGCCGTCTACTTTTCGTGGATGAGGCAAGGAATGGATGGGCGTTGGCTCATCCGGAATCTCTTCACGACGGATCGGCAGTCGGGCGCCCACTTCCACGCCTACTTCCAATTGCTGGGCGCCGCAGCGGGGCTGCTGCGGCTGGATCTCGCGCTGGCCTATCACGTCGCCCGGCTGCTGACAGGGGCAGGAGCGCTTGTGCTGGTGTACCGGCTGGCCGCCTGGTTTACCGATGACGTGTTCGAGCGACGGTGCGCGCTCTGGGTGACGGCGCTTTCCGGCGGCATCGGCTGGCTCTTCTGGCGGGATCGGGTCCAAACCAACGAACCGGTGGATGTGTGGCAGCCCGAGGCCCTCACGTTTCCGAGCCTCTACACCAATGGACTCTTCACCGTATCCCTGCTTCTCATGCTCGGGGTCGTCCTGGGGCTGATTCGAGCGGAGCGAAACGGAAAGCTGGACGGCGCGGTTGCGGCGGGACTGTGCGGGCTCGTGCTTGGCAACGTGCATTCCTACGATATGATCCACCTCACGGTGGTCTGGCTCTGTTACCTGCTGCTGAGGGGGCAACTGGACTATCGACTCCCGTGGCCGGCTCTCAAGCAGGCCCTCATCGCCGCCGCCATTGCTTCGCCGTCGGTGCTGGCGATGGCGTGGCTGTATCTCTCGGAGCCGGTGTTTCGGTCTCGGGCAGACACGCAGACTCTCACACCCGGCTTCGATCGCTATGTCCTCGGTTACGGGTTGCTCCTTCCGCTCGCCGGGTTCGCGGCACGTGAGCTGGCGCTGCGGAGTCGGAGCACGGTGCGAGAGCGGCGGGGCGATCTGCTGTTTCCGATCACGTGGGCCGTGGTGGGGCTCTGTGTAGCCTACCTGCCGTTTGCCTTCCAACGAAAGCTCGTGATGGGCGTCCACCTCCCCCTGGGGCTTCTCGCCGGCATAGCTGTCGCCCGCCTGACTCAGCTTGCCCGAAGGCACTTGTCGCCTGGCATGTCGGCAGCGCTCCTGATCGCGGTTCTCAGCCCGAGCAGCGTCCTGTACCTCGCCCGCGACATCCGACTCGCGCGAGACGAGGGCGTGACGAGCACCGGCGTCCACCCGGTTTACTGGAATGAGTCGCAGATTAATCTGTACCGGTGGATCGGGGAGCACACCCCACGAGAGAGTGCGGTTCTGGCATTTCCGTTCGATGCCGTGTTCGTACCGGCATTCTCCGGGAGAGCGGTGTACGCTGGCCACTGGGGAGAGACACCACGCTTCAGCGAGAAGCCGGGAGAGATCTTCGGCTTTTACTGGGGCCTCGGCGGCTCCGAGGGAAGGCGGGAGTTCTTGCGGCGGTCCCGGGTCCGCTTAGTGGTGGATGGCCCGCTGGACCGGCAGTACGTCGAGTTGTTTGCCGGCGCCCGGAATCCGCCGGGGCCCCAGGCGCCCCTGGCATCCGAACCGTTCTTGCGCGAAGTGCACCGAGTGGGTGACGCGATTCTTTACGAGTTCGTGGATGAGAGCGCCGCAGCCCCCACCGCTCCCGCGTCATTTCCCAGCGCTGCGCGGTCGATGGTGAGTCCAGCAGCCAGGAACGGTTGAACACAGTCAGCGATGGCTTGCTTTGCCGCCGGGATGAGGTAGTGTCCGGCGGCGTCCATCCCGCCACCGCCGAGCAGGATGCGGTCGGGAGTCAGGACGTGGATCAGCGATGTCAGCAGCGTCCCCAGGCGCCGACCGGCCGAAGCCAGCACTTCGGTTGCTTTAGGATCGCCGTTACGTGCTGCGGCCGTCACATCGGCGAGAGAGTGGATGGCGCGTTCCGGCATCGCCGCCGCCGCAGCCCTTACAATGGCTGGAACTGCGGCGAGGGTCTCGGCGCAGCCGCGACCACCGCACGCGCATCTGGGACCGTCGGGGTCCAGGATGAGATGTCCGGGGTCGCCGAGGCAACCGCCGGAAATCCGAAGCAGCGCGCCGTCAACCACCATCGCTCCCCCGATACCCGTGCCGAGCGTCATCACCAGCAGGCGTCGACATCCGGCTCGGGCGCCAAAGGCCCACTCTCCATACGCGGCGGCGTTGGCGTCGTTATCCACCACCACCGGTAACCCCAGGGCTTCTCGGCACCGCGTTCGGATCGGAAAGTCATCCAGTCCGGGGAGGTTCGAGACGTTCTCCACTCCTTCTCCGTCGGCGCGGCGAAAACCGGGAGCCGCAATCCCTAGCGAGGCTGCGGCGGAGTCTCGGGTCAAGCGGTGTACTGCCTCCACACAGCCGGCGAGCAGCGACTCTCCCGTCAGGTGATAGCCCGTGGGGAAGTTGTGGCGGGCAAGCACCCGGCCCTCGGAGTCGACAAGCGCGGCTTTGGCGGTAGTGCCGCCCACATCAATCCCAATGCGGTTCATTCGGCGGGTGATCCCGGTTGCGTAAAATGAAAACGGGAGGCAGCCGAAGCCGCCTCCCGTTTCCTCATGCTCGGAGTGGCCTGGTGGCCCCCCGCGATCTACCTATTGAGTGACGGTGAGCGTGATGGCCGGCGCCGTCTGAACGTTGTTGCTCAGGTTGCCGGAGATCACGATGTTCTGGACCCCCAGAGCGGCGTTCGCGGCGGCGTTGATCTTCAACACCACCTCGTTCTGGTTGGCCGGAAGGTTCACGTTCGGAGCCGTCACGTTCCCCGGAAGGTTGGCGGCCGACACCACGATCTGCTGGGTCACGCCCATCTGCCTCGTGGCCTTCACCTTCACTTCCACGTTCGATTGTCCACGCTTGATGGTGATCGCCTTGGGTTCCACATCAAGGGCGTAGCCCGCCTGCGGCATCACGCCTGCATACAGGAGCTGCATGGTGCGCGTGGCGGTCTGGTTGTTCGGCGCCAGAGGGATCGGGTAGGTCTCGATCGGGGTGGCGGAGCGCGTCACGGCTCCGGCCCCAATCGTGGCGGTACCCTGCACCTGCACCGGTACGACGGTGCCCGGCGCGCTCTCTCCCGAAGCGGTGATGGTGAAGGTGGTGGTGTTGCCGCCCGCTGGAATAATCGCCCGGCTCAGGCTCAGCCCCGCGGGCATTCCCGCGATCGAAAGCTGAATCTCACCGGAGAATCCGCCCAGGCGGGTTGCATTCACAGTCACACTCACCGAGCCCCCCTTCGGGAGGTTGATCTCGTCCGGAGTAACGGTCAGGGCGAAGTCCTGCCCACCGGGAGGGGCGATCACCAGTCGATAGAACGCGTCGCCGCCGGCACGCCCATCCAGCGACCGTACCTGCACGGTGTACTCTGTGCCGGCCGTAACGCTAAGGGTTACCCTGCTGTCCTTGCCGACGGCATCGTCGCTCGATTGAAGCTCCTTGCCGGTGGCGTCGAGCACCCGGAGGAACGAATCGATGCGTGAGCCGATCCGGCGACCGAAGACTTCGAGAGCGAGATTCCCTGCAGCCGTGGCCTTGAACTTGAAGGTGTCCACATCTCCCGCGGTGTCCATCTTGCCGCTGACGGCGGAGGGGACTGCGGAAAGCATGGTAGCCTGCGCGGCACTGTTGTTCGGTTCGGCTTCCACGGCTTCCTGAAGATCCGAGGCATCGAGCATTACGGGGTCGATCGCCGCGTATCCATTAGCGAGCACCGTCACCGGCGCGTCGGGGTCACTCGGAACCGCCACGTTGACAGACTTCATGTCGCCGAGATTGACACCGTCCACTTGCAACTGGGTGGACGCGCCCCGCTTCGCAGCACGCGGCAAGTAACTCGTCAGCACGGGGACTCGCCCCGCGGTGAGTTGATAGCTGAACGCCGAGCCGCCGCGGTACAGCGAATCGCGCACCAGGACACAGTATTCACCGGGCTCGGTGAAGGTGTGAATGATGCGGGGATCTCTATCAAAGGCGTCAACTGCCGACTTGATGAGCCGACCTCGGGCATCCAGGATGCTGATGTAGCCATCCAGACCCGAATTCAGGCGAAACGAAGCCAGGTCGAACACCAGGGTCTCGCCCGCCGAGGCCCTGAACTTGAAGAAATCCTGATCCTCGGCGCCGCCGATGACGCCGGAGATGGCCAGCGGTAGGGCGTTGAGAACTTGTGGCGCCTGAACGGTGTTGTTCGGCTCTTTTTCTTCAGCGATCGGATAGCCGCCGATCCAGACTCGTCCCGCCGTGGAGACCCCATTGGGTGTCACCACTCGGATCTCACGAGGGCCGATCGCGGCCTCGGGCTCCGAATAAAGCGTTATGGGCAGGTTTCCGCCCTCAGTGTTTGAGGTGATCCTGGCCTCAACTCCGCTTCCGGATACCACCACCCTGGTCGCACCCTGGAGGTTCGCGCCGGTGATCTTGATGGTTGACTCATAGCCGCGCTGTCCACCCACGGGAAACACGCCTGCCACGGTCGGCGCTTGAGCCGCCGCGGGGCCGGCGGTCACCAGGGCCGCGCACAAGAGCCAAAGGGAGTGCTTGGGTGTCCACCCATGCATAAGTCATCGCTCCTCAAAACAGCGCTCGCCGGAGACGGCATTCTATTGTAGTCCAGACGGACTGAGACCCAGCCTGCTCCAACGTGTTTCTTGATTTCCCGCGATCAACCGCAGGTTGAAGCGCCGGAGCGCTCCAAAGAGAGTTTCGGACCTGATGCGGGGTCTGCCTCCGCGGCGGGATTGAGATTTGGAAGAAAGGACGGGATACTCGCATGTATCTGACCGCGCTGCGGCGCGTGGTCGAATCGGGTCGGATTGGCGAGCCGGTCCATCTCCGGATCCTAATCGCGTGTGACCCGGTCATTGCTCTCTCGGAGCTTGCCTCCGCGGCCGCCGAGGCGGAACTCCTGTTGGGAGGACGGCTGCAGCCGTTTGAGGTCATGGGCTCGCCCGGGGCTGGGTTAACCGTGTTGGCGCACGTGGATCCAGATCGAACGGTTGTCCTTATTCAGGGAACGATCGTCGGTTCCCGAGAGTACCTACTCGTGGGTACGCTGGGCGTCGCCGCGAGCGACGACGTCCCCCTTCCTCGCGCTCAGCAGCGAGCCGCAGGGGTCGCTCCCTCCGAGATGGGTGGACGCGCTGCGGAGCTCGCCGTGGAGCTGAGTGCGCGACTGGAGAAATCGGGTGGTTGACGGGGACGCCGGGGACGCCGGCCGAATCGGCGTACTGTTGTTGGGTGGGAACAACACGCATCAGGAGAACTATGCCCGCGCGTTTGCGGCGGATACCCGTTGTCGGCTCACGGCCGTTGCCGACGAAGCGGATGCCCCACCGGAACGACATCGGCTGAATCAGGCGCTTGCCGACGAACTTGATCTACCCTATCTGCGGGTTGGCTCGTTCGGGTCTCCAGAGCTGCGAGCGCTGGGTTCGAGCGTTGCCTCTGTGTGTGTGGAGCATGAGCGCCGCGCACGCGTGGCGGTCGAGTGTGCGCGCGAGGGACTGCATCTCTATCTCGATAAGCCCAGCGCCTGTTCGGTTCCCGGCGCTCGCGCCATTGCCGAGGCCGCGGAGTCGGCGGGTGTCGTGAGCCAGATGTTCAGCTTCATCCACACTCCCTGGGCAGAGGCTGCGCGGGAGGTGGTTCGCTCAGGCGAATTGGGTGCGGTCCGGTCAGTCCACGTAGAAGTGTTGTTCGCAAAGGGACGGCCCGGCACGGCGGATCGCAGCTTGAGACGCGTTCAGCCGCCCTTTCCACAGCGATTCACATTTCCGGACGCCAAACGCGAACTTCGGGCGACGGGGGTGTATGGGGTGACCCTGGCGCTCTGGCTCCTGGGAGGCTCGGTGGAGTGGGTGAGTGCGCAAACTGCGAACTACTTCTTCCGAGAGCACCAGGAAGCCGGCGCAGAGGACTTCGGTGTTCTGGCGATGGGGATTTCGGAAGGACGCGCCGCCACCGTTACCGCCGGCAGAATCGGGGCGGCCAGCCACGCGAGGGGCGGCCCCCTGCGGGTGACGTTGGTTGGGGAGTCCGGGCTGGTGACGGTCGATGCAAACCGTCCTCGGGTAGAGGTGTGCGCGTTGGAAGAGCCCTGGCGCCTCGCCGAACCGGACCCACAGGATCCCATGAGCTTCTGGCGATCGACTCAGCTCCGAACGCCGGGACCGTCGAAGCGCGGTTGGCTGCTGTCGAGAGGCGAGGGCGAAGCGCCTCTCGATGCTCGTCGGTTCGTCGATTGCGTGTTGAGCCGCACGAGACCAGAGGTGGACGCGCGAGTTGCCAGTGCGGCGGTCGAGACGTTGATGACGGCGTATGTCTCCGCCGCCCAGGGAGGCGCCCGGGTGCGGCCATCCGAAGTGGAATGGCCACACCCGGGCTAGCCGGGCCGTCGGCTACTTCTGCATCTGAGAGGCCATCTCGATGATCTGCTGGTTCGACGGCACTTTCTTGAGCCATTTGAGCAGCACATCAAGCTGTTCGGCACGGTCACCGCTCTGACCGTGGAGGAATCGCCGCAGGCGTTGGACCGCCAGTAGTTCGGGCTCGGTGTAAAGCAATTCCTCACGCCGGGTCCCGCTGGCCGGGATGTCAATCGCGGGGTACAGTCGCGATTCCGCGAGCTTGCGGTCGAGGCGGAGTTCCCAGTTGCCCGTGCCCTTGAACTCCTCGTAGACCATGTCGTCGAGGCGGCTGCCCGTATCTACAAGCACGGTGGCGATGATGGTGAAGCTGCCGTGGCCATCTGTGTTCCGTGCGGCGCCGAACAGCTTTCTGGGAAACTGAAGGGCGGCGGGATCCAGGCCTCCGGACAGCGTCCGTCCAGACTGCTTCCCGGTGAGGTTCGACGCACGGGCGAGGCGGGTTAGGCTATCCACCAGCATCACTACGTCTCTACCGGCCTCCACCAGACGCTGAGCCCGCTGCAGTAGCAACTCCGCGTTTTTCAGGTGGTTCTCGGCCCCGTTGTCGAAGCTGGATCCGATGACGGCGCCCACGTTCGCCCGTCGGAAGTCGGTCACTTCCTCGGGGCGCTCATCCACGAGGAGGATGAATCGCTCGGTGTCGGGGTGGCGGGCGGCGATGCTGGAAGCAATGTTCCGGAGGAGCGTGGTCTTGCCGGCGAAGGGCTGCGCGATGATCAAACCGCGCTGACCGAATCCCATGGGAACAAACAGGTCGATTGCACGCCCCGAGAAGTCATCGGTGCCGCGTTCCAGGTAGATTCGCCGGCTGGGGGATTCCGCGGTCAGGCGGTCGAAAGTCGGCCACACTCGAGCTACGCCCGGGGGTTCGCCTTCGATCGATAGAACCTGTGTCACGGATGCGCTGCGCTGCCCTTTACCTGGCGGACGCCAGGTGGCCCGGATAGCCTGACCGCTTCTGAGACTGAACTGGCGAACGATCCCGTTGGGAACGAACAGGTCGTCTCGGCTGGGAATCCAGTTGGGATCTCTCCGAAGGAATCCGTGTCCCTGGGATGTGAGCTCAAGAACTCCTTCAACTGGTTCCGAGGTGGTCATCAGCATGCGCGTCATGGACGGCGATCTCCGGAAAGAGACGGGAGCGACGGGCGCCGAAGTCGGCGCCGCCGGGTAGGAGTAACCGCCGGTTGGGCGGGTTTGCGGCTCGTGGCCGCCGGGGAGTGTCCGGCCTTTTGGAAGCCGACATGGAGAAAATCGCTGCTCAACCCACAGTCCTGGTGCGCACGCCAATGGATGCTTCCAGGGTTAAGTGGAAGCGCCTGGATCGAACGGCGCCCTCTGTAGATCCGCCAAACCGACGCCGAGATGGCGGCGGAAGGCCGGGGGTGCTCAAAATGGCCCTACGGACGAACTGGAAGCCGGAACCCTCTTCTAGCCCTGGGCGGAGGAGAGAACTGGACTGGACAGGCTCGAAGTGGCGCGGATGGATGACGACCTTCTCGGTCGGAATCAACGCCCAGGCCGCAACCGCTCTTGATATGATCGATTGCTTTCGATGAACTGCTGCTGCAACAAGTCATCAACGGTATTGTGGGGCAAACGTGCCGGTTATGCAAGAGAAAGTTCGAACTTCGGGGGAGCTGCCGGCTATCCGACTGGGTCGCCTCTCGTCGGAGCACTTCGCAGGAGCCTCTTCGGCGGCTCGTGAACAGATAGGCATGTGTCCTATCAGGCTTTCCACAGGTCGTGTTCAGGGTCCGCGCGGCAGGGGAGTGGGAATCGCGTTGCTTGTCTTGCTTGCGTCAAGCCCCCAGCCGGCGCCGGCGCAACTTACCGAGCTGTTCTCTCCGGACGTGAAAGTCACCCGGCCAACCGGAAAGCTCGTCGAGGCCCTCGTACGCGTGAGTGCCCCGAATGATTCCGGCTGGCCCCGAACCGAGCTGAAGACTCTCGGCTTCGCGATGCGACTGCCTCGCACGGCGGTGGTTGACCACCAGGAGAGCGGGAGTCGGCGCCTGCTGGCTCGGTTCGGCGGCGAGAAGCTGGATCCGCGGCCCTGGGTGGGGGTGGATGTGTTCAAGGCGGAACCCGGTGAGCCCACCGAGCTGGATGAGGAGTACATCGACGAGCTGCGGGAGGCTTATCCCAAGCAGGTGGGAGGCGGGTTCGAGACCACCGACAGCGGACTGTTGCGCTTGAAGCGCGGAGCCCGACTGTCGCTCATCGGTGGCAATCGGACCGTGGGGAAATCCGATGTGTATCGCGCGCAACTGACCCATCTCTCCCGCACCCGACAGGTGTTCATCACCTTCGAGATGGCCTCTGCAGATGCGGAGGCGCAGTTCGACACCCTCGCGCGCATAGTTCTTTCCCTGGAACTGAAGTGAGGCCGAGCGCAGGCGAATGCGGTCTCCTGACGGGAGCATGCAGCCGATGCGCTTGATCCAGAGCGCCGTCAATTTCAGCGAGGGTCGCGATACCGAACTCCTGGCGCGGCTGGCCGGCGCCGCTCGCGGGCGCCCGGGCGTACTCCTCATTGATTACTCCGCCGACGCGGATCACCATCGCTCCGTATTCACCCTGTTGGGGGAGGCCGAACCTCTTGCTGAAGCAGTGGATGCGATGGTGGGGGTTGCCGTGGAGGCGATCGATTTGCGGCGCCATCGCGGTCAACATCCGCGGATCGGAGCCGTCGACGTCATTCCGTTTGTTCCGGTGGGCGACACGACCCTCGATGACTGTGTGGTCGCCGCGCGGGGCCTCGGCGAGCGGATTGCCCAGCGCTATGCCCTACCGGTGTATTACTACGAGGCGGCGGCCCTGCTCCCCGAACACGTGAATCTGGCGGATGTGCGTCGTGGGGAGTTCGAGACTCTCGAGGCGCTCCCGACGCTGACGGGAGCACGTCGACCGGATGCAGGTCCGTGCAGGGTTCACACCACCGCAGGCGCCGTGGCCGTGGGCGCTCGGGGACCGCTCACGGCCTACAACATCGTCCTCCAGACGCCCGACGTCGAGATAGCTCGCCGAATCGCCGCCCGCGTTCGGGAGCGGGGCGGGGGCCTTTTGGGGGTGAAGGCCCTCGGACTGTTTCTGGAAAGCGAACACCGGGCGCAGGTTTCACTGAACGTCACCCGACCACTGGAAGTCCCGCTCTATCGGATCTTCGAGCTTGTCTCGCTTGAAGCGAAGCGGTTTGGGGTGTCGGTGGCGGGAAGTGAGTTGATCGGCGCCATCCGCCTTGAGGAATTGCTGGAAACGAACCGGTATTATCTCGGACTGCATGGATTGAAGGCGGACCAGGTTCTGGACCTGTGGTCCGCACGTTTAGGAGACGGGTCGGAGGGCTCGAAACACGATGGCTAAGTCACAACCCGCTCCGCGGACCCGAAAGCCGGCGCCGCCTACCACCGGCGCCTGGGTGCTTCTGTATCACTGCGCCCACGAGGAACTGCTGGGCTGGGTCGGGCACGGCAGCGAGGAGTTCTTTCGGGAGGCGCTGGAGAGCCTGCGCTCCGATGAAGACAGTGAGTGGGAGCCCCAGGAACTGCAACTCCTGGAGAGATTGCTTCGACGAGCGGTCTTTGAGGGACTCCTCTTCGACGGGCTGAATGCAGAGGAGCGTTACTATCTGTCGCAGCTACTCATCGATCTTTTTGATGAGTGGGTGGATCACGACGTGGCTTCGGATGAGCTGTCCCTCGATCAACTCCTTCCGCTCGAGTCCCAGCTCGACGCGACGGATCCTGCTCGGATTCTGTTGGGATACGTCCTTCGGGGTCGAGAGGTCGGCGCTGACCAGATCGTCTGGCGCGGTGGGAAGATTGAGGATTGCTTACCGGCGATGGGGCATTTGACGGTGGCGGAGTGCGGCGCCCTGCTTCGATCGCTACAGAGAGTCACCCGACGCCCGGGCTATCGGGTTGGCCGTGCGGAGAAGGCGTTGTTGGGGGCCGTGGAAGGCGCCGTGGAAGCCGAGTTGGACCTCGTCAGCTTTGTCGCCCAGTTGGGAGAGTGAGTGTTGCCCGTGAGTTTTCTTGAGCCGGATGAACTGCTGTCGCGCGGGGTCTGCGCCGCCCGGGGCATATCGGATGAGCTGGACCGCCTCGAACATGGAGCCGCATGGATCGATCGCGAGTTGTTTCTTTACCCCGAGCGGTTCGCAGAGCGACTTCCCGATCTTCCCGTGGAGGCCCTGATCGAGCTGTCTTCTCGCTCGGTCACCGAGAGCGTAAGTGCGGGTCGAGCCCCCGCGTCGGAAAGTCTGGAGACGCTGCAGGAGCAACTGGCGGGGCTGGAGCCCGAGGAAGTGGTCCGAGTCCTCAACGATTTGTCGGAGCGGCTCCTGAGAGTGCCGGAGAGCGGTCGTCCCCACGCCATCGCGGTGCTGGAACGGCTGGCTGAGATAGCCGACCGCCTGCCGCGACCGGGAGATTCCCGCGAACCCGGAATGGATCCCCACGCCCCCGAAGTCGACACCGGGCAGTCGAGGGCTCTCGCGCACGCGCTCCTCGGTGAATCGCGACTCTTGCTGGGCTCTCCGGAGGGGCCCCGACTGCTCGGCGAGGCCGCGACGCTTGTGGATGGGCTTCCGGCGGCGGATGCCCTGAGGGGTTTCCTGGCCGGAGCCTTGGCGGATCAGAATCCCACTCGGGCGCTGGAATTGGCTGGGGGCATTCAGGATGAGTTCGGGCGGCTCGAACAGCTCTCGAGGCTTGCGGGCAGGGGTTCCGAGGCGTTTCGTGCAACGCTCTCCGATGAAATCGAGGTGTGGACGGAGGCCCTGATCGGCCGCGTCGATGATGCGACATCGCTTAGAGTTGCGGAAGCGCTGGTGCGCCTCGCCGACGCCTCCGGCGACTGGAGCCGAGAGCTCGCGCTAGGGCTGCTTCAACGCGCCGCGGGGTTAGGCGACACGATGCCCCCCCAGGCAAAGGCACTCCATTGGACGGGGCTTGCCTGCGTCCTCAAGCGGCTGGATGCGGCGGCTGCGTCCGAAATGTTCAGACGCGCGGCTGCGGCTGCGGACGAAGAGGATGAGCCGGTTCGTCGACTGGCCACGCGGGTACTGATTGCACAGGAGGGCGCATCGGTCGACGAGGAACTCGCCCAGCAAGTCTTCGATGAGGCACTGGCGGCAGCGTCGGCGCTGGAGTCCGCATGGGAATTGGCGCACGTGATGGAGATGGTCTTCCGCGGCGCCGAGGGCGGAGGCCTGTCTCGCTCGGCGGCGTTGCCGCTGTTGGAGCGGGTGCTGCACTCCAACAGCGACGAGGGCTACATGATTCCCGGAATGGTCGGCAAAGGCGACGTGCTCCGCTGGATGGCTTCGGTGGATCCGATTCGAACTCGCGACGAAATCCAGAAGTGGATCGACGAATCGATCGCAGAGCGACGGTTCGACAGCCTGACTCAAGCCGCCATGCTGATGTCGCACTTCTCGGCGGAGCAGGCGGAGGCGGCGCTGCGGGAAGCGGCCGAACTGGTTCTGCAGCGCGTGGATTGCTGCTCGCTGGCCGAGTTCTGTTACATGGCGGCGCCGGTGATTCCGGATCTGGCAATCGACCTGGCGCCGAGCATTCCGGGCCACCGGGAGAAGTCCGACGCCATCATCGCCGGCGCCGCCCGCCTCTACCGAAGCGAGCCGGCGCGAGCCATCGCCTACGTGGAGAGTCTGGAGCAGGCGACGGATCGCTCGCGAGCGCTGCTCAACGTGTTCGACGCCGTGTTTCAGTTGAACGATCGACTCCAACCGGGAGCGTCGTGGGGCGGTTAGCGGTCAGTGGATCAGGGTTGCGGGTTGGGCGGGGAGTGAATTGGGGGATTCCATGAACGTAAAGGGCATCATTCTGGCGGCGGGCTACGGCACGCGATTCCTGCCGCTCACGAAAACGGTTCCGAAGGAACTGCTCCCAATGGGGACGCGGCCGAGCATCCACTACATTGTGGAGGAGTACCTCAAGTCCGGAATTCGAGAGATTCTGATCGTGAACTCTCGCCGCAAGAAGGCAATCGAGGACTACTTCGACATCGAGGCCGAATTGGACAGCGTCTTTGCCCGCGAGGGTAAGGAGCGCCACCGGGAGTTGATTGCTCCGCCCGATGCCCGAATCTACTTCGCGAGACAGCCCGAGATGAAAGGAACCGGGGCCGCAATCCTTCTGGCTCGAGAGTTCGCCGCGGGATGTCCCAGCGTGCTCGCGTTCCCCGATGACATCCACATGGGAGAAGCGCCCCTGGCCGGGCAGTTGATCGATGTCCACCAGCAGACCGGCGGCAGCGTACTCGCTCTCGAGCACATCCCGGAGCCGGAGGACATCTCCCGCTATGGAGTCGCAGCCGTCACCGATGACCCCTTGGGCACTCGTGTCACCGGCATCATCGAGAAGCCGGCAACCGGCACAGAGCCATCCCGCTACATCTCCGTCGGCCGCTACTTGCTGGCGCCGGAGGTGTTCGACGTGCTTGCCCGGCAGTACACGGAACACACCTCGGGCGAGTTCAATATGACCGGAGGCTTCGACGAGTTGGCCCACGCCGGACGCCTCTGGGGCTGTTTCTTCTCGGGAGAGCGGTTGGACACGGGGGAGCCGCTCGGCTACTACCAGGCCGCTGTCCGCTTCATGCTGGCGGACCCGACCTATCGCGAACCCTTCGCCGCATTTCTACGCGGTCTGAACCTCTGATTTGAGGCGCCGCCGCCTGCTTCGGCCGGCGGGCGTCATCGTTTCGAGGGTTTGGTGGAACCGGGCCCAGGCATGGGCCCGGGCATCCTCCACGCGATTTTCCCGGAAGAGCGACAGGGCTTCGGAGTAGACCACCGCTTCCATCAACGCCTGCCGCTGTTCGGGAGCAAGTCCGGCAATCCCGCGGGCTGCGACCCTCAGCTCTCCCATCAACGTTCCGAGCAACCCGTACTCCGGACCGATGGCGTTCTCCAGGTCGCGACGGATCCGGCGCGAAAGCGCGGGAGATACCCCATTGGAGAAGATGGAGAGGATCATTGGGCCTCGCTCAATCCGGCTGGCAAAGGCGACATTGCAGTGAGCCGGATCATCACAGACATTGATGAGCCCGTCCCGCTCCGCGACTCGGCGGTAGATCTCCCGATTGACGGTCGAATCGTTCGTGGCGGCGAGCACCAGAAACGCTCCGGCTTCGTCTCCAGGTAGCCAGTTTCGGAGCAGCAGCTCAATCCGGCCTTCCTCGAACGCCGCGTGGAACGGCGCGGCGGCTTCGGGGCTGATCACCCGAACCACTGCACCGGCGCGAAGCAGTTCGGGGAGCCTCGATGTCGCCACGGCGCCGGCGCCGATCATCACCACGGAGCGGCCGGAGAGGTCGATGCAAAGGGGGTAGAAGCTGGGCATAGGCTTTCGGCGGGCGCTGCGGTCGAGACCGGGTCCGCTCCGCCCCAGGACTTGAGTGTTGGTAGCCGGGTCAGTTATACTCGGCGGTCACGCATCCGTCGTACTCGCCGGCTGCACCTTTTAAAAGGAGATCTCCATGGCTTCCCGACGAACCGTGCAAATCAACGATCGCCGCCGCAACTCCGCCGCGCGCAAGCGAACCCACGCGAGTGGGATCGTTCGGCAGAAGCAGCAGGCCGAAGTGCTTGCCAAACTGGTGGCGGATGCCAAAAAGCCCTGACCCCTCTTTCGGCTCGATGGCGACACGGACGCAGGGCAACTTTGTTCTCGCGGTGAACGTCTAATCACATGAAAGAGCCAGAACCCGCTAGCGACCGGTTTTGGGGTTATTCAAGACCGGACGCGGGTAGGGAGAGGCACCAGTTGAAATTTCGTTCGATTCTAGCCGGCACCACGGCTATCACTTTGCTCCTTGGAGGAGCGGTGGCTGTGGTCCCGGCTCGCTCTGTCTTTGCGTTTCAAGGGCAGGCGGCGGGGGGTGAGAGGCTCATCTCGGTCAATGTCAAGGACATCCCGATCAAGAGCGCGATCGATCTCATCTTCTCAGGTTCCGGTACGCAGTACGTGGTGGAGCCGAATGTACCGAATGTTCCGGTGACCTTGAACATTCAGGGCAAGCCGATGGAGCAGATTCTGCGGATTTTGATCCGATCTGCCGCTTCGCAGATTCCCGGTCTGACCCAGAAGCGCGAAGGTGATGTGTACATCATCGGGATCCGGCCCCCGGCTCCCGAGCCCACGAACACCACCGAAGAGCCGGCGCCCGAGGATCAGTCCACGCTCAGCGATGTGACCTGGGAGAAAATCCCGATCCAGTTCAACAGCTATCTGTTGATGGCGGTCGCTTTCGGCGGCACGATCTTGCCGACTGAAGATCAGCTTCAGGGCGGCGGGGGTGGCGGGGGCGGCTTGGGTGGCGGGGGCGGCTTTGGCGGCGGTGGTGGCGGGGGCGCCATTGGCGGCGGTGGCGGCGGCTTCGGCGGCGGTGGCGGTCTGGGCGGCGGCGGCTTCGGCGGCGGTGGC
>SYKE01000318.1 GCA_005798285.1 Actinomycetota bacterium
AGGCGGTGGTGAAGTGGAAGACGCCGCTGCCGTCGGCGTCTTCGGACCAATCGGCCGGACGAAACTGGCAGTAGGTGAAGCACGCCACCTCCAGCCCATGCGCCTCCGCGAACACGCGCGTCAGTTCCTCCGACAGATACTGGGAGAGGGAGTAGCGATGGGAGCTTCCCCGGGGCGGCACGTCGTCGGGCACGTGGAAGTCGTCGGCGTAGTCCACTGGCGGCGCGGTCATCACGAGTTGCGGTCCGGTGTGAATGATGCGCCGGATACCGAGCTCGACCGCCGCCTTCGCGACGTGGTAGGCGCCCGCCACATTCACGCGGAAGGCGCCGGCGGTGTCGTGTCGCACCACGGTGCAGTTGATCAGCGCCTGCGCGCCGCGGGCGGCATCCAGCACCTGGGCGTAGTCGAACACATCCACGACTCTCTCTTCATGGGGCGCCGGCAGGGGTTCGGGCAGCGGGGCTCCCGGAGATTGCGGTCGGCCCTCCGCGGCGAGATCGGCGAGCGGCCGCACATCGGTCAGGCGGAGGCGGTACGTGTCTCGCAGCGCCAGCGTCGCCATCACCCCCACGGGCCCCCCCGCGCCGAACAGCGTCACCCGACTTCCCGGCGGCACCGACATCCCCACATCCTCCACCCGCGACGTTCACCCACCTGTCGCCCCGGCCCTGCCGGCGCGCGGGACTCAGAAGCCGAGGCTCGCCTGAGCCTGTGGCGAGGAGCCCTGTGCCAAACCGAGATGCTGGTAGGCGAGGGGCGTCGTCCGCCGGCCGGAAGGGGTGCGCGCCAGCATCCCCAGCTTGAGGAGGTACGGCTCCACCACCTCGACCAGCGTCGTTTGCTCCTCGTTGAGCGTGGCCGCCAGCGCTTCCACACCCACCGGGCCGCCGTTGTAGATCTCGATGATGACGCGCAGCAACTCTCGGTCGAGCCGGTCGAGGCCGAAGGAGTCGATCCCCTCCAGCCGCAGCGCCGCGTCGGCCATCTCGCGAGTCACCACGCCGTCTCCTTCCACCATCGCGTAGTCGCGCACACGCTTGAGGAGCCGGTTCGCCACGCGCGGCGTCCCCCGGGAGCGGGAGGCCACTTCCCAGGCGCCGGCTTCCTGCAATTCCACGTCCAGGAGCTTCGCCGAACGGTCGATGATCGTCTTGAGATCCGCCGTCTCGTAGTAGTCCATGTGGTACACCAGCCCGAAGCGACCTCGAAGCGGAGCCGAAATCAGGCCCGTCATGGTGGTGGCGCCGACGAGTGTGAACTGCTTCAGCTTGAAGTTCAGGGTCCGGGCATTCGCGCCGCGATCCAACACGAAGTCAACCGTGAAGTCTTCCATCGCGGGGTAGAGGTACTCTTCCACCGAGGGATCGAGACGGTGAATCTCGTCGATGAAGAAGACGTCGCCGTCCTTCAGGTTCGTGAGGAGTCCCATCAGGTCGCCCGCGCGTTTCAGCGCCGGACCGGAGGTGACGTGCAGCCCGCAGCCCATCTCCTGACTGATGATGTGGGCGAGAGTCGTCTTGCCCAGACCCGGCGGGCCGTGCAGCAGCGCGTGGTCGAGCGACTCCTTTCGCCGTCGCGCCGCTTCGAGGGCGATGCTGAGCGGACGAACGACCTGCGACTGGCCGATGTACTCGGCCAGCGACTTCGGCCGGAGGCTCACCTGCTGAACTTCCTCGCCGGGCAGCGGCGCCGTGGTGACCAGACGTTCACGCATCGGCCGGCTCCCGACCGATCACCCCTGGCTTCCGGCTACTCATCGCGGGCTCCTCGCCAGATTTCTTCCAGCAGGTCCTGGGCAGAGGTCACCGAGGGCGCCCGACGACGCGCATCTTCGATCATGCGGGCCGCCTCGCCGCGCTTGTAGCCCAGACCGGCCAGCACCGCCTCGACATCCGCCACATAGTCCGCCGCCGCCGCCGCGGGCAACTCCTCAATCTCCGGCGCCGGCAGCAGGGCGTAACTCAGGGCCCGACCCTTCAGGGTCGCCACCAACTGCTCCGCCTTGCGCTTGCCGATGCCGGGCAGCGTTCCTAACGTGCGCACGTCCCGCCGCTCGATGGCGCCCGCATACTCACAGACCGGAATGGTCATCGATCTCGCGGCGATGGTAGGCCCCACGTCCGGCACGGTGAGCAGCAGCTCGAAGAAGGAACGATCCTGCCGCTCATGAAAGCCGATGAGCAGCGGACGTGGTTGGCGCTCGGCGACATGGTAGTAGGTCCAGAGCGAGACTTCTCGCCCCAGAATCTCGCCGCCGTCCGCCTCGCGATGGAGGCGCGAGCGCAGCGCCTTAGCCTCGATTCCCGGCAAAAGCAGTTCATAGCCGACGCCACCCACGTCGACCACAACGGATTGCTCGTCGAGGAAGCGGACGAGCCCGCGCAGGAAGGCGATCATCTCAGGTTCGACTCATCATATCAAACAGTTGTAACCCATTTCTCTCCCTGAGAGGATGCCGCCTCTCACGAGTGCAACTGTGTGTCTCCGCTCGCCCCCGAGATTTCAGCCGACTGGGACTGCCGACGATGTTCTACCTCCACTGCCCCTCCTGCAAGCGACACTGGGAGCCTGCCGCTCCCTGGTTCGGCTGTGATCGCTGTGTGGATCCGGCCGGGTACGCCCACTGGCTGGAGGTCGGCTACGATCTCGACGCCATCGACCCCACGCCCTTCCGCCAGGCGGGGCGCGTCTGGAACTACGCCGCGCTCCTGCCGGTGCGGCGCCCCGAAGAGGCGCCCACGCTGGGGGAGGGAAACACGCCGATGCTCCGGCTTCGAGGCTTGAATCGAGAGCTCGGTCTGCCCAATCTCCACCTGAAGCTGGAGACCGTGAATCCCACCGCCGCCTTCAAGGATCGCTTTCACACCGTCGGCATCGCCGTCGCCCGCGAGTTGGGGTATCGAAGAGTGGTCGCCGTGACGGCGGGGAACCACGGAACCTCCTGCGCGGCTTACGCTGCCGTGGCCGGGATGCCCCTGCTCATCATTACCGACCCCCACTCCAGCCCGGAGCAGCGGCGGCTGATGCATCTGTTCGGCGCTCGGGTCACCGCGCCGACCGGCCCGGAGGGTCTGGCCGGAACCGGCGACCTCGTCGATGCGCTGGTGCGAGAGCACGCGTTCTACCCCGCCACGGCGCAGGGCACCTACTGCGGTCCCGCTAACCCCTATGGCGTGGAGGGCTACAAGACGATCGGCTACGAGATCGCGGCTCAGCTCGGCGGGGTGCCCGATCGCATCTGCGTCCCCACCTCTGCCGGCGATGCGCTGATCGGTCCCTACCGGGCCTTTCAGGAGTTGAACGCGCTCGGCATTGTTGAGGGCTATCCGCGAATGACGGCCTGCCAGTCCGCCGAAGCGGGGTTTGTGGCGGAAGCGATGCGGCTCGGGATGGACCACCTCCCCTGGTTAGAGCCCCATACCTTTGCGCTCTCCATTGGAGACCCCACCGGCTGCCACGCGATTCTCGAGGTCCTTCGAAGCACCGGCGGCGACGGTTGGGCCCGACCCGACTCCGAACTCCTCGAAGCCATGGCGCTCCTCGGGCGTCACGGCATCTGCGTGGAGGGCGCCTCCGCTTCGACGATCGCGGCATTGAGACATCAGGTTCGAGAGGGGCAACTCGACCCGGAGGAGCAGATCGTCGCGGTGCTCACTGGAAGCGGTATGAAGTGGCCCGGCCAGGTTCAGAGCGCCATTGGTCCCACACCCGAGTTCCTGCCGGATCAGACGGCGGCACTGGTGGCAGCGATGGCGGACGAGTCAGGCGCAGACGGCGCTGGGCGCTGAGGCCGACGGGAGACCTGACGGGGAGGGAGTCGCCAGCACCACTCGATCTCGGCCGAGTTGCTTGGCGTCGTAGAGAGCACGATCCGCCCGCTCGATCAGGGCGTCGATCGCGGCAGCGTGTTCGGGATAACTCGCAATGCCGCCCGAAAGGGTGAGTGCGACCTGCTCCGAACCGGCGGCGAAGGGGGTGGCGCGGAACGTCTTTCGAAGCTGCTCCACGAACTTCAACGCGCTCGCCGCATCGGCGCGCGGCAGGATCAGCACGAATTCTTCGCCGCCATAGCGGCAGCACGTGGCCCCCTCGGGACAGAGGAACGTGAGAAGTCGCCCGACCTGCCGCAGCAGCGCATCTCCGGTGAGGTGACCGTAGGTGTCGTTGATGCTCTTGAAGAGATCCAGATCGAGCAGCACGATCGCGACCGGTGTGTTCGCCGCCTCCGCTTCAGCCAGTTCGCGCCGCAGCACATCCTCGAACTGACGGCGATTGAAGAGTCCCGTGAGCACGTCCCGTAGCGCCTGTTCCTTGAGTTCCGCCTGGAGCGCCTCGATCTCCCTCAGGTGTTCGTGCAGGCGCAGGTTCGCTTCGACGAGCGCCGCCTCGGCCGTCCGCTGCGCCGTCACATCGCGAAGCACCAGGAGGTAGCCGACGGGATCCGCGCCGGCACGTGGCACCGGAACCACCTGAACATCGAGATGCAGCGGGCGGTCGCTTCGGCTCCGAAAGTCGAAGCCCTTGGGACTCAGCGGCTCCGCGGGAGGATCCACCCCCGCCTCGGCGAGCAGTTCCTGAATCGGCTTTCCCAGAAGGGAGTTTGCCAATCGCTGCGCCGGAATCGAAAGCAGCGTCAGCGCCCGCGCATTGAAATCCACCACTCGGCCGCGAGGATCCACCACGAGCACCCCATCCGTCATACTCTCGACGAGGGTGTCTCGGGCAATGGGACCCAGTTCGAAGAGGCGCAGCCGGAACATCGACCAGGCCGCGCCCACGCCCACCAGGCCGAATGCCACCGGCGTGAGATCGAACCCGGGCCAGGGCACAACCCCCGCCACATAGGCCGCGTTCGCAAACACCGGCAGGATGGCGACGCCAACGCACGCCGCCGCCTGCGCGCGGTAGAGAATTGGGAGCGACTTCGTGCTTCGGATGTTCAGAATCGCTCCGCCGAACACCAGAACGTAATGCCAAGACACCGCCACGTAGAACATGGGGCCGTGGCCGAAGATCGGGTTCAGATCGCCGTTCAGGCTCTGGACCACCGTCAGGCCGGTCCAGATCAGATGGTGCGATTCATTCGTCCACGCCAGCACCAGGGTGAGGCAAGGCACCGACCAGACGAGCGCCCGAATGCCGTTGGTCAGCCAGCGTTCGGGATTGCCGAACCGCAGCGCGCCGAGGAACCACAGGGGCGGAACGGTGTTGATGCTGAGGTACTGGATCTTCGCCAGCAAGACGCGCATCGAGTCGGAGAGCGGCAGCTCCTCCAGCGCGGATGTCGCGGCCCAGAGCGCCGCGCCCACCATCAACCACGAAAACGCCACCGCCCCCGCCGACGCGCGATATAGGCCAGCACGCCGGAGAGCGCCGCCGATGTCAGGAGGGTGACGAAAATCAGGATCGAAGTGGTTGCCACGGGCGCGGGTTGAGCAGGTTCGGACGGAAGCCGACTGACTCTGTTTTCGGCAAAACCCGGCAAAGAAACAACATGTATTCTCGCTGCGGCGCCTCCGGTAGGAAAACGGGCCGCCCCTGATGTCAGGAGCAGCCCGTCAAGGTCTACCGGAAAGCGCCGATCCCGCGGGTTAGCGCAGGCCGGCCAGTTCCTGAAGCACGTGCCAGTTCCGAAGTCGATCCTCTTGCCCTTTAATCAGACCCGGACTGGGGTTGCCCGCCTTGTCGAAGTGCTTCGAGAAACGACCCTCGGTTCGGGCCCAGTACACGAAGTCCTGGGGCTCGCCCGTCTTCGGGTTCTTGTACCAGTCTTCCTTCATCGCGGGATTGCCCGCCAGGCTGGTGCGCTCGCGGATGGTGCCGCCCTTCTCGGGATCGTAGGTCATCAGCGGGAACGCCCGGCAGTCGACGGCCAGGCGAGCCTGGTAGCCCGCGAGGTGGTCGGCCACGCCGTGCTCCGGCTGGCAGGTGGTGTAGCAGATGATGACCGCGGGGCCCTTGTACTCGTTCGCCCGCATGATGGCGCGGTAGAAGTGGTTCATGTGGGCGCACGTCGTCTGAGCGACAAACGTGTTCGGGTGCATCATGGCGATCTGCGCCAGTTCCTTACGCGCCTCGGTCTTCCCGCCCTCGGCCTTGCCGTGGTAGGAGAACTTGGTTTCCTGCGCCATGAAGGTGCTGGTGGAAGCCTGCCCGCCGGTGTTGGAGTAGACCTGGGTGTCGAGGACGA
>SYKE01000319.1 GCA_005798285.1 Actinomycetota bacterium
CGGCCTTGTCGATCGCCTCAGCCTGATGCGGCCGGGTAGGCGGCATTGGACGGCGAGGAAGTCCGGCCGGCCTTCCCTGAAGCTCCATGCCGTACCGGACGTTTGCCGGCAGGTTTTCCGCGAAGATGGCGTTCCACACCGGCAGGAGCCGCCGGTGCAGCTCCAGAGCCCGGGCGTGGTTTCCGAACTGCACGGCATTCCAGAGTTCCACGCAGAGTTCCGGCAACGCCGTAAGAATGGCGGCAATGCCGCCGACGGCGCCGAGCGTGAACGACGGGTACAGCAGAGCGTCTACCGCGGTGAGGATCCGCGCCCCCGGCGGCGCCACCAGAAGCAGGTCAGCGAGAAGCTTCATGTCTCCGGCGCTCTGCTTGACCCCGATCACGCCGGGGACTTCGCGAAGGATCCGATTCAACAACTGGGGACTCAGGTACGTCCAGGGCACCACGTTGTAGATCATCAGCGGAAGCCCGGTCTCTTCCGTGATCTCCGCGAAGTGACGAATCATCGCCTCATCGTCCGGTCGGAACAGATAGTGGACCGGCGTCACCTGCAACGCCGCCACCGGCAGATCCGCCACGGCCCTCGCCTTTTCGATCACCGCTGCGGTGCTGTTCTCGATGATCCCCACAATCACGGGCACACGCCCGGCGGCGACGTCGCTCGTTGCGCCCGCGATTCGACGGGTCTCGTCCACGGAGAGGGTGTGTCCCTCTCCCGTGCTCCCGCAGACGGCAAGCCCATGGACTCCCGCCTTTTCCACCAGGTAGCAGACATCCGCCTCCAGCAGTTCGAAGTCGACGGAGCCGTCTTCCCGGAATGGAGTGACCATCGGCGGAATGATGCCCTGAATGTTCTCGTAACTCATGCGCTCTCTCCCCAACTGCGCGCCAGCGGCAGCAGGCACTACGGAACCATGACCCGCCCCCCGGACGGGGCGATGACCTGTCCAGTGAGGAACGACGAGTCCTCGCTCATCAGGTAGCGGATCGTGGCAGCGATCTCTTCCGGCCGGCCGACTCGGCCCATCGGGGTAGCGGCGACCACAGCGGCGAACGCTTCGTCGCTGAGGGCATGCGCCATCTCGGTTTCGATCAAGCCCGGAGCGACACAGTTCACGCGCACGCCGTGCGGCGCCCATGCTTCCGCGCAGCACCGTGTGAAGGCGATGACTCCTGCCTTCGAGGCGGAGTAGTGGATCTGATTCTTTCGCGGGTGCAGCGCCGCGACCGAGGACACGGTGACAATTCGACCGTAGCCCTGCTCGATCATCTCGTCCTTCACGGCAAACACGGCCAGGTAGGTCCCCGTGAGGTTCACATCAATCATCTGCCGCCAGGTGTCGAGATCGATCCTGGTGTGATCCGCGACGTTGCTGATGGCGCCGCAGTGAGCCAGCAGACCGATCGGGCCCAGCTCGGCCCGTGTTCCGGCAACGAGCGCCCCCACTTGCTCGGGATCCGAAACGTCGCACACGGCGGCATGCCCCCGGCGGCCGAGCGCTCGAATCGCTGACACCACTTCATCTGCTTCCGTGCGCCGGGTGACGTAGCTGATCGCCACGTCTGCCCCCTCGGAGGCCAGCCGCAGCGCCGTCTCCCGCCCGATGCCACGCGACCCCCCGGTCACGAGTGCTACCCTACCGCTGAATTCCGCCATACCTACCGCCTTCCAACCCCGTCAACTCATTGAGGAGGACCGACCGGCCCCCTCTCCGGAATGCAGCTCGTGCCGCGCTCATCCTCGCACCCAGGCCGACAGCGCGTACAACAGCACGATCAATGCTCCCACCAACAACCAGGCTCCCAGAAACCCAAACCAATCCAGGCGTGTCCACCGCGGCACGACAAATCCCATGCGTTCGAGCCCCGGGGCCGCCAGTGATCGAGCCCGCGCATAGTCGAGAGGCCGGCCGTCGAGCCCGAGGAGCGCCGGATGATCGGCAGGCAGTCCGTCCGCGTCACCGGCCATCTCATCCTCACGCCCCACCGGCGTCAGCAGACGTGCAAAGAAGGGATCAAGCTGGCTATCCGGCTGTGGCGGCGTCGCGAGCGACACCAGAATGAGCAGCCCGAACTCCACCACCAGCATCAGGAGGGTCTGCACGGGAGGCGCCAGAGTCCGAAGTCCCGTGACCTCTCCCAGCGAGGCGATCCCCTGCACGAGGGCGCCGAGCAACGGCACGCCGGCCAGCGGGCCGGGGTCGAAGGAGGTCGCGAGCCAGACCAGGAGCGCTCCACAGAAACTGGCCCAGACTCCCGTGGAGTTCGCGCGCCGCCACACGACGCCGAGCCAGAACGCCGCCCCCAGCAGCGCGATCATCTGGATGGCTCCCACCAGAATCTGGGTAATGCTCTGGGCGAACAGACCCACGACAATCCCGGCGATCAACAGCGCGGCGGCCGAGAACCTGCCAACCCAGAGGTAGTGCCGGTCGTCGCGATCGGGAGCGATGTGCAGGTAGAAGTTTCGCGTGAAGATCCCGGAGCCGACCACCATAAAGGTCTCAGCACTCGTCACGCCCGCGATGAGGCACGCGATCATCAAGCCGCGCCAGCCGTCCCCGAGAAAGTGCTGGATGGCCTGGCCGAAGAGCGTTTCGCTCACATGGCGGGCTTCCTCGCTTCCTCGCGGCGCCGCCCCCAGCAGGTCGGCGAAGCGCACGGCTGCAAGAATGCCCGTGAAGGCCCAGGCGATGGTCAACAGTCGCTTGATGAAGTTTCCGAAGCACATCCCGACGCGCGCTTCCATCTCAGTCTTGCCGCTGCCCGTTGCGCTCATCACATGCGGCTGCACCACAATTCCTGCCAGTCCCAGGATGGACATCGAGAGCACAAACCAGGGATCGCCCTCCTTGCTGCCGGCCGGCGCCGTTACCAGGAACATCGACGGATCCAGCGCCGATCGCAGACCCTCAGCTCCGCCCACCGCCTGCAATCCCGCCGGCACCAGCATGATTGAGAGCACGATGATCATCACGCCCTGGAGGTAGTCGGTGTAGGCTGCGGCGATCAAGCCGCCCGCCATAACGTAGGTGCTGAAGAGAATGGAGAGCAGCACCACCGACTCTCGTGTGGGGATGGCTCCGCCGGTCGCCCCCGAGATGGCGGCTCCTGCCCCTCTCAGGAGCATCGCGATGCTCTGGATGTAGAACAGGATCGCGACTGCGGAATAGAGCATCTCGAGCCGAGGGCTGTAGCGGATGCGAAAGAAGTCTCCGGTGGTTGTGACCCGGAGCCGCCGCGTGATGGGGGCAATCAGCCAGTAGAACGGCGTAGAGAAGAGCCACATCCACTGGTACCAGATTCCGCCCAACCCAACCCGGGCCGATGCTCCCGCAACCTGCACCGCCTGCTCGCTGTGGGTTCCGGTGCAGAGCCAGTGCATCACCAGCAGGCCCTTGCCGAAGCTTCGGCCACCCAAAAAGTAGTCGTCCTCGTTCTTCACCTTGCGCGAGGCCCAGAAGCCGATGCACATCACCGCCACGAAGTAGCCGATGATCATGCCGATGTCGATCAGCTTGAGACCATAGAAAACCGGCATGGGACCTCCCCATAGAGGGCGCCGAACGGGTCAGGCGGTCGCGGTGATCTGATTGCGCAGGCCGAGCAGCTCGATCGAGTCCTCCCGCAGCTTGTACTTCTGGATCTTGCCGGTCACCGTCTTCGGAAAGGCCTCTGTGAAGAGCACGTAGCGCGGAACCTTGTAGTGGGCAATCCGCCCCCGACAATAACTCCGCACACCGTCCTCATCCAGAGCCGAACCCGGGCTTCGGCGCACCCACACCGCGATCTCCTCGCCGTACTTGAGGTCCGGAACGCCGACCGCATAGACGTCATCGATTTCCGAATGCGAGTGCAGGTACTCCTCAATCTCGCGGGGGAAGATGTTCTCACCGCCCCGGATGATCAAATCCTTAATCCGGCCGACGATGTTGACATAGCCGTCCTGCATGGTCGCCAGGTCGCCGGTATGCATCCACCGGGCGGCATCAATGGAGCGGGCCGTCGCGGAGTGGTCGTTCCAATAGCCGAGCATCACGCAGTAGCCTCGCGTGTACAGTTCACCCGGTTCACCTTCCGGAGTGAGGGCGCCGGTGCCCGGGTCCACAATTTTGCACTCCGTGTGCGGGAGCACCCGCCCCACGGTGGACACCCGTTTCTCCATCGGGTCATCGGCGGCGGTCTGGAACGAAAGCGGCGAGGTCTCCGTCATCCCGTAGCCGATCTCCACCTCCGTCATGTGCATCCGATCGATGACCTGCCGCATCACCTCCACCGGACAGGGTGAACCCGCCATGATGCCGGTTCGGAGTGAAGTGAGATCGAACTCGGAGAAGCGTGGGTGGTTCAACTCCGCGATGAACATGGTCGGAACGCCGTGCAACGCGGTACACCGCTCGGCCGATACGGTTGCCAGCGTCTCGAGCGCATCGAAGGTCTCGGAGGGGTAGACCATCGTGGCGCCATGGGCGGCGCAGAGCAGATTGCCCAGCACCATTCCGAAGCAGTGATACAG
>SYKE01000320.1 GCA_005798285.1 Actinomycetota bacterium
TCTCTGTGTCTTTGGCGTCACCTATCAGTGCGGGCTGACGTGGGCGGGGACCGAACGGGTCCACCCTCGCCCGCTCGGCGCCGAACGAGTCGTTCGCTGGGCCGCCGGGCTCGGGCTTGCTTCAGTAGAAATGCCGCTTCGGATGCTCCCGAAGTCACAACGAGAGGTTGAACGCCTTCGAGCTACGGGAGATCGACTCGGGGTCGGGTTTATTGTGCCCGCCGGCCCGCTTCTCACCGACGATCTATCGGCGGCTCTGACCGCCGCTGAGGCTCTTGGTGCCCCCACGGTACGCTGCACGCTTTCGACGGTTCTCTGCGGCGAGCGGAACTCTGCTCCGGGCGGCTGGCCCGACCACCTCAAACGCTGCCGCGAGCGAATTGAAGTGCTGCTGCCGGAATTCGAGCGAGCCGGAGTCGCGTTGGCGCTTGAGAACCATCAGGACGCAGACTCGAGCGATCTGCTGAGCCTCTGTACCGCCTTCGAGTCACGCTATCTCGGCGTCACTCTGGACTGCGCAAATCCCCTGGCGGTGATGGAGGATCCGGTGGAGTTCGCCCGACGGCTGGCGCCGTATCTCCGTCACTCTCACCTGAAGGACTACGAAATCCACCACGCGCCCACCGGCTGCCGGCTCGTGCGGTGCGCGGTGGGCTCCGGCGTGGTCAACTTCCCCGAACTCCTTCAACTCTTCTCCGAGCAGGAATGGCCCATCAGCACCACCATTGAAATGGGAGCTCTGGAAGCCCGCCTGATCCCGTTTCTTGAAGCCCGATGGTGGGACAACCATCCAGGGCGGTCCCTCTCCGACTCGGTGTCGGCGCTGCGTGTCATCTGGGACGGCGTGCGGCCCCGCTCCGAGGATTGGCGAACACCGCTTGAGAAGGAGTCATCGGGGCGCGACCTGGCGCTCTACGAGCGACGCCAGTTGAATCACAGCGTGAGTTATCTGCGCACACTCAAGAACAGGATCGCCGTCCCGGCGCCGTCCGACCAGCCATTCGAGGCATGAGGGGATGAAACTGTGCAACTCGTCATGTTTTCCAAGCACCTGGCGCCCTTGAGCATCGCAGAGAGCTGCGCCCGAGTTCGGGATCTGCATCTGGATGGACTCGATCTGACGGTTCGGCCCGGCGGCCACGTCCTGCCGGAAAACGTAGCGAAGGATCTTCCAGCAGCATTGAAGACGGCCCGCGACCACGGGCTCGCCATTCCGATGATCACCACCGCCATCACCGACGCTCGGACCGAATCCGCCGAACAGATTGCCGCAACCGCCGCGTCGCTCGGTATCAAAGAGCTGAAGCTGGGCTATTGGCCGTACAAGGAGTTTGGCCGCATTCACGAACTGATCGACTCAGCCCGGCAGTCGATGGATGGTCTTGAGGCACTCGGCCAAAAGCATGGTGTTCGCTTCAGCATCCACAGCCACTCCGGATCGGCCCTGAGCGCGGAAGCCGGCAATATCTACCTCATCCTGAAGGACCGCAATCCTCGGAACGTGGGCGCTTACCTCGATCCAGGTCATATGACTCTGGAAGGCGGCGGCCTGGGGTGGATGCAGGGCATCGATTTGCTCCAAAAGTACGTAACCATGGTCGCGGTCAAGTCGTGGGGACCGACGTCGCGTCGGGACGAGTTGACCGGTGAGCTTCACTGGGACCACAGAATCGTGCCGCTCCGAGAAGGAACCGTTCGCTGGCGGGAAGTGTTTCGCTGTCTGAAGCAGTTGAGTTGGGCCGGCATCGTGACATTCCACAGCGAGTATCAAGGCAAGAGTTCCTGGCGTGACCTGTCCACCGAGGAACTTGTGGCTCAGACCCGAGAGGATGTGGCCTATCTGCGGCCACTCATGCGCACCGAAGGACTGCTTCCGTGAGTGTTACAAACGGCGATACCATTCAATCCCCCTCCCCCGATGCGGTTCGCATCGCCGCGCTTCTCGCTGATCCCGACGATCGGCTCGAGCTCGTCGCGGACGAAGCCTTCCGGCTCCGCAACGAAAAACAGTTGTCGTGGCTGATGGATCGGCTGAGCAAGTCCACTGCGGGCGTTCGCGGCGAGGTGGCCACGGACCATCGACTCCCCAACATTGACCCTCTGGCTGCGGCCGATGCTCCGCAGTTGGGGCCCGTGGTCATTGCCGTGCTCGCACAGGCATACGCGGAGTACCTGGTGGCTTCGGACTTCCGATCGCGGGGGCGAGAAACTCCGTCGGCATTCGTCGGATTCGACCCTCGCTTTCTGAGCCCTCAATACGGGGACCTCTTTACCCGAATCTTTTCGGCGAATGGGGTTGCGGTGGGCCGGGATCAAGGGGGGATCGCGACTCCGACGCCGGTTACCTCTTTCATGTCAGTGCTGCTGGGTCTTGACTCGGGCATTCAGATCACCGCGAGTCACAATCCACCGAATCACAACGGCGTAAAGTCATCCACCTGGTATGGCGGAGTCGACACCGACGACATCTCCGATGCGATCGCAGCGCGAATCCGCACCCTGGTCTACGGAGGCTCCGGACGAATTCGGATTGGGCCGCGCGCGTCCGAGCTGGTTCGCGAACTGGACGCCAAGCAGCTCTACACCGACCACTACCTGCGGAAGACCTTTCCTCCGCAAGTCGTCAGGCAGTTGGCGAGTGCATTCCGCGGCGGTGTCCAGGTGCTCTTCGATGGTCTGCACGGAGTCGGCGGGGGCGCCATGCGGCGCTACCTCGAGTTGCTGCTTCCAGACGGCGAGTGGCGGGGAGCCGTCCATCTGATCAATGAGGCTCCAGATCCCAGGATCGGCGGCATTGAAAAGCCGGACCCCAGCACTCCCGAGACGCTGATCGTCTCGGGGGCCATCGACCGGCTGGCGGCCAATCCGGAGATCACAATCTCGGTGACGGCGGACATGGATGCCGACCGAATCGGCACCGCCGTGCGAGTGCCGTCGGATCGCGTCGCGGAAGCCCGACGATACGGACTGTTCGTCAGCACCTTCGACCAACCCGACGGGCAGCCGGTGAATGTCGTTCGGTTCACACCGAATCAGGTCTTCACGCTGATCGCTTTCGACCGGCTACTCGCCGCAGCCGGGGCGGAACTGGACACGTTGGATGACGCACTTGCTTCAAAGCGCGCCGCCGGCGCGGATTTTCACATTCTCACCTCCATCGCCAGCAGCGTACTGGCTGAGCTGGTAGCCCGACGCTACGACTTGAAACTGCACCAGACAGCCGTTGGCTTCAAGAATCTCGGCAAGCGAGCGCTCGAGATCGACCGATCCGGCTCCGGCAATGTGGTGCTGGCCCTCATGGAAGAGAGTGGCGGCGCCCAGATCGGACCGTTCGAGCCGTGGAACGAGCATGGCGACACCATCCACCGCGATAAGGACACGTGTGCATTGGCCCTTGCGCTCTTCGGACTTGCCGCTCGCCTGGGAGCTGCTGGAGGCGGCCGGAGCGTACTCGACTTCTATGTCGACATGGCAAGGCAGTTGGGCGGACTGGCTTACTTCGAACGGCTCGATGCCTATCTGCCGGACCGTGCCACCGCGGAGAAAGCTGCGCTGGCCGATCTCGCCGAAGCGGCGAAGTCGGAAGTGCTCGATCGCCTCCACACCCTGCTCGGCGATCACGACTCGCTGATCGCAGCCGTCGCGGAAGGCGACGAGGCTGCGGTCCGCCTCCCCGATCGTCCACTGGAGGAAATCCATCTCCTCGTGAAGCGGGATGGCGTGTGGGTCACGGTGCACCCCACCGCCACCCGCTATCAAAAGGGAGATCGAGTCATCGAGTTCTATCCCGCCGGGATGCAGCGCCACGACGGCGCCCGCATCAACGTCTACCGGGTCGACGGCGACGCCGAACGGGTGACCCACTGGTGCCTGGTCCGGGCCAGCGGTACGGAAGCCCTGCTCCGGGTCTACATGGAAATCGTCGAGCCCGTAACTCAACCGCGACCGGGACGTCTGTTCACCCAGTTCGAGCCGCTCCTGAGAGCTCTGGGATTGGATCAGTATCGCGAGAAGGTTGATGGTCCGGACTATGTGACCGCGTTCGCAACCACGATCGCCTCCAAGTACGTGGACGGTTAGCCCAATATGAGGGGGCGGCTTCGTGAGCCACCCCCTCCCTCACCGAAACTAGCCGCGAAGTTCCGCGCCAAACTCGCGCCCGACTCGCTCGATGGCGCTGCGCAGTCGTGCCTCGACCTCGACATCCGTCAGGGTGCGGTCGTCCGACCCGATCTGGAGGGCAAACCCAAGGCTCACCTTGCCGGGGGGAAGCGACTTCCCGTCATAGACATCGAACAGCCGGGCGCCCCGACACCAGTCGCCCAGCTCTTCGACAAAGACCCGGCAGAGGCTCTCCGCGGGCGTATCCGTGTTTACCAGGAACGCAAGATCCCTCAGAGCGAGCGGGAAGCGGCTCGGCGGAGCATACCGTCGATCTCCGTCGGCAGACCCCATCAGGAACTCGGCGTCCAGTTCGAAGGCGTAGACATCCGCCTGCAAATCCCATGCCGCCGCCACGTCCGGGTGGATCTCACCCACAATTCCAAAGATCGTGGCCCCGCTCTTGATCCACGCACTCCTACCCGGATGAAACGCCGGATGGTCTGCCCGCGTGAACTCCGCCCTGGGGCACGCCAGACCAGCCAGCAGGGCCTCGACAACGCCTCGGGCCGTGTAGAAGTCGGCCCGATCCCTTCCCGCGTTCCATGAGTGGGAGAGCCGGTTGCCGCAGATCAAACCGGAGACCAGGACGTGCTCCTCGGGTTCCGCGGCCCCGTCCCGCATGTGACCACGTCCGACCTCATAGAGAAACACGTCTCCCAATCCTCGGCGGAGGTTGTGCTGGGCCAGGGCGAAGAGGCCTGGAAGCAGACTCGGCCTCAGCAACTCCAGATCATCACTCAACGGGTTTCTCAGCGTCACGATCTCAAATCGGGGCTCATCCCACGCCGGAGATCTCGAAAGCCGCGAGGCTTCCAGCGCCGTGCGGGAGGTCAGAGTATTGCCGACGATCTCAAACAGACCCTGGGAAGTCAAGAGTACCCGAACCTGGCGGTTGAATTGCTCGAGCGGCGAAAGGGCGCCGGCGCCGCTACTGCCGGTCGGAAGAGTTTCCGGGAGTCGGTCATAACCGTAGAGGCGGCCGACCTCTTCGATCAGGTCCTCCTCAATCTGAAGGTCCGGACGACGCGATGGCGCTGAGACCAACCAGCCGTCCGCGTCACGCTCAATCTCACATCCAACCGAGGTCAGGTAGATCTCGGCTTCAGACGGCCCAACGCGTATCCCCAACAGCGAAGAGCAACGGTCCGGCCGAAACGAGATCGGCCGGGCCGTCGCGGGGTACGGGTAGTGGTCGGTGAAGCCACCGTCGATCGCGCCGCCTGCGGTCTCGACGATCAGCCCCGCGGCGCGGATGGCGGCCCGAAGAACTCCGTTGGGATCCACCCCCCGCTCAAATCGGTAGGACGCGGCCGTGGGTACGCCTGCGCGCTTCCGGGTGCGGCGAATCGCGGTGGGCGCGAAGCACGCCGCTTCGAGGAACACATCGACGGTGTCGACGGACACCTCCGACTCTCGTCCGCCCATCACACCCGCCAGGGCGATGGCTCGAGTCCCGTCTGCAATGACCAGATCATCCGGAGTGAGGGTCGCCTCGGCGCCGTCGATCAACACAAGCCGCTCACCCGCCGCCGCCCGCCGGACCACAATTCGACTCTCGAGCAGGTGCTTGAGGTCGAAGGCATGGAGGGGCTGTCCGAGCTCCCACATCACGAAGTTCGTGACATCCACAACATTGATGATCGAACGCATCCCCGCCGACTCCACGCGTCGACACAGCCATGCCGGGGAAGGGCCCACCTTCACGCCGCGGATCGTGATCCCAACATAGCGGGGACAGCGCTCGGTGTCTTCCACCGACACCCTCACCGGGGGCAGGGCCGCCGGCTGCAGGTCCGGGCCTTCCGGGGCCGGCGTGATGGGTCGCCCGAAGAGCGCCCCCAACTCACGTGCGGCGCCCTCGACACCAAGCATGTCGGGGCGGTTCGGCGTCAATTTGAGGTGGAACACCGGGCCGTAGCCCTCGTCACGGATCTCCTCGATTTCGTTGCCGGTGGTCGTCAGCCGTTCGGCGATCGCTTCTGCATCTTCCGGCAGGTCGAGAAACGTCCGCAGCCAATCCACGGGAATCAACATCGGCTACTCCCTTCAGAACTGTCGCAACAGGCGGACGTCATTTTCGAACAGAAGCCGGATGTCATCAATGCTCCGGCGGACCATGGGCATTCGGTCCAGTCCCAGGCCAAATGCAAAGCCGCTCCACTCCGTCGGGTCGATCCCAACGTTTCGAAGCACGTTGGGATGGATCATGCCGGCGCCGCCGAGTTCCATCCACCGGTGCCGCAGCTTGACTGCGATCTCGACACCAGGCTCCACGAAGGGAAAGAAATCAGGTCGAAAGCGGACGGTCACATCGTCGCCGAACAACTCGCGCACCATAGCTCCCAGCGTTCCCTTCAAGTCCGCCAGGCTGGAGGTTCGATCGACGAGGAAGGCATCCACCTGATGAAACGTGTGGTAGTGAGTGGCATCGACGGCTTCCCTGCGGAAGCAGCGGCCGAGCGTGAACACCCGAAACGGAGGGGTTAGCGTCGGCATCACGCGACCCTGCAGCGCGGTGGTCTGAGTGCGGAGCAGACGCGTGTCGCTCACGTAAAACGAGTCCTGCTCATCGAGCGCCGGGTGCTCTTCGTGAAAGTTGAGGGCGCCGAAGTTAAACCGGAACTCCTCCAACTCCGGGCCATCAACCTGCCTGAACCCCAGACCCACGAGGATGTCGGCAACCTGAGTGAAGGTCTGGGACAAGAGGTGTGGGCGGCCCAACGCCGGCACGCGGCCGGGACGGGTGATGTCAATGGACTCAGCTCGAAGTCTTCGGTCCAACTCCCCGGATTGAAGTTCGGAGCGCCGGGCCTCCGCCGCCTGAGTCAGCACCGTCTTCAGGGCATTGACCTTCTGTCCGAAGGCAGGCTTCTCCTCGGCGCTCAACGTGGGGATCAGCCGCATGAGGCCGGCCACGCTCCCCTTGCGACCGAGAAACTCGACCTCCACCGCTTCCAGTTCCGCGAGGCTCGCTGCGGCGGAAATGCGGTCCATCCCGGCTTGCCGGAGGTCATCCAGATGGCTCATGGGGGACTCCACTCGTCCCACGCGCAGAAACGCGCGGTTGAGACGTCAACAGAGAAGGCTGAACGGCCAACGGGCCGGATGCCGCGCCGTTAGAACGCGACATCCGGCCCGGTAACTGACCGACAACCTGAAGGTGGGGCTAGCCGGCGAGAGCGGCCGAAGCCTGCTGCACCAGAGTTCTGAAGGCCGCCGGATCGGAAATCGCCAGCTCGGAGAGCACCTTGCGATCGATACTGATCTGCGCCTTGATCAGGCCGTTCACGAACCGGCTGTAGGTCATTCCCTCAGCACGGCAGGCGGCGTTGATGCGCGCGATCCAGAGGCGGCGGAACTCCCGCTTGCGGGTTCGACGGTCTCGATAGGCGTACTGTCCGGAATGCGCTACGGCATCCTTCGCCAACCGGAACCACGCAGAGCGTGCGCCCCAGTAGCCCTTCGCGTCCTTCAGAACGCGGTTGTGGCGCTTGCGGGTCATGATCCCGCGCTTGACTCGTGGCATTTAGTTTCCTCCGACGGAGCCGATCCGTCTCATCAGGGCCGAGAGGGAGCCACCCCCATCCTCGACCCGAGTCATCTAGAACGATCCGACCGCGACCGATTAGAGCCCGTTCGGGAGCAATCGGCGCACGCGATCCATATCGCCCTTGCACACTTCACCGCCGGCGCGCATCCGCCGAGCCCGACCCCCGTCCTTTTTGCAGGACATGAGGTGGTTCAGGTGCGAGCACTCGAACCGAATCTTGCCGGTTCCGGTCAGCTTGAACCGCTTGGCGGCCGTCTTACTGGTTTTGCATTTAGGCATCTGGACTCTCCGCAGCGGGGTCACGCGAGACCGAATGCTAGCAGACCCTTTCGGAAGGGTCAACCCGGAACGCCCCGCCTCACAGGGACGGCGGCGGGAGTCCGCTACCCGGGGGACTTCCACACGCTCATCGCAGGGTTCCAGGGCGATGTTGCGAAGGACGGATCCGCTTGGAACTGCAACCGTAAGGCACGCGCCGGCGTCCTAGGTAGAACAGCGGCGATTGACTCCCCCGGAGGGCCCGGACAAAGATGGCACAGTTGGCGATCTCGGCACGTCTCACCCGCGCCCGCGGCTTCCAGCGATTGTTGATGGTCGTCGAGGGCGCCGGTTGGACAGCTGCCACACTGCTCGCGGCGTTTCTTTGCGTCTTCCACCTGGATCGAATCCTCGTGCTCGACATTGAGACGCGAATAGTCGCCTGGACTGCGCTCGGGATCGCTTTCGCTGCGCTGGTACTAAGGTTGATCCTGAAGCCGATTCTCGGCCAGCGCGGGGAACTCGACACGGCTCGATACGTGGAAACACGCTATCCCGAGCTGAGAGAACGCCTCCTGGCCGCCGTCTCGTTCGCGGGCGAACGGGATGAGGAGCGGATGCCCTACTCCCGCACCCTGATTGACGACCTGACCCGGGATGCCGAGAATGCCGCCGGGTCGCTGGATTTCGAAGCCGCCTTTCCGCGCCGGGGTGTCCGCCGAGCAGGTATGGCTGTCGGCATTGCTGCCGGAGTGCTTGCCTTACACTTCATCCTTGCCGGACCCGCTTTCGCCGCATTCCTCTCTCGGATGGCGCTGAAAAACACCCCGGTTTGGCGCGACACCCGCATCCAGGTGGATCCGCTGCCCTTCGCGCGGGCGCTGCGGGGCTCAAACTTCGAGATTCGGATTCGGCAGGAAGGGAAGCGAGTTCAGCAGGCCCGCCTCTTCTACCGATTTCAGGATGAACGCAAGTGGCGTCACATCGATCTCGCAGCAGACGCCAACAGCGCCTTCACCCACGTCTTGCCGAACCTCTCCGAAGCTGCCGAGTACTACGCCGAGGCGGGAGACGGTAAATCGGACCGCGGCCGGGTGGAGATTGTAGATGCCGCATCTATCGTCGGAGCTCGCCTGAAGTTGGAGTTTCCGGCCTACATGGACCGCCCGGCCGAAGAGGTGACCCTTCAGTCCGCGGGAATCGCCGCGCCGGTGGGGACCGATGTCCGTATGGAGCTGCGGGCAAACAAGCCTCTTGAAGAAGCCCGAGTGACGATGCCTCCGGCCCCGGAAGTTCCGTGGCGGACGGAAGACTTACGAGTGTTCGGTTCCGTACAGGTGAAGCAGACCGGCGAGTACCGCGTGAAACTGAGAGATCAGGACGGGTTCGAGGCGCCTGACGTTCAAACCTTCCCGATCAAAGCCATTGCCGACGAGACCCCCGAAGTCACCCTCGGCAGCCCCAACGGCGATCTGGATGTCGTGCCCGATGCCCGCATCCCACTCGCTATTCGAGCCACCGACGACTATGGCGTGGGTCCGGTGCGGGTCCCCTACTCTGTTGAAGGGAGATCCGGTTCGGTTCCGGCAGGCGCCGGCAACCGACGCCAGAAGCTGATCGAGCTTGACAGTGTCTGGAATCTACAATCGCTCTCCTTGCAGCCCGGCGACACCGTCTCTTACCGGATTGAGGCCCAGGACTACGACAATCTGAACGGGCCACACGTCGGTCGAACCTCGGAGTATCAGCTCCACATCATCGACCGCGGTGAAGCCGAACGGCGCTATGAAGAGGCGCGTCAAGACGTGCTCCGTCAGATGACTGAATTGACCCGGGAGCAGAAGGAAACCCGCTCCAACGTGGAGGCGCAGCGCAACTCGACGCGCCCCAACCCCACCGGGATTCAGGCCGCTGAGGAACGACAGCGCGGAGCTGCGAGCTCGGCGGAAGACCTCGCTCGGCGCGTCGACGAGCTGCGGCGAATGTCGGAGATGAACCGGGTCGGCAGCGATGCGGAGCGGAAGTCGCAGACCGCGGCTCGAAATCGGTTGGATCAGGTCTCCAAAGGCGCCATGACTCAGGCCGCGACTAAGCTGGGAGGCGCCCAGGCATCCGCAGAGACTGCTCCGGAGCAGAGCCGGCAAGAACTGAGTGAGACCAGCAACCAGCAACAGTCCATCGTGCAGGAACTGGAGAGCATCCAGAAGTCCATGCAGCCGACGAGCGAATTGAAGCGAATGGCGGAACGCCTCGGCCGCCTGGCTCAGGAGCAGCGTGATCTGGAGAAGCAGTCCGAGGCGATGCTGCCTCAAACCGTGGGTAAGGAAGCGTCGGAGCTCACGCCGCAGCAGCGCGCCCAGCTCCAGGCGAATGCTCAACGGCAGCAAAGCCTCCAGCGAGCAACGGCGCAGGCGATGCAGGATCTGGACCGTTCCGCGCGCTCCATGGAAGGTCGTCAGCCGGATCAAGCCGAAGCCGCGCGCTCGACGGCCGAACAACTCCGACGGAATGACGTCACCGGCGCCCAATCGCAAGCTGCGCAGAACACCCAGCAGAATTCGCTGGGGCAGGCTCGAAGCCAGCAGGAAGACGCCGCGCAATCTCTCGAGGAGGCTGCGAGACAGCTTCAGAACGCCGCAGACTCCGGCGATCCCCGGCAGTTGGAGCGACAGCTTCAAGATGCCGCCCGCTCTCTGAGCCAGAGCATGCAGCGACAGGAAGACGCCGCACGTCGAACCGCGCAGGAGCAGTCTCCCGAGCAGCGGCGCGAATTGGCACAGATGGAGCGCGAACTGAAGCAGCAAATCGAAGCTCTTCGCCGAAAGCTGGAGCGGCTGGAGCGCAGATCGCCCTCTGCAGGAAAGGCAGCGCAATCGCTGCAGCAGGCGCAGCCAAGGCTCGAAGAAGCGGCCCAATCTCTGGAGCAGGGGGATCGGCAGCAGGCGCAGGCAAGACAGCAAGAGGCGATGCGATCGATGCGCCAGGCCATGGAGAGTCTACAGCGCGCCATGCAGGAAGCGCAGCAAAACGACGACCCGTTTGCAGAGCTCCGCAAAAACCTTCAGCAACTCGCAGCGCGTCAAAAGGCGGTGAGGGAAGAGACCGCCAAGCTCGACGCCGGTTCGGAAGCCAATGCGGAAAAGCCCGAGTTCAAAGCGAACGCCCAACGTCTCTCCAGAGCACAGTCGGGCATCGAGTCCGACGCCGGCAAGCTCGAGGGCGATCTCCCGGGTGATGTCTTCAAGGCGTTCTCCGGCCGTGCCCGCGGCGCCATGAGCCGGGCCGGTCAGGCGCTCGGACAATCCAACACCCGAATGGACCCCACACAGACCGCGCAGATGGAAGCGCAGAACCTGTTGGAACAGCTTGCCAAGGCACTGGAGCAGGACAACAACGAAAACGACCCCCAGAACCAGCAGCAGCAACA
>SYKE01000321.1 GCA_005798285.1 Actinomycetota bacterium
GAAGAGCCGCCTGAGGCGCTCATTGAAGAGGGGCACGAGGGACTTGTAGAACGTGGTGATTTGGGCCTGGGTCATACCCGAATCGAATCACAATCCACAGAGGGTCGTCAGGATTCGGTTGATTGCTGGCGGGCCCTTAGCGCTGGTGAGAGAGTTCTCGATACGGTAGGATGTAAGCACCGCGGGGGCGCAACACCCCCGCCCTTTGTTGCCCCAGACGGGCAGAGATCTTGGGAGAGGAGAGTTATGCGAATGGTTCATCTGGTGAGCCCATCGTCCCGCGCGCAGCTCGCGTCGCCCCGGATTGCTCGTCTCGCCGTTCTTTACTAACGACCAGTAAAGACGGAGGGCCTCTTCAGAAGAGGTTCGGCGGGCTTCCTTTTTTCCGGGGCTCCGGTTTCAACCGGGTTGTGGGCTGTTTTAGTCTACGACCCGGTTTTTGTTTGTTTGCCCCGAGACAGGGAGCTTTGCAGTGTTGACGACCTCGATGATTGAAGACGGTTCCACCGCAGTTTGTGAAACGCCCACCGCGCCGAGTCAGCCGCGCGGACGACGGGCGCTTCGAAAATCGGTTCGGTTGGGCGCGCCGCAGCGCCGGGTTGAGGACGACCGCGTCGCGCTGGCCAAGTCCGGCTGCGGTCGGGCTCAGGCGGAGCTCGTGCGGGCGCTCTGGCCGCGCCTTGAGCGGATGGCGAAGTACTACGGCCGCCGATGCGGCGAAGATGCCGACGACCTCCTTCAGGAGGCATGGTTGGGAGTGCTCGACTCCCTCCCTCATGTGGACCTGTCGATCGGTTCGCCGGAGCAGCATCTCATTCAGCGAGCGCGCTGGCGCCTTCTGGATGCGGTGAAGCGCGCCAGGGTGCGGCGGTGCGCCAGCCTCGAAGCGGAGATGCTCTGCGACGAAGTGGGAACGCCGGTGGAAACCGCCATTGGAAAGGTGACCGCCGACGAGTTCACAGGTCGGCTGAACCCGACTCAGGTGCGCGTGTTGGAGTGCTTGATGGGCGGATTGACGTGGCGGGAAGCGGGAGCGGTGCTCGGCTGCTCGTCCGCGAACATCGCCTACCACGTGCGACAGATCCGCCAGCGCTACACCGAATACGCTGGGGACGAGCGATAAGCCCGTTCCCAGCCTCGGCGGGATCCGTGCCGGTCCGAGCCCGGTTCGGATCCCGCCTCCCCACTCGCTCTACTTCGCCAGCTTCTTGAGCAAGAAGTCGAGCGAATCCGTAAAGTCCGGATCCAGAGCCCCCGGGTAGGACAGCCGCGCTTCCACCCCGGCCGCCTGCAGCTTCTTCTGCAAGGTGAGGCCGAACACCGCAGAATGAGTCGGGTCCTTCTGGGTCTCCCCCACCACCGCCGGCTTGTCTTGCGTCGGATACTCCATGAAGATCGGCGGATCGCCCTCGCCCGCCTGCTCGTAGGGCGAGTACTCCCGAATGAAGTGCAGCACACTGTCGCGGCCCTCGTGGAAGCGCTGGAACTCTGCCTTCCGATCGGTATCCGCCGTGCGGAAGCCGAAGGCGTGAGCGCCGTAGGTCATGTTCGGCATCCACTCCCGCATCTGATGCGGATCGAGCGAGGTTTGAGCGCCGATAACCGCCGCCGCCTGCAACCGGGTGGACTGCCGTGCAATCGGATCGCTGCTCGTAGCATCCGCGAGGTCTGGGTGGAACGCGAGCCAGAGCGACGTGCACGCTCCCGCAGAGCCGCCGGTCGCGCCGACCCGCTTCGGATCGATGTTCCACTCCGCGGCATGGCTGCGGATGAACTGGATCGCCCGCGCGGCATCGTGGAGCGGCGCCTTCACCGGCGGCACGATGCCGTCCGCCTGGGCCTGCTGCGTGTAGCGGTAATTGATGGAAGCCGCCGCGAACCCGGCGCCGAGGATCCGCTTCAACCGAGCGTTCCCGATCCCCGTCTTATCGCCGGCCTGCCACCCACCCCCGTGGATGAACACAACGAGCGGCGCCGGCTCGGCGGAAGTCGACTTCCAGAAGTCGATGACCTGGCGCGGGTGCAGCCCGTAGGCCGCATTCGCCACCGTCGGCGGCGGATTGAGCACCGGCAGCGGCGCCTGAGCCCGCTGAGCCTGACCCGCCTGCACCGCCTGGGCCGCCTGCTGGGCCGATACGCCCTGCGCCGCCAACACCCCCGCCGCGCCGAGCACGATCAGGGACCGATAGATGAGTCGTGACATGGTCGAAGGACACCTCCCACTCTCAGTCCGTCGTCGGGGTGACTTCTTCCTGTTTTCGGGCGGCGAGTAGGGAGTGGGGAGTAGCGAGTGGGCGAATGGTGAATGGTGAATGGTGAATGGTGAATGGAGGGGGATGGGGCGAGTGGCGAGTGGGGAGTAGCGAGTGGCGAGTGGAGGGGATGGGAGCGAGTGGCGAGTGGAGGGCGAGCCGCGAACCGTCCTCATGGTCCACCGCCGCCGAATGGGAATCGCCGTAGACGGTCGATGGAACCGCGGCAGCCTCGTTCACCGAGACGCACTTCTGTAACGCTGGCGCCGAGTGACTCCACCGGCCCACCCCTCAATCATCGTCATTCTCCGGCCTGACCCGAGGATCCAGGAGTTTGATTACCGCAAGCAGTTCTCGACCAGCGCTCTCACCCGATCTCACATCCACGGGCCACCTGCCGAGACGAGCCAGCCAGAAGCACAATGTCACAGCGACTGGATCCCCCCGGAAGCGCGAAGCTCCGTCCGAGCCGCCAACCGTCCTCAAGGTACACGAACGCACATTTGGGGTCGCCGTGAACGGTCGATGGAACGGCGGCGGCCTCGTTCACCGAGCCGCACTTCTGTAGCGGTCGCACCGAGTGACTCCACCGGCCCACCCCGTGATCATCGTCATCCTTGGGCCTGAACCGAGGATCCAGGTTCAGAATCCCGCTGAAACCTGGGCGATCCCAGGCGGACCACTTCTGGGAACGGGACCCTTCGGGAACGCTGCTTTAGGGCATCAACAAGCTCGGAGGGAGGAGCCCCGGAGATGGCGGAGGCGTGCGCCGTGGCTCGGCGTGGTATAACCTCCTGGGCCTGCCGTCCATGTGGGGAGGCGGTCCGGGCTGTTTGAAGGGCAGGTGACTTCTGGGTACGATCAACGACGAATCGAGTGAATTGACGGGGGGAGTGGTCGTTATCGGCGGCGGATTGGGCGGGCTGTGCACCGCTGCGCTGCTGGCGAGGCGGGGGGCGGTGGTCACGCTCTACGAGCGCGCCGCGGAGTTGGGCGGCATGGCGCTTAGCGCCGCGGAAGGGCGCCTGCCCGGCTCAGGCGTTTCCTGGCTCGGCGGGTGCGGCGAAGACGGGCCCGTACGACGCATCCTCACCGAACTCGGTTTGGCGGATCGGATCGAGGAAGTCGATCCTCTGTATGTGGCGCAGATCGGAACGGACCAGATGGTGGTCCCGGCCGATCCGGAACGGTGGCGAACCGAACTCTGCGAGAAGTTTCCGGAGGAGGGCGCCGGCATCACCCGCTTCATCGAGGAGTTGATCAGCGCGGAAGATGACCTGGAGCGGCTGACTTACGGCGAGCCGCCGACCGACATCCTGATGCGCTACGACGATCAGACCGTTGGCGCGTGGCTAAGGCCGCTGGTGCAATCGCCCGAGGCGCGCGCGTTCCTCACCCTGCCCTGGATCCTTGCCGGGCTCCCTCCCTCGCTGCTTTCCGCCGCCCGATTTGCCGAAGTGTGGCACTCGCTGCACGTTCGCCGGGCGGGACGCTTGCCGCGCGGGGTGAGCGACCTGGTGCAGGCCCTCCAAGAAGTGCTCCTGGATGCCGGCGGCGCCATTCGGACCGGGTCGCCCGTCACGCGGGTGATCCGCCGCGGCGGACGCGTCGAGGGCGTGGTGCTGCAGGATGGAACGGAACACCGCGCCGAGGCCATCGCCGCGGCGATCGATCCCACGGATCTGTTCGAAGACCTGATGATGGACCCGGACCAGCTTCAAGCGGGCTACCCGCCGCTGCGTCGGGGATTTGTCACCTCGCTCTCCGCGCTTCAGGCCACCGCCGAAGTCACACTCAGCACGCCCACCGCGGTGCGCACCACGCTCTACCAGAAGTCCCCTGACGCCGAGGCCGCCTATCGCGATCTTCAGGCGAGCATTCCCGACTTCGATGCGTTCACGCTCACCGTCCAGCCGTTGGGTCCCGTCGGTCCGGAAGGAGAGGAGCGCTCGCTTCTCTGTGCCACGGGGCCCGTCCCCTACAACCGGCCCGACCGGTGGGACGTCCCGTTTCCCGAACGTCGAACCCACGAGTTCGACCAGAAGGAGAGCTACCTGGATCTCCGACACGAGATGGGATGGGAGCTCCTGGAACGTGCGGCTGCTCTGATTTCCGGCTCGGTGCTCGACGAAGACTCCGAGCGCTTTGAAGGGCCGCTGGAGGTGGAGCGGCGCGCCTTTGCGGCGGGCGGGGCCGCCTTCGGCTGGGCAGCGCTTTCGGATCAGTCCGGCATGTATGCTCCCGGCGCCAGCACCACGTTTCGGGACCTCTTCGTGGCGGGAAGCTGGGTCTACCCCGGAGGCTCCATCTCCGGCGCCCTCCAGTCCGCCGAACGAGCCGCGCAGGAGATTCTTCGGAGTCTCTAGCACTAAAGCAACGCCCGCCGCGCCTCTTCCGGCGGAAGCCCTCGGAGATTCTTGAGTTGAGAATTCTAACCTTCCGCCGGGATGGGGACTCCCGTCCCGGCGCGCTGCTGTCCGGCGATCGGGTCCTCGATCTCTCCGCCCTCGCCCCTGATACCCTCGCGCTGGCGGATGGGGGCGAAGCGCTGCTCGCCGCAGCCCGCGAGGCGGTCGCCGCCGCCGACGACGATCATCCCTGCGGCGAGATCCACCCCCTCTCCGAGGTGGCCCTCGAGGCGCCCATCCCCGGCTGCCGCAAGCTCTTCTGTCTGGCGGGCAACTACCGGGAGCACATCAAGGAAGGCGGACGGCCGACCTATGAGAAGGATGAGAGTTACCCCTACTTCTTCATGAAGCCGCCGACCACCACGCTCATCGGGACGGGCGCCGCCCTCATACATCCGCGGATCGGGCGGAAGATGGACTACGAAGGCGAGTTCGTCATCGTCATCGGCCGCCGCGGGAAGCACATCCCGGTGGAGGATGCGGAGTCGTACGTCCTCGGCTACACCGTGCTGAACGACTTCTCCGAGCGCAGCCTCGACTCTAAGGCGCCCCCGAAGGCGGAGCGAGAGATGAACCGCTTCTTCGACTGGCTCGTGGGAAAGTGGTGCGACTCCAGCGCCCCCTGCGGCCCATGGATCGTGACGCGGGAGGACATCGCCGATCCGCATGCCCTGTCGCTTCGAACCACCGTCAACGGAGAGATCCGACAGGACTCTTCGACGGCGGAGATGATCTTCACCGTGCCCGAAATCGTCGCCTTCATCTCCCGCGTCGTGACGCTGGAACCGGGCGACATGATCGCAACGGGCACCCCCGGCGGCGTCGGCAGCGCCCGCGGCGTCTTCCTCCAACCGGGTGATACGGTGGAGGTCGAGATCGAAGGCATCGGCCGTATCTCCAACACGCTGATCGCGGAGCCATGATGGGTCCGATTACGACCGGATAACGGAGACACGCTAGTGGTCTGTCAGGGCGGAGTTGATTCTTCACCGGAGCCTCGGACGAAGATGTGATTCACTTGGTGTGGAGGTAATCCCTGTGCCCAAGAAATACCGCGTGACGCTCACACCAGACGAACGCGAGCAGTTGTCCGC
>SYKE01000322.1 GCA_005798285.1 Actinomycetota bacterium
GCGGACAACTGCTCGCGTTCGTCTGGTGTGAGCGTCACGCGGTATTTCTTGGGCACAGGGATTACCTCCACACCAAGTGAATCACATCTTCGTCCGAGGCTCCGGTGAAGAATCAACTCCGCCCTGACAGACCACTAGAGGGCCGAGCCAGCTCCGCTCGGCGCCGATGGTGGTTTCCTCTCCGTGGCCCGGTAGAACGCGCCAGGAATCCGGACACTCCAGCAACCGGCTGAGGCTGATCGTCATCTCCTCCGCATCCGCGAGCGGGAGGTCGATTCTCCCATAGGCGTTTCGAAAGAGCAGATCTCCTCCGATGATCAGCCCGGTGTCCGGTTGGATGAGCGCCAGATGACCTGGAGCGTGACCCGGCATGTGCCACACCACCCACTCTCGGTCTCCCAGCCGCAGTCGGTCTCCCTCTCCGAACAGTCGCGAAACGGGGAACTTCGGCATCGGGTACGGAACCCCATAGGCCTCCGTCTGCGGCAACTGAAGCAGCGGGCGATCCAGGGGCGACATTCCAATGGGAATCCCGGCGTCGACATAGATCGACACATCAAGCAGGTGGTCGAAGTGTCCGTGGGTGAGAAACACCATGGACAGGCGCACCTCATGCTCCCGACAGTGGCGGAGCACCCCGTGCGCTGTTCCGTACGGTGCGTCGATCACCCAGCCTTCACGAGTGGCCGGATCCGTCAGGAGGTACGTATGTGTGTCGACCGGTGGCCCGGTCCAGCGATGCAATGTCACCAGGATGCGTTCTTCGCTCCGCACCAGGGAGGCGTCGCGATCAAGCTCCGCAGGCTCGGAACGACCGATTCTATCACAGGGCCTGAACCCGTCTTCGCCCGACGGCCGCTCGGCACGGATCTTCGACGGTGAGCGATGGAGTCGCTATCCCGCCCGACACGGGCCGAGCTCATGGACGGCTCTTCTTGCCGGCCTTCAGAAGATCGATCCACTCTCGGATGCGTTCTCGCCGAACTTCCGGTCGACGGGCGGAACCTTCGAGCCAACGCAGGTAGCCTTTTCGATAGAAGGTAGCCAGCGACTCGAAAAAAGCGCGGGCTTCCGGTTCAGCATCGAGCGCCTCTGCGAGGTCTGTCGGAAGAGAGTCCCACTGAGGGCCCTCAGGCGCGAGAAGCACGGTAACCGCGTCTCCGACCTCAATTCCACAATCCCTCCGCCAGGCGGGACCCAGCGATAATCGCCACCCGGAGTCGTGCCGTTCAACGGGGCCGCGAAACTTTCGGCCGCTGATCTCGCCGCTCACATGGTGCCGACTCTTAACGCCCCAGGTCAGATCCGGATCAAACGGCAACTTGAGGAACGCGCGTCCGTCGGACGATAACTCAACCGTAGCGCTGAACTCGATCGTCGACACCATACTCCTCCGCTAAAGAAATCGTCCGTATGGGACTGGTGGTCCACCGTCCGCTTCGACAACATTGCCTCGGTCGGATTCATTACCGCAGCCTGTTTGTAGGGAAATGGAAGAAATGTGTTCAATATCACCATTGGCAGGTGTCCTACCTGCTCGATCATCCGTGGAGTTTGCCCATGCCACGCCTCAACCGGCGCCAGCGCTCAGGGTTCACGCTCATTGAGCTCTTGGTAGTTATTGCCATTATAGCCATTCTCGCTGCTATCCTCTTCCCCGTGTTCGCCCAGGCGCGGGAAGCTGCGCGTAAAACCCAGTGCACCAGCAACGCCCGGCAGATCGCGACGGCCGTCGCGATGTATCTGCAGGACTACGATGAGAAGTTGGGGTTTGCCTACAATTACCGGGGCGTCGGCGTTTATCCCTCCGGGGGGATGTCGTACAACACGACCAACGGATTGGTGCCGCCCTCCATCTATCTGGGTCCCTACATCAAGAACTTCGGGGTCTTCTCATGCCCAAGCGCCCCGATCAAGACGCCCACAAGCGGCAACACCACCTACGGTTCTCTGATCTCGAACTACGGCTGGAACTGGCAGATCACCTATGTTCAGAGCGGATATCCCGCCTTCGCCGGGCGGACCGGACCCCTGTACGAAGGGACCACGCTGGCGATGCTGGAGAGGCCGGCGGAGACCGTGATCATGGGAGACAGCAATCCATCCCGACTTCAGGGTTCGTACATCTACCCCCACACCAACGTCAACACGGCTACCCTTGGTTACCAGGGGAAGCCGCTTCGGCACCAGGAGGGGGACAACTATGTCTTCCTGGATGGTCATGCCAAGTGGGTCAAAGGCGAGAAAGTCCGGGACTATGTCTGGACGTTCGACAATCGCCTCGGCACGATCTTCCCGTAACTGCGTTCGCTCGGGGTGCTGTTCTCGCGGGCGGCGCCCCCTTGCAGGGTAAGCGCGGCGGGAGTGTGAACCTCACGGCATGATCCGTTCTGAGGAAGTCGATCCCACGATTCAGGCTGCCATTCGTGAACGCTACACCCAGATCTTTGCACCGAACGCGGTGCTGGACCCGACGACGGCTCGCGTGAAGGCGGAAGGCGCCAAGGTCTGGCGTCAGCATGTGAAGCGGCAGTCCGCGCGGTTCTGGGGAGCGGGGGCAGTTCTGCTTTTCAGTTGGCTGTCGCTGCCGCTGCTGGCGCCCACCAACGAGGGCCTCGGCGTGCTGGCATTCCTGTCGCTCAGCGCTGCTGCCGTTGGCATTGTGGTGGGTACATTCCAGCAGGTTCAGAAGGATCTGGGCCGCCATGTCAATCCGGATGTGATGCGGAGCGCATCCGCGTTGATTGCCCTCTCGCGGGCTGAACAGCTCTACTGCCAGGCGGTGGCTGCTCTGGCCGATGTCGGAGCCACCGTCAGTCCGGAGATTCAACGAGATTTGCTGGCGCAGCTCAATGAGCTGCTCTCCAGCTACCGAAAGTTGAACACGCTGCTGCTCCGTTTCTCCGCCACATCGGCGACGGACTCCATCTCTGCACTGCAAAGCGAGCTCAGCGCGCTGGCGGCGAAGCGGGACGCCCAGAGTGATCCGATTGCGCGCGCCACGATGGAGCAGACCATCGAGCTGTGCCGAGGGCGGTTGGAGAGTGCCCAGCGAATGCGGCCGGCCCGCGAACAGGCCGAGGCCCAGCAGGAGTTGATTGTTCAAACGTTGGGATCGATCCAGGCGAGTCTCGCCAGGATATCGGGAGCAAACGTCCCCAGTTCATCGGTCGATGTCTCCGATTTGCAAAGGATGGTTCACGAGGCCAATCTGCGGGCGCGCTCCGTGGATGAAGCTGTCGCGGAGGTTCTGACGCTTCAAGGTTGACGACTGCGGAAGCAGGGCTTCCCGGAAACCCCTCCGGCGGTCAGCCAGCAGTGCCGGTACGAGGTGCTGATCGATTCCCCCGGACTCCCGGAACTCAACGGTGGATGCCGGGGGGAGCGCGGCCCCTCGTTACTTTCCCTGGAGAGTGCGGCCATCCTGAATCGGTCGGGGGTCGCCGGTCACGAGGAACGGGGCCCAGTAAAAGGGGTGCGCGGTCTCCGCCTGTGCGGCGAGTTGCCTCATGGCACGGCGCATCGCCTCGTCCTTTGGCCATCCTGCCTTCAGGCCCTGGTGGAACGCTGCCATCAGGCGACCAGTACTCGTGTCGGCTACGCTCCACTGACTCGCCACCAGGCTCCGCGCGCCGGCAATCTGCCAGCATCGGGTGAGGCCGACCAGCCCTTCCGCCCGCTCCAGTTTCCCGCGGCCGGTACCGCAGGCGGAGAGCACCACCACATCGGCATTCACCCGGAGGGAGGGGTCGAGGATCTCCGCGGCTTCCAGCACTCCATCCGTCTCGGGGGTCACCTGTTCGCCAGGCGCCGGAGCCGTTAGAATGAGGCCGGAGAGCAGCGGATCGACAGAGAAGTAACGGCCGTGAGTCGCCAGGTGAATGATCCGGGCACGGGAGAGGCGCCGGCGAACACCTGCCTCAGTCGCCTCCAGGCGAGTGATCGGACGGCCGCCGTAGAGCTTTGCCACGGCTTCGGCTTCGGGTCGTGTGGCGGGGAGTGGCTTCCACTCCCCGAGTTCGCCGCGAAGAACCTCACGAGGGCCCCGAGATGCGAGCTTGAGGGTTCCTGCGTCGATCAGGGGACTCGGTGGACGCAGTTTCACCTGTCGATCCGTTTGACGTCGAGCCAGCGCGACGGACTGGGGATCGAACAGACAGTCTCCCAGTGCGAGCACTCCCCGGACGTTCGACAGCGCATCGCGGGATGGGCGGACGGCGCGCGCATGAAGCGACAGGGACTGCGTGAAAAGTAGCCGCTTCTCCAGACCCAGAGAGCGCTTCCGATCTCCATACTCCGGCAGCACCAGCGCGGCCCAGGGTAGATCCCAGAGGGGTCCATCCGGCGAAAGGATCAGGCGGCTGCTCGCGCCGAGTGTGCGTCTGGCTTCCGAAGGCAGCAGGAGGGAGGCCATCTCGCGGCTGTAGCGTCGAAGTCGAGTCTCGTCACTGCCGGGGTCGGTGATGCTGCGACTCAGCGCGCTCACGCGCGTCTGGAGGGCGGCTTCTCCCATGGGGATGACAAAGGATCGGATGGCGGAAGTTCGACCGCCGGTCAGCAGGTAGAGCTGGGTACGCGCCTCGCCAACCGAGTAGGCCAGGAACAGCTCTCCGGGCCGCAAGGCGGCGCGCGCCCGGTCGAAGCCGAGCGGCTCCGCGAGGGCGCCGCGGGGAGACGTTGCTTTCACTCGCTCCCAGGCTCTCTCGGTGGCCACTCGGGCTCGAATGACGCCCTCGCGGGCCGCTTCGCTCTCCTGTCGAGATCCTTCCAGACGCCCGCGAATCGCCTCCGCCGCCCCTCCGGAGGGAGTCTCAGGTTGCTGTAGAGTCTGTTCGGCTCGCTGCTCTCGAGCGAGAGCCAGCGATTGAGCCGTACGAGTCATGTGCTCGCGTGCGCGGGCTTCGCGAAAGGCCCGCATGGCTGCAGGATCGGCGGTTCGCTCCAGCGCCCGCTCGGACAGAGTCTGTTGAAGCGCCTGAGCGCGGGCCTCTTCCACGGTTCGGAGCGCGCCGGTCACGTCTCCCAGCGCGAGCCGGACCCGCTCGAGATCCGAGCCGAGATAGACGCGGCGCTCCTGAAACGCTCTCCGAGCCTCGTCCCCCGTGATGCTGCCGCCCTGCTTTCGCACCATTCGCCAGGCGGATGACATCAGGCGCTCTGCCGTCCGCAGATCCCGCCGCGCCTCGGCGACCCGGCCCAGATTGTTGAGGCTCACGGCGTGGTCGAGGGATCCGGGCGCCTTCGTCTCGCGAATCTTCAGGGCCCGTCGGTGGTAGCGGTCGGCCGCTGCAGGATCGTGCCGCGCCTCCGCCAGCAGCCCCAGGTTGTTCAGGCTGCCCGCGACCTCGAGAGATCCAGGCGCCCGTTTCTGGCGCAGGTCCAGCGACTCGGAGTAACAGGCGGCAGCCGTTTTCAGATCCTGCTTCTCGCGGGCGAGGCCGCCGAGATTGTTGAGGGCCGCCGCGACGGAAAGCGATGAGGGGGAGAGCCGTCTCTCGAGGCGGAGCGCCTCCCGATAGCACGCTTCGGCCGCCGTGAAATCGCCGTTCTGCGCCGCAAGCAGGCCCAAATTGTTCAGCGTGGCGGCCATGTCGTGAGAGCCGGGCGCCTTTTCCTCTTGAATTCGGAGCGCGCGCCGGTAGTATTCCCCTGCGGCCGCCAGGTCGCCCCGGGTCTGCGCCGTGCTGCCCAGATTGGTCAGGGATGCTGCGACATCGAGCGAGCCGGGGGCCTTTGCTTCCCGAATTCTCAGGGCCCGCTCATACTGCGACTCCGCTGCTCTGAGATCCCCCCGAACCCGAGCCACATCCGCCAGATTGGTGAGAGCGGCAGCCATGCCGAGAGAGTCCGGCGCGATCCTCTGGTAGAGCCGGAGTGCATCGGAATGGCGCTTCTTCGCCTCAACCAGGTCGCCGCGGGCGAACGAGGCGATTCCCAGATTGTTGAAGCTGGTGGCCACGAGGAGGGTTTCCGGCGCGAGGCGGCGGCGAATCTCCAGCGCCGAGGCATGCTGTGGCAACGCCGCATCGGGATCTCCCTGGGAGAAGGCGACCAATCCGAGATTGTCGAGAGTGGCCGCCACCTCCAGAGAACCCGGCGCGATTCGGGCTTGTAGGTCGAGAGCGCTTCGGTAGTATCGTTCGGCCGCACTGAGATCGCCGCGGGTGTAGGCCACCACGCCGAGGTTGTTCCGGCTGGCCGCGACTTCGAGGGAATTGGGAGAGAGCCGCTCGCGGATCGTCAGTGCTCGCAGGTGAAGCGCATGGGCCGTGTCCAGATCGCCCTGCGAGCGTGCGACCTCTCCCAGGTTGTTCAGACTGGCGGACACCTCCAGAGAGTCGGGCGCCTTTTCCTCGCGAACCGCGAGAGCCCGGGAGTGATACGCCTTCGCCGCCGTCAGATCGCCCTGGGCCAGGGCCACGGCGCCGAGATTGTTCAGGATGTTGGCGGCTTCGAGGGAGCGGGGAGCGGCCGCGTCGAGCAGGGTGAGCGCCCGCTGAAGCTGGGTTCGGGCCGCCGTCAGGTCATTCCGCGTCTGCGCCACGCTCCCGAGCGAGGCGTAACACGAGGCCAGGGCCAGCGAAGTGGGCGCGAGCTTTTCGAGAATTTCTATGGCCCGCTGGTGGTGCTCCCGGGCGGAGTCGAGATCGGGGGTCGCGAGGGCAACGAGGCCCAGATGAAACCGGCTGGTGGCCACTCCCAGCGACCCAGGCCCCAGGCGCTCCCGAATCCGGAGCGCTTCTTCGTGGTAGGTTCGGGCTGCCTTCAGGTTGCCATGGGCATGCTCCAGGGCTCCGAGGCCATGGAAGGCGAGCGCAACGGCTTCCGAACCCGGGGCGTGCGTTTCCCTCAGCTTGAGGGTGAGAAGAAAGAGAGCCTTCGCCGTTTCCAGACGGCCCGAGCCGGCCGGAGTCAGGGCTTCGGCTGCGAGTTTGGATGCGAGTTCCAGCGCGGCTGGGCCATCCTGGCCGACCCGTCGCACCGCCTCGGTGGCCGACTGGATGGCCCTGGGATCTTCCGCTTTTCCGAGGGACTCCCGGACCTCGCTCAGCAGCTTTTGAATATCGGGTCGCAGTTCATCGGCGGCAGACCGCCGAGCGTGGGGGGCGCCGGCCCTTCGGAAGGCTGCGACTGCCGCCGGAACCCCGGCGACGCTGACCGAGGCCAGCAGAGTAAGCGGGAAGACAGCCCAGAAGGATGGAGTCGGGCGCCTTCTCTTCAGGTCACGGTCGAGCTGAAGCGAGTTGGCGACCGGAGCCTGAAGGGTGGATGAGAGACGCCCTCGGAGCGACCGTCTTGGGGCGGGTGGAGTTGCCGGGCTCACGGCTTGCCGCCGGGTAGAGCGTGTGGGTCGAGTCGCCAGGCGGTCTGAGCACGGGCGAGGCCCTTCAGCGGAAGCGTCACCGACTCTCCACGGAACGGTGCTCCGGCCGCAGCGAGGCGCTCCCAGGCGCCGTCGCCGATCAGCACCTCGCAGGCGCCGGGGTCGGGAAGCTCCTTGGTGGCGCTCTCCAGCCGCGCGGCGACGTTGACCGTGGTTCCGATGACGGTGTAACTCATTCGACGCCGACTTCCAACCTGCCCCACCAGTGCCTGGCCGCTCTGGATGCCCGCGCCCATCCGCAGCGGCGGCTCCCCGTTGAGTTCTCTGTCGGCGTTGAACGCTTCGAGGCGCTCGCGCATCCGCAGGGTGCAGCGCACCGCCCGCGCCGGGTGATCCTGCTGCGGGAAGGGAGCGTTCCAGAACGCCATCACGGCATCTCCGATGTACTTGTCGAGGGTTCCCTCTTCCGCGCGAACGCACTCAGCCATCTCTTCCAGGTAGGCGTTCAGAATGGGGAGCAATGTCGCGGGATCATCTGTCTGATCGGCCCAGCTTGTGAAGCCGCGGAGGTCGGTGAAGAGCACCGTCACCTCGCGGGTACGGCCGCCGAGCTCGTTGGCGGCCTCCTGATCCAGGAGGGTGCGCGCGACTCGGGAATCGACCTGCCGCCCCAGGACCTGCTCCGCCCAGCCGCGCGCCTGAAACTCGTGGATGAATCGGAACAGCGAAGTGGAGGCCATCACCGCCGGAAGCGCCAGCGTAGGCCCCACCACCGGAATGAGCCAACCGTGCTGTAGACCGAGACTCGCGGTGATCCAGACTGCTCCGGCGGCGAGCGCCAGCACGGCGGCTTCCACGGCGAAAGGCAGGCGCCGGGATCGGAGAAGCCATGCGGCGAGTAGGCCCAGAGCCAGCGCGAGGGTCGCCTCCGCGGAGAGTGGGAGCCGGCGGAGGGGGCGATTATCGAGCAGCGTCGCGAGCGCGTGCGCGTGGATCTCGACGCCGTGGTACTCTCCGCCGGGGGCGCGGTGAAGGTCGTTGGCGGCGTCGTCCATCGGTCCGATGAGGACCGCTGCTCCCTGAAAGGCGCTCTGGAGCTCCGGGCTGAGGTCGCCTTCGAGTAGCATCTCGAGGGGGATCGCGCGGAAACGGGAGCGGTTGCCGCGAACGCTGCCGCCGGTGAAGTTCACCCGCATCGAGTGGGGCCAGGGTCCCCCGACGAACGGCGTCTCCAGCCGGCGGAGGGCCCCCGGATCCGTGGGGGTTTCGCCGTGCATCCGGAGCGCCACCGCGGCGGCAAAGCCGGGCTGCAGGGCGCTGTTCGACCCCACGCCCAACAGCACATGACGGACGACGCCTCCCTGCTCTTCCGCAGCTTCCGGTCCTCGATCGAGAAAGGCCAGGTCCGCGCCGGAACTACCGAGCGGTTCGACGGGACGCAGACCTCCACGAAGCGACCATCCGAGCACCACCCGGGTGCCGGATTTCTGGACATCGCGAACCGCCTCCGCGAAGAGCTGGTCCGGCGCCCCGCCGAACAGGTCGACCTTCGGCTGCAGCCGGTTCAGAAACGCGTCGGCTGAGCGAAGCTGCAGGAAATCCAGCGCCACCACGCGAGCGCCGAGCCCGGCGGCGCGTCGAAGCGCCTGGGCGCGGATCATTCCCCAGAACAGTTCTGGAAACTCCGCATAGCGCTCGTAGCTTTGCGGGGTGATGCCGACGAGGAGGATGGGGGGGGCTGAAGGTGGGTTCGGAGACGCTGCGAGGCGGAGGTCTTGCGCGGAGAGTTCCAGCGCTTCAAGGGGACCGAGCGTCAGGAGCGCCGTGAGTGCCGCCGAAATCAGCGACAAGCGGAACCCCCAGACTTCCCACTTTGACCGCCGCCCGGACGGCGCCTCGGCGGCATCGACGGGCGCCCTGGAGTCTCGGTGGGTGGAATTCAAGGCTGGGCTACCGGGCGCCGGTGAGCAGGCGGGCCAGCCGTTCTTGCTCTCGATCCGTGCGGGCCTTCAATAATTGGGCGCTTTCCAGAGTCGGCGCGTCCGATTGGGACTCGGTGAGGGCCTTGAGGCGATCCCGAGCCGCGTCGTAGAGCCCGAGGCCGATCGCGCGCTCGGCGGCCAGCAGGGCGAGTGCGCCATCGGCGGGGCTGGCGTCCGCGGCGCTCCGCAGAGCGTCGTAGCCTTTGCACTCCGCTTCCGTCGCGAGGCGAAGCCAGGTGGCGGTCTCCGCGACAGTGGACTGCTCATCTCGAGCCGAGAGGCTCACCAACAGCCAGACGCCCCGGGGCGTGGAAGTTGGAAGGATCAGCGAGGATGTGGTCGGCAAGAGTGTGGTCTCGGAGTGAGACTTGCCGGTGGTGGCGGAGCGGAGCCGGACGAGGAGTTCCTTAATGCCGTTGATCCGGGCGGTCCAGCTCAACCTGACGGCCGGCTCGCAGCTTCCGTAGTGCGGCGCGGAGGGAGCAAACTCCAGCCCGCCCGAGCGCAGCACACCCCCCATCATCCGGCCGGGCAGGGCGGCCGATCCGATCCGGTAGCTGCCTCCCGCCGGCGAGCCCCCGGCTGAGACCGTGCCCGTGCCGGAGCGGCGCTCCACCTTCGTGTCGCCGACGACCGCCACGACCGGACCCGCGAGTTCGTATCGGCTGCCCCGATCCAGCGCCACGGCTGCATGGGCGCCCGCGTCGAGCTTCAACAGGGCGCCACGGGGAATGCCGAGCCAGGGTCGGAGCGCCGGCCCTTTGCCGCCGCCGAGCAGCACCTTGCCCTCGACACGAACGGCAGCGCCGACGCGGGGCGGTTCCGCCGCGCGCGAGCCGACCCCTAGCCCCAGGGCCACCAGGACTCCCGCCGCCCAGATTCGGGTGGCTCCGCCGCTGCAGGCGCTGTTTGACATCTTGTCTCTCCTACTTCCACAGTCCCAGTTGGATGGTCCGGGTGGGTCCGACCTTCCTCATGCATGTTCCGTGAAACCAGAACGCGTCTCTCCCAGGGAATTCTGATCCGAGGATCCGGCAACCCGTATGAAACAAATCACCCTGCGCTCCTGTTGGTCTCGTGCCCGACGATCGGTCTGTGCCGTACCGCTGGGCCGAACGCGCAGGGGCCAACCGGGATTGAAATCCCGGGCTACTTCGTGAAAGCCCTCCGGGCTGGGCCGGCGCCCTAGCGCAGCGGGCGACCTCCCTGCAGACGTGGCGCTCGGCGTGTGCCCCGTGCACAGAGCGGGAACCCATTCAATGCGATGCGGCGCAAGGTTCGCGCCTTGCAACACCTCCTCACCCGCTCTCGCAGCGCCAAAGTCCTGGCTGTCGAGCGGGTGGTCACCAACCAGGGCAAGAACACGCCCGGCGTCGACGGAGTGATCTGGAAGTCGCCCAAGCAGCTTCTTGCCGCAGTCCATTCGTTACGGGCGCGGGGCTATCGCCCCAAACGCCTGCGACTGAGGACACTGGAAGGAACGCGTTAGCTGCTCGCCCCAATCGGGGACGAGTGGGCGAGGCTTGAGCCGTGTGCGGGGAAACTCGCACGCACGGTTCTGAGGGGAGGGGGCGGCGGCAACGCCGCCTCCTTATCCGACAGCGAGTGTCCGCCCATCGCGCCTTCTGCGGGGATGACGGGGTGGCGACGTTCGTTCGGATGGGTTCATGGGGGAGATCGCTCGCACGAGTCCTTGGGCGATGCCACAAGCTGTGATGAGGGTGAGACGGGAATCACGAGTGGGGTGGAGAGCGCCATCAGGTTCCGGTGCGGGGGCGGTATTCCTGGGACCAGTGGGCTTTGAGGCGGGCCCTCAGTTCTTTCAATGCCTCCGCGTGGGCGGGGTCGCCGATCAGGTTTCGCTTTTCACCGGGGTCGGTGGTGTAGTCGTAGAGTTGTTCGCCGCGCTTGCCGTTGTCCCATTCGGTGTAGCGGTAGCGCTCGGTGCGGATGCTGTGGCCGGGGAACTGGCCCCGCCACACCTGGGTGTAGGCCGGCTTGTCCCAGGGGGCGGATGGGTTGTCCAGGAGGGGGCGAAGGCTCTTGCCGTCCAGGCCCGCCGGCGCGGGGAGACCGCACAGGTCGGCGAGGGTGGGGTAGAGATCGAGCAATTCCACCGTTCGGCCGGAGTGACCGCCGCGACCCCGAGTTCCGGGCGCTGAGAGGATCAGCGGGACCCGTGCGGAGCGCTCGAAGAGGCTCTGCTTCATCCAGAGCGAGTGATCGCCCACGTGGTAGCCATGATCGCTCCAGAACACCACGAGGGTCTGATCGGCGATCTTCAATCGCTCGAGGGTATCGAGGAGCCGTCCGACCTGAGCGTCGACGAAGGAGATGGCTGCCCAGTAGGCCTGCAGCGACTCCCGGGCCTGCTGCTCCGTAACGCCGAACCACGGACGGGGTTGGGTGGAGCTGAGCGCCGGTTCGGGGACGTCCTTCAGGTAGTCCCAGGGGCCGATATCCACCGTCACGCGGTCCAGGGGGTAGAGGTCGAAGTACTTCTTCGGCGCGATGTAGGGGCAGTGGGGTCGGTAGAAGCCGGCGGCGATGAAGAACGGGCGCTCCCGGTTGGCCTCCATCAGGCGGATTGCCTCATCGGCCACCTTGCCGTCGGTCTGTTCCTCGTCGCTGCCTTCCGCCTTCAGCAGCGCCAGCGCGCTTCCCAGTCCGCGCTTCGGGGTGTAGTTGGTGAGCTGATCCTCTTCGCGTTTGTCTCGCCCGGCGGGGTTGAAGCGCTCGTTCCAGGAGGGCGCATCGTCGAGGCCGTCGGTGCCGATCTGACCGGGATTGCCGTAGTGATAGATCTTGCCGACCCGAGCCGTGTGGTAGCCGTGCTTCTGGAAGAGCTGGGGCATGGTCACCACATCGGGCAGCACGCTTCGGAAGTGCTTCTGCAGATTGTAGACCTGGGTGACATCCGGCCGCCGCCCCGTCATCAGCGAGGTGCGGCTGGGAGAGCAGAGCGGGAACTGGCAGTAGGCCCGGTCGAACCGGACGCCCTGCCGCGCCAGACGATCGATGTTCGGCGACTTCACGACCGGGTGGCCGTAGCAGCCCAGGTCGTTGTTCATGTCGTCGACGGCAATGAAGAGCACATTGTAGGGCTTCGCCGCGGCGCGCACCGGGTTCGGCTTGCCGGCGCCGGCGAGCATGGCGCACATCATCACGGCGCCGGCCCACTTCACCGCGACGACGGCTCGTGCGCCGAACGATCCTCGAGTTCCCATTCGCTTCATCGCGATCTGTCTCCATCCTCACGGACCTGCCGGGTTTGATCCTCCGCGAACACGGTCCCGGCTTCGCCCATCAGGCGCCGATTCCGCCCTGGGGACGGCTGATCCTCCCCGGGGAGACCGGTTATCGGCGGGCAGCTCGGAATGCTCGCCGATAACCGGAGCTGGAGCGCTCTATCGAACCCGAACCCGGGCAGAGCGCTTGTTGTTGGTTTCACTCTTCTCCGCAACCAGGTTCCCCGGATCGACGACGGCAACCAGGAAGATGTTCTGGTTGCCGGTGAAGCCGGGGTTGACCACCGTGACATCGAAGTTCTGGCGATTCATCGCCGCGCTGAGGAGCGCGGGGATGTCGAACTCGCCAACCTGCACCGCGGGCGGAGTGTTTGCGGTGTCGGTGGCACTGAACAGAAGGCGCAGCTTGGTGGCGCCGGACCGCCCGCGGCCCGTGTTCTGAGCAATGAAGTTGCCCTGCAGCCGGATGGCGGCGCCGGACCGGGTGACGGAGCCGCTCAGGTTGCGAACGGTCAGGTCGGCGTGCTCGAAGATCGTCGAGAACGTTCGCGTGTTGTTGGTGAGGGATGGGTCGGTGGTGGCGCCCTGAACGGTGACCTGCTGCATGAACGTCCCGGCGGTTGCCGCGTTCAGCGTGACGATGAAGTTCGCCGTGCGGCCGCGCGCCATGGTCGGCGCGGTCCAGGTCTCGGTTCCCGTTCCCAGACTCGAGGCGAAGTCGGTGTCCTGAGCGGAGCCCTGGATCGAAACGCCCGTGGGAGCGGTGAAGATGACGGTGACTCCCTGGGCGGGATCCGGTCCGGCGTTCATTACGCTGAACCGAACCTGATAGTTGACGTTGGTTCCCTGATTCCGGGGAGGCGCCAGGCTGGTGATCCGCAGGTCCGCCCGGCCGGTGGGGGCGGCGGGCACCGTCGCCGTGAGGACGTTGGAGACTTCCGGTCGCCCCACGATGCGGGCGCGGTACTGGTAGGTCGTGCCGAGCGTGACCGCCGTGTCGTCGATGCGCTCCGTGGAGGTCAGCGATCCGGTCGTGATCTCGGTGAACGCTCCCATTCCGGTCTGTCGCTCCACCGAGTAGTTCAGCGGCATGGGTGGAGTGGCGCTGGGCGTGATGTCGAAGCTGACCTTCGGTGAGGCTCCGCCGACAACGGCGAGGCTGCCCAAAGAGAGCTGGAAGGCCGGCACGGCGCCGGTGACCGTGTTGGAAATCAGCGCGGTTCCATCCACCCGGGCGCGGTACTCATAGGTGGTACCCGCCTGAACCATGGTGTCCATGATCGTCTGCGTCGAGGCCAGGGCGCCGCCGGAGATCCGGCTGAAGCCGACGCCCGGCTCCGAGCGTTCGATCGAGAACATCGAGCCGGGGGGCGGGACGCCGGTCACCGTCAGATCGAAGCGGACCGAGGGCGCCGCGGGCCCGACCACGGTGACGGCGCCGAGGGTTAGAAGGATCGGCGGCACCGCGGCGTCCAGCGTGTTGGAGACGGATGCCGTGCCGTCGATCTTTACCTGATAGGTGTAGGTGACTCCGGCGACCACGGTGGTGTCGGAGATCCGCTGAGACGCGGCGAGGGTTCCGCCGGAGATCCGCGCAAAGTTGCCGCCGGCTTCCTTCCGCTCGACCGAGAAGAGCGTTCCCGGGTCGGGCGTCCGGCTCGCCTTCAGGTCGAACTCCACCCGGGCGCCGGCCGGGCCGGTGACGGCGAGGCCGCTCAGGGTGAGAGTCGGCGGCGGGGTGGGGGCCAGATCGAAGGTGAGCGCGACCGCTCCACCGTCGAATGCGCCGCCGAAGTTCACCTGCGCGGCGCCGGAGGTCACCGCCAGGCGGTCGTATTGGCCGCCCAGGTAGCAGATCGTCGAGGTCGGGAGGGAGGTCGCGGGGGGCGCAAACTGAAGATCAAGCGTGACGCCGTCGCCGAAGAGACCCGACTGCTGCACTCGAACCGGGACCGGGGCGAGGGGATTGACCACCAGGAAGGCCTGCCATGCTGCCACGGGGACGACATTGCCGCTTTCGATGGGGTTGATGGAAGGGAAGAGGGTGGGCGATCGGGTGAGACCGCCGACTCCAACCACGATCGCGGCGGCGCCGTTGTCGGAGAGGGGGGTGAGATCCACGGTGATTCGATTGTCGGGAATCAGACCCCGATCAGCCTCAGAGCCCTCCGAGGATTGGCCGCGAGCTCGGTCCTCGCATCTGCCGCTCCCCTACAGTCCACCGTTGCCAGGATGTTCAGGCACACCCCTCGA
>SYKE01000323.1 GCA_005798285.1 Actinomycetota bacterium
AGGCGGAGGGAGCGACGATCCAGCACATTTTCATCGAGCGATAGCCCGCCTACTCAGCTTCGTCCGGTCCGAGTGGGTCCGATTGGGAGCTGCAGGCACTCGCGACCAGAGAGAGATCTCTCAGGCACTCCGACCGAACGACTTCATCAAGCCGGCTCCATTGTGAGCCGGCTTTTGCTTGATCCCGGTTTGGAGATTTTCCCGAGCAGGCTCGCACGACTCCCAGGGTGACGGCGCCGTCTGGGAGACCCCGCCGCCCGCCTCCGCCGAAGAACACGACGAGAGTCACGTCTTGTACGCTCAGATACCGCTCCGCCGTCGATTTCGTGACTCGGTTCCAACCGCGATGCGTGAGGATGGCTCGCGCCTGGTCCCAACGGACCGCGGTACCGACAAATCGAGAACTGCTGGCAGGATTGGGCCCGTCCGGTTCGCCGACGTAATATCGCTCACGACGGAGCTGTTTGAACGGCTGAGCGAGGAAGCGCTTGTCCATCCAGCTCTGCCAATGGCCAAGGACGCCCTGGTGCTCGAGCGAGATCGGGTGAGGAATGCAGAGAGGCGCATCCAGAGTATCGAACGAACCGCCGATCAACTCCACGAGGCCCTCGGAGAGCCATGGCACTCCGAGCAATCCACAGGAGCGAACGATGAGGCCCTCAAGGATTCCCCGACCGATCGGGTCAGCCCGCAGAAGGCCGAGATCGGCTCGGGACAGCGTCGCTCCGGTCACCATGGCACGTTCGAGCAGATCCCTGAGCTGTCGCCGTCTCTCAAGCGCTCCGTCGAGTAGCAGCCGCACCCAGGCCATGTCATCGCTTCGCCTCACGGCCTCCGGGAGGGAGCGCAGGTCCACACCGCCCCGAGCCGCGATCAGGCGCGGACGTGGAGTCGGCTCGATACGCACCTGATACCCCGCGATGTCCCACGGACCATAGGCATCGGCGGCATCCACGAACAGTGCCTACGCCAGGGGCCGAGAAGAAAGCTCTCGAACCTTGTCGGCCACCCGCCCCTCGCGCACCAGGGCCTCCCCCACGAGTATGGCGCGCGCTCCGACCGCGGCAACCCGATCCACGTCGGCGCGGGAGGCGATGCCGCTCTCACTCACCAGCAAACGAGACGGATCCGCAACGACGCGAGGAGCCAAACGTTCCGTCGTCTCCAGGGTCGTTTCGAAGGTGTGAAGGTTTCGATTGTTCACCCCAATGAGGGGAGAGTCGAGTCGGAGTGCCACGTCCAACTCCTCATCGGTGTGCGTCTCAATCAGGCTCGCCATACCAAGTTCCGAGGCCAACGCTCTGAAGAAGCGAAGTTCGTCGAACGTCAGAATAGCTACGATCAACAGGATCGCGTCGGCGCCGAGAGCGCGAGACTCCGCGATTTGCCACGGGTCGATGATGAACTCTTTGCGGAGCAGGGGGATGCTGACCTGTTCGCGAATTCGGCGCAGGTAGTCGTCGCTCCCTCGAAAGAACTTCTCGTCCGTCAGCACCGACAGACAGGCTGCGCCGTTGGCGGCATACGCTTCCGCCAGACCGAGCGGATCGAAGTCGTCGCGGAAGACTCCCTTGGACGGGGAAGCCTGCTTCACCTCGGCGATGAGCGCCACGGTGTCGCGTCGGACGGCGGCCGTGAAGTCGCGCACCGGGGGCGCCTCGGAGAGGCGTACGGTCGGCCGGGCTTGCTTTCGGTCCTCAACTTCGCGCCGTTTGTGCGCTACGATCGTGCGGAGGATGGTGGGAGTATTCCGATCATCCCATTGAGTCATACTGAAGAGACCTCAATCAGGCGTGCGAGTCGATCCCTCGCCGCGCCGGAATCGATGCTTGCGGCTGCGACAGCAACGCCTGCCACGAAGTCCGCGGCTACTCCAGCGAGCACCAGAGCCGCGGAGGCATTTGCCAGCACAAGATCCCTGCGATGCCCTCGTTCCCCATTCAGTACCCGTCGGATGATCTCTGCGTTTCCCTCTGCGGTATCGGCCGGCGCCACCTGGTCCGGTTCGGCATCGCTCAGGCCGAACGAGGCCGGTGTGAGTCTCATCAATTCACACGATGAGCCGCGAATACGCACCGCGAGCGTTTCGCCGAACGTGGCCACTTCGTCCAGCCCGGCAGCGCCATGCACCACCAGCGCATCCTCGCTCCCCAGCAGGCTCAATGCCTCCGCCAACAGCGGCGCCAGCCGGGCTTCATAAACTCCGATGACCTGCCGGCGCGCGCCCGCGGGGTTGGTGAGCGGGCCCAGTCCATTGAAGATGGTTCGGAACGGCAGTTCCCTGCGGATCGGACCGACGAACCTCATCGCGGGATGGTGCGCCTGTGCAAACAGAAATCCAATCCCCACCTCCTCGATGCACCGGCGGACCTGCTCAGGTGAGATCCCCACTCGCACGCCGAGCGCTTCGAGCACATCGGCGCTCCCGCACCTTGAGGTCATCGCACGGTTTCCATGCTTGGCCACCGCTACTCCGGCCCCGGCAACCACGAACGCCGCCGCAGTGCTGACGTTAAACGTCGGAACCGTCCCACCACCCGTTCCGCAGGTATCCACCAGAAGCGGCACGTTCGGCTCGATGGTGATGGAGAGAGAGCGCATCCCGAACGCAAATCCAGCAAACTCCTCTGCCGTCTCACCCTTCAGGTGGAGCGCGGTCAGCAATGCCGTCACCAGTACCGGCGAGGCATCCCCGGAAGCCAGGGCGCAAACAGCCGCGTCGGCTTCCGCCATGGAGAGCGATCCGCCGTCGGCCACTTTCGACACAGCCTGTCTCAGGATCGTCTGGGTCTCATTCATGGGTTCAACTCCGCATCGCGCCGCCAAGCACGAACGATTCAATCCCAGACCGGTTTCGGGCGGTCGACCACTCGGGCAGCCTCGAGTCGGGGTCCGATCTTACCATCTTGGCTTTCGGACGTTTCAGCGACCGCAGGCGAGCCCGCGCCACGTCGAACTCCACCCGGTCGCTGCTTCTCTTGATCTCGGTCAATTCTTGCGGAAACGCAAGTCTAAACCGCCCATTTAGGCTCGATGAAAACCCGTGCTCGCGCGACCCGCGGAACATCCCAAAGCCGTTCGGAGACCAAAAGAAAAGACGGGAAGCCATCCGTGGGGGGGAAGGGAGATCGACTCCCCGACTCAACAAATCGGCAGCTCCGGTGAACTGGGATCATTGATCAGCTCGACGCCGTCGGCGCCGACGCAGGCGATGACCTCCAACCGAACACCGAACCGCCCCTCGAGGTAGATTCCCGGCTCGACGCTAAACGTCATGCCAGGTTCGAGCACCGTGTCGTAGCCGGCGACCAGATTGGGCGGCTCGTGGACCTGCAATCCCAACCCGTGCCCGGTCCGATGCAGGAAGCGTTCGCCGTATCCGGCCCGCTCGATCACCGCGCGGGCCGCCGCGTCGATTTCCGAACACGGCACTCCGGGGCGGATCGCCTGGAGCGCCGCCTGCTGGGCTTCCCACACCGTGCGGTAGACTCGGCGAACTTCCGGATCCGATGGCTCTCCGATGGAGCAGGTCACCGTGATGTCGCTGTAATACCCTTCGGCGCGAGTGCCGTAATCCAGGATCACCACATCGCCGGTTTGCATTCGCCTCGAACCGGTCTCGTGGTGCGGGAGCGCCGCGTTCGGGCCGGATGCCACAATCGAGAACGCCACGCTCTGGTCCGGCGCCCGCTCTCGGAGCAAATTGCGAAGATCCGCCTCTACGTCGAGTTCCGCTCTGGAGTCACCACAGAGGCGGATGGCCCGAGGAATAGCGCCATCGACGGTGGCGGCCGCAGACCGCAGCCAGGCCAGCTCTGCGGCATCTTTCCGCATTCGTAAGGTCCGCATGATCGGCCCGCTTCTCCGGACTGAGACCGAAGGCGCTTCCGCGAGCAAATCCAGAAGAAACGCCGATCGAAGCTCGTCATCGAACGCCAGGGCGTTGAGCCCCTCCACCGCTGACCGCAGCCCCGGGAGATAGGTCTGGGCGTCGCTCCAAACATGGATTTCATCGCCTCCCAGGTGGGGACTCACCTGAGCCACATTCATAGAAGGCACGATCCATGTCGCCGAGCCGTCTCGCCGCAGCACCATCGCCAGGAGCCGCTCGGCGGCGTGCGTGTGCTCGAAACCCGTCAGATAACGAAGGTCGGCGCCGGGACCGAGTAGGATCGCATCCGTGCCGGCGGCCACCAGAGCCACTAACGTGCGGGCCCGTCGCCCGCGAAAGTCATGTTGAGCCAACCCTGAACCACTGGTCATCAAGCCAGCACTTCCTTCACCACGTGGCCGTGGACATCTGTGAGACGGAAATGCCGCCCCTGGTAGAAATAAGTCATCCGCTGGTGATCCACCCCCAACAGGTGAAGCAGTGTGGCCTGCAAGTCGTGAACGTGCATCGCCCCCGGCGTGAATTCGTCCTTGCTGGGTTGGATCGGATTTCCGTCGGCGTCGGCAATGTTATAGCCGTAGTCGTCGGTGCGCCCATAGGTCGTGCCGCCTCGAACCCCGCCGCCGGCCATCCACAGGCTGAAGCAGCGAGGGTGGTGGTCTCGCCCGTAGTTCGCGGGTGTCATCTTGCCCTGGCAGTAGCTGGTACGGCCAAACTCGCCGCCCCAGATCACCAGAGTGTCGTCGAGAAGTCCACGCTGCTTGAGATCCCGGACGAGCCCGGCGCTGGCCCGGTCTACCTCAAGGCACTGTCCTCGCATGGCCCCTGGCAATCCGCCGTGGTGGTCCCAGCCCTGGTGGTAGAGCTGGACAAACGGCACGCCTCGCTCCACCAGCCGTCGAGCCAGCAGGCAATTTGCCGCGAAGCTGCCGGGCTTGCGGGCATCCGGGCCGTAGAGATCGAAGACATGCTCCGGCTCGGATGAGACATCGGTCACCTCCGGCACGCTCGTCTGCATTCGGTATGCCAGTTCGTACTGCGCCATGCGAGACTCGATCTCAGGATCGCGCTCTCGCTCAAACTGAGACTGATTCAGCGTGCTCAGCGTATCAAGGAGCGCCCTCCGACCCTCCCGAGAGATGCCTTCGGGTGTTGTGAGATAAAGGACTGGCTCCTGACCCGAACGGAATTGAACGCCTTGATGTCGCGAGGGCAAGAACCCGCTGCCCCAGAGGCGGGAGTAGAGCGGCTGGTCTCCCTGTCCCGGGGTCACGAGGACCACGAAGGATGGAAGGTTACGGTTCGGGCTGCCCAGGCCGTAGCTCACCCACGCGCCGAGCGACGGCCTCCCGGCTATTTGAGATCCCGTCTGGAAGAACGTGATGGCCGGGTCGTGATTGATGGCCTCGGTCCACATCGATCTCACAATGCAGATGTCGTCGGCAATGCCGGCTATGTTGGGCAGAAGCTCGCTGAGCCACTGACCGTTCTTGCCGTGCTGTGCGAACTGGAAGGCAGAACCTGCGAGCGGCAGCACCGCCTGGTTGGCCGACATCGCGGTCAGTCGCTGTGTGCCGCGGACAGCCTCCGGCATCGGCTCGCCGTGCTTCTGGTTCAAGAGCGGCTTGTGGTCGTACAGTTCCTGTGCCGCCGGGCCCCCACTTTGAAAGAGATAGATGACCCGTTTTACCTTCGGCGAGAAGTGATTCCCGGCGGGTTTCACGTCATCCATCTGGGCGGCTTGCCCTTCCAGTTGGCCCAGAGCCAGGCCGGCGAGACCCATCCCGGCGCCGGAGAGGAAGTGCCGTCGCGTTCGAGACAGAAGTGCATCCGAATTCATCGCCTCACCTCTTCCAAATCGTCACGTCGAGATTCAGGACCGCTTGCCCGAGCACTGCGGCGGCAGCGAGTTCGGACGCCGGTTGACCGGGGTCCGGCTTTCGAGAACCGACTGCCAGCACCCGCGCCGCGGCGGCGGGGTCACTCCGGTAGCGCGTGCGCTCTCCCTCGTAGAGTCTCAAGAGAGCCGTTGCCTCGCCCGCGTTCGGCTCACGGGTGGCCGCAGCACGAAACGCATAGCGCACCCGGCTTATGGGGTCCGCCCCCCCATCCTTTATGATGCGCTCTCCGAAGAGCCGCGCCGCCTCGACAAACTGAGGATCGTTGAGCAGCACGAGAGCCTGCAGCGGGGTATTGGTCGGCTGTCGGCGCGCCACGCACACCTCCCGGCTGACACTGTCGAACGCCATCATGTTGGGGATTGGAGCGGTGCGTTTCCAAACCGTGTACAAACTTCTACGATAGAGATCTCCCCCCACCGATTGGCGGTAGGCCGGACTCATCGTGTTGGCCTCTCGCCACAAATCGCCGGGTTGATACGGGCTGACCGGTGGCCCACCCAGCCGATCCTCCAGCACACCTCCGAGAGCAAGCGCCACATCCCGGATCGACTCCGCGCTCAGGCGATGGCTGGGCCCCCTCGACAGCAAGATGTTGTTCGGATCGCGCTGGGCGCCCAGACCCCGTACGGCGGAGGCCTGTCCATAGGTTCGCGAGAGCACGATCTGACGCAGTGCGCCCTTTACATTCCATCCGGACCGTACAAAGTCCCGCGCGAGCCAATCCAGCAGTTCGGGATGCGAGGGCATGGTCCCCTGTAGCCCAAAGTTCTCCTGAGTCTCCACAAGTCCTCGCCCGAACACCAGGGCCCAGAGCCGATTGACGGCCACTCGGGCGGTAAGGGGATGGTTTGGCTGAGTGAGCCACTGCGCTAACCCCAGCCGGTTTTTCGGCGCGCCGGCGGGGAAAGGACTGATCGCTCGCGGCGTGTCCCGTTCCACCCGGGTGGCGTCTGTTTGTGGAGCGTCGTAGCGACCCCTTGCCAGCACGTAAGCGGGCCTCGGCGAGGGCATTTCATCCATCACCGCGATCTCTTGCTGAGCCTCTTCTGCGTTGACGAACGCCTGCCGTGCGGCCGTCAACGCAGTACGGGCGGCTCTCGCTTCGGGATCCACGGCCGTGAAGTAGTACGCTCTCAGCGCCGCCTCCGGCACGTCGGCGGCGGGAGGCGTTGGTCGACCGTCGGGATCGGCGAACAATCGGGCGATCTCCAGGGGACTCAGGCTGCGCTCAAACAAGAGCAGATCATCGAGTCGGCCTCCGCGGAAGCCCTTGTCCCGGAACCGCTGCCCAAACGTCAACACGTTGCGGCCGAATCCCTTGTGGATGCGATCGCGGAGCACCTCAGTCTCGAGCGGCTTCCCGTTGAGGTAAATCCGCAGTCCCGCGGCGCGAGACGAGCCGTCGTACGTCACGGCAACCTGGGTCCAGGTCTCCTTGGGGACCGTGGCGATCGACCGCACTCCGAACCCATTGCCGGGCCAGTGGCGGTACATTCGCGCCGACAGTCGGCCGTCCTGAAGCATCAAGTCGTAGCCATGCGGGCCTGTGTCGGTGCCGGCGCAGGCCTGGAACACAACCGTCGGCTCGGCGGCGATGCGAGGGTCCCACATCCAGAAGCAGATTGTGAAAGGCGTGTGGCGCTCGAAGCGGGCGAGGTTGGGGAAGTTGACGTTGTTCTCACCATCCATCTGCGCGGCGTTCCCCCGGTGACCGGGCGCCAACGGCACCTCGTCGGCACGAACGCCGCCGACCGCAGCCCCCGGAAGTCGGTTGGGAAGGTTGACCCCATCGAAACGCTCGAAGTCGAAGCGGCCGATCTGGTCGGGAAATCTCATCACGGGTTTGGAGTCGAGCCAGGAACGGAAGCGGCCCTCACCCCCCTGCACGGCGGCCCGAAGCTGCTGCTGGGCGGCTTCGACGGCGGCTTCGGCTCGCTTCGATGCGGCTTCCTGCTCTGGCGTTGGCAGGAGCAGCGACGGAGAGGGGATGATGTCGGCCCGGTCGTACAGACCGTGCTCATCTACGTTGTTCAGAAACGCAGAGAGTGCGTAGTAGTCCCGCTGCGCCACCGGGTCGTACTTATGGTCATGGCAGCGGGCGCACTCGAGCGTCAGCCCAAGGAACGCCGTGCCCAGAGTGTTCACCCGATCGGCCACCCCCTCCAGTCGCCACTCTTCCGGAACGCTCCCACCTTCATTGGTCATCCGGTGGAGCCGGTTGAATGCGGTTGCCAGTCGTTGATCTCGGCCGGCGTTCGGAAGCAAGTCTCCAGCCAACTGCCACGTGATGAACTGATCATACGGCAGGTTTTCATTGAACGCGCGCACGACCCAATCGCGATAGGGCCACATCGGCGTCAACTGATCACTCTGATATCCATAGCTGTCGGCATAACGAGCCAGATCCAGCCAGGGAGCCGCCATCCGCTGGCCGAACCTGGGGCTTGCCAGGAGGCGATCCACCACCGTCTCCCGGGCCGCAGGCGAGCGGTCGGCCAGAAAGGCATCCGCCTCCGCCGGCGTCGGCAGGATCCCGGTGAGATCCAGCGTCACTCGGCGCAGCCAGAGGGCGGGATCCGCATCCCGCGACGGGCTGAGTCCCTCCTGAGCCAGCCGCTTCCTCACAAATCGGTCCAGGTCGCTCCGAGCCCAACCACCATCGGCAACCACGGGCGCCGGAACCCGAGCCGGAAGGGGGTCGAACGCCCAGTGACCCTGATACACGGCTCCAGCAGCCACCCACCGGCGGAGCAGTTCCTTTTGCTCGGCGGTCAACCGCTTCTTCGTTGCCGGTGGCGGCATTTGCCGGCCCTCCGGAGCGAAAACCCGGGCGATGATCCGGCTTTGCTGTGGCTTGCCGGGGATCACAGCCTTAGCGGCCAGTGCCGTCTCCTTGAGGTCCAGGCGCAGATTGGCGGCGCGCTTTGCAGCGTCCGGTCCGTGGCACTGAAAGCAGTTCTCCGAGAGGATCGGTCGAATGTCGCGACGAAAGTCGGGCGCCGCTGCAGCCACGGCCCGCCCGCGGCCCGCGGCGTGCAGCGGGAGCGCACAGCCCACGGCCGCCAGGAGACTTAGTTGGACGCAAATTCTCACCCCACGGCGTCGTGTTCTCATCGGAAACAGCATGCTCACTCCTCGGACCCCTTCACGCACCACCGTGTGGTGAGGGCGCAACCCCGCAAAACGACCGGCTACCGGTGCACGTCAAAATCATCCTGGATCACGCGGGTGCGAACAGTGAACACCGCATCCCCGCTCAAGACCGCGCCACGGGCCAGGAGCCGCCCGTACTGCCAGTTGGAAAGGCCCAACTCGGGCCGATTCAATGCGTACTGCCCATCCACCCACCGCGTGAACCCGTTTCCGACAAACGGCGCATTCACCTGCTCATAGAAGCGCTGCTGCACACTCTCGTCCCCACCCACTAAACAGGCCACAAACTGGGGACTGTAGCGGTTGAACAGGCCCACCGCTTCCTCGGTGGAGTCCACCAGCGCCAGAGTCATTTCCGGCGTCTCCTCCCACTCCCACTCGTGACCCAAATCCTCTTCCGTTACCCGTGTAACGAGGGGTTCCTGGCGCTCCCCCTCCGCCCGACGAACCTGCACCATTCGACTCCACCAGGACTCCAACAGGAATGGCTCCGCTCTCGGGGTAACGTGGAGCCTCAGACTCTGGCCCCTGCGTACGCCCGCCTGCTCCGCCGCTTCCAGAACCGACATCACCCACTCGGCTCCCCGAGAGACAGGAAGACAGAGCGTGTTGAGTGTGTTGCACACCTTCCGATCGAGCGAGTGATACACCGCCTTCCGCAGATCCTCGAGCCTCGCCGACTCGTGAGCCACGATCCAGGCGCCACCCGTACCGTGCAAACTGACCGGGACGCCGGCCTGCCGGGCAATTCCGCCGAGCTGATCCGCCGCCTTGCCGGAGCCTCGCGCCACGGCGAGCGCCAGGCGGGGGTCCGAGAACAGAGCCCAACCCGCCGCACGATGGCCCGAGGGGATTAACTGAACTGCGCCGGAGGGCAGCCCGGAGTCTCGCAGCGCCGGTTGGAGCGCCTCGTCCACGATGGCGCGCGCGGTGCCCAGAGCGTCGCTGCCGATCCGAAACACCACCGTGTTGCCGCCGCGCAGCACACCCGTCGCGTCGGCGAAAACGTTTGGCCGCGCTTCGAAGACAAACCCCACAACCCCGAGGGGTGCGGTCTCCAGGGATACGCTCCAACCCGGATGCCGCACCGTTTCGATCACGCGACCCCGTGTCGGTTCTGCATCTCGCCACTCCCGGAGCCCCGAGATCATGGCCGCCCGCATCGAGTCGGTAGTGAGCAGGCGGGTCACCGAACGTCCTCGCTCCCGTGCTCGAATGACGTCTCCCTCATTGGCCGCACGGATGACGGACCACACTGAATCTTGAGCCAGAAGCCCGGCGAAGGCGCCGTAGAAGGCTGATACAGCGATGTCAGACACGGCGCCCATCCGTCCGAACGCATCCACAGCGGAGTCCACGGCGGCCCTTGCCAGCAATTCCTCAGCCTGGGGCACGTGCAGCAATTCGCCCGTGGAAGGATCCACCAATAGCCGGTCGCCCGCCTGAAACATGTTGGCCAGCTCCGGGTCGACCCGTGAGATCCACCTGCCGCCCCACACCACGGGCATTCCCGGCGTCAATCCCTCGAGTTGCTCCATCTCCGTCGATCACCCCTCTACGGTCGTTCGGAATCCCTCCGCATGAGTACACGCTCTGAGATTCGGACTCAACGTTATCACCCGGTGTGCAAGGAGAGGCGAGAGAGGGTAAAAAGAAGGAGGTAACAAATTGACCGCCAGTCGAATTTGGTCAAACCATCCCAGAGCGGCCAAGCCCAAGCTTCTCCCAGCACTGTCAGACCGGTTCATCTGCCCTATGGTCACTACGGTAGCCCCGCCTCCTACCGAGCCTCTGCCGCGCATTGCCGGGCGTCGAGCTCGAAGACGCTCCGAGATTCGCCACCGCATCCTCAGCGCCGCACTCGAATTATTTAGAGAGCGCGGAGTGGACGGCGTTACGGTGGATGAGATCGCGGAGCGAGCGGACGTTGCTCGAGCCACCATCTTCAATCACTTCCCGGGCAAAGACAGCCTCTGCCAGGCCATGCCCATCCTGCAGGCCGAACTCTTCGCCGCGGCAGAAGAAGAGGGCGCCTTTCTGAACCTCGAGTTTGAAGAGCAGGTGATCGCCGCCTTTCGGCTGATGGCCACTGTCGCTGAGTCCAGCCCGGACCACGTGCGCGAACTGATCCCGCGAGCATTCGCATCCCTCAAAGTCGGCGACCTGCCCGAGCACCGACAGGCGATCCAGGCGAGGCTTCGGTGCTGGGCCGCAGACGCACAACTCTGCGGCGCGGTGAGATCCGATCGCACGCCGGACGAGATCGCCTCATTTCTTTTAGGACTTCAACTCCAGGGCACCCTGATGTGGGCCTACGGGTTTACCGAACCGTCCCTTGGGGACCACCTCGCTTATCTGATCCGACTCTCGCTGCAGGGTCTACGGACCTTGAATAGGGCGGAGACGGCGGCTCGTGAGCGCGGTACGAAGTCGGAGGACCTCTGACATGGCTATCGCCCTACGATCCGAATCTGAAGTTCATCGATTGGTCGACGAGAATCGCACTCTGGTGGAGTGGAGCGTCAATCGCTACATGCACCGTCACCGGGTGATCTCCGCCGAGCGGGAGGATCTGGTTTCATGGGGCCTGCTCGGCCTCCTCTCCGCGGCGCGTGCCTTCGACCCGGAGCGCGGGCTCCGCTTCTCGACGCTTGCGGCGCTCGCCATCGAACGCTCCATCACGCGCGGCGTGATGCAGGCGGACAACCATCAGGGTAAGCTGCTGAGTCTGGATGACATGGTACACGGCGATTCCGGTGAAGCCGAGACTCGCTGGGCCGAGTTGATTCCCGACGAGACGGCGAGCATCGATCTCCGCCGCACTGAGGATCTGGCGCTCGTTCGTCGAGCCCTGAAGCGGCTCCGACCAGATCAACAGCAGTTGATCGAAGCCCACTTCTTTCTCGGATACTCCCTCGCCGACCTTGCCCGGGAGAGCGGCACGACGCGGCAGGCCGTGGCTGGTCAGTTGCGGCGCGCCCTTCGCTCGCTCCGTCGCGGCATGGACAGCGAACTCTGCTAAGTCTCAAACTGCTTTCGAGGTCGACCCGCGCTCCGTGCGTTTGGCGCTGACCAGCCGAGGGTAGCCTGAGATCGAACTCAGTGCTGAGTTCGATCCGGGTGAACGGGGAGGGGTCGTGTGCTTACGGTTTTTGGCGGCAAACAGCGTTTCTGTGACGGCATCTCCCGCAGGAGCTTCCTGAAGATCGGCAGTTTCGCGATGGCGGGCGCTGCGGGCGTCACGCTGGCCGATCTCAACCGCGCGGAAGCGGCGGCCGGTCGGAGAACATCCAAGGCGCTCATCAACATTTTCCTGGCGGGCGGCCCGCCACACCAGGACATGTGGGACCTAAAACCCGACGCGCCCGCCGAGTTGCGCGGGGAATTCAAGCCCATCAACACGAATGTCTCCGGCATTCAGATTTGCGAAGTAATGCCTCGCATCGCGAAGATCACCGACAAGCTCAGCATCATCCGATCGCTTGTCGGTAACGCGCCGGACCATGACGCTTACCAGTGCATGACGGGCTGGCGGCGGATCGCCCTCATTAATGCCGGCGGCTACCCGAGCGTCGGATCGGTGGTCGCCAGACTGCAGGGTCAAACCCATCGTGCCGTACCCGCCGCGGTCGGTCTGGCGGCGCCCACCATTGAGCGTCGATGGTCCGACTCCGGGGCTCCCGGCTATCTGGGCGCGACGTATGCCCCGTTCAAACCATTCATCACCGGCGGACAAACCGGACGGCTCGACACCGGCGCCACCAAATCGGTGAGTAAGTACGAAGGCGGGAGCGGACTTCGGCTCGAAGGGATTTCGCTCGATCGCCTGAACGATCGCCGGCGCCTCCTCAAGACGTTCGACACCATGCGCGAAAAGCTGGACAGCGATGAAAACATCCAGGCGATGGACCACGGCTTCCAGGCGGCGTTCGACCTGCTGACCTCATCCCGGGTGGCGGATGCGCTCGATCTCTCTAAAGAGGACCCGAAGGTCGTCGAGCGGTACGGCAGGGGTCAACCGTACAATTATCAGTACGATGGTCCCCCCACCTGCAATGAGCACTTCCTCATGGCGCGCCGGCTCATCGAAGCCGGAACCCGCGTGGTCACTCTCTCCTTCGGCCGATGGGACAGCCACGGCAAGAACTTCGATCTGGTTCGAGACCACGGCCCGAAGTTCGACCAGGCGTTCTCCGCCCTCGTGGAGGACCTGGATCACCGAGGAATGCTCGACGACGTGACGGTAGTGGCCTGGGGTGAGTTCGGCCGCACGCCCGTCATCAACAAGGACGCCGGTAGGGACCACTGGCCCGACGTCAACAGCGCAGTCCTCGCCGGCGGAGGCATGAAGTGCGGCCAGGTGATCGGTTCCACCACCGAAGATGCCGGCCACGCCCACGACCGGCCCGTTCAATTCCAGGAAGTCATCGCGACGCTTTACAACAACCTGGAAGTCGATGTGGCCAACGTCAAACTCGACGACCGCACCGGCCGTCCCCAGTACCTGCTGGATCTTCGGGATCCGATGCCTGAGCTCGTAGGCTAAGCGTCCCGCCGGTTCGTCCTCGGGCGGCGCGCTCGAGGACGAACCCACCGCGCCCCGAGACAAACCATCACTCCCGGGGGAGCCTCGCCAGTCCATGCCATGGGTGTAATGACACCAGACAGCTCTCAACAGGAACGGCTGCCCGAGTCGTCGGAGCCCTCCTGCGCAGCATCCCAGTCCTGGAGTTGCGTCGAAGCGTCGTGACGGCGGCGCATTCGGAGCGAGAATCACAGACCGTGGCCGGGTGAGAACACCGACTCGGGATCAACCGAGCTCCGCGTTTGTTCCAAGCGCCGACCTGGCTCGGCGCATCTTTCGGTGATGCACAAGTCTCCCGTATGCTGAGAGGGTGACGACACCCCCGTGCGACTCCGAAGCCCAGCGCCTCGATCTACATGGACCCCTGGCAAGGACCGTGTGGCAACTCGCCGCGCCCGCGGTGGTCACCATGCTCCTGCAGTTTGTCGGTGGGCTGGCAGACATGTACTTCGTGGGACGACTGGGTCCTGCCGCACAGGCGTGCGTTGGTATGGGTGGTCACGTCGCACTGCTGCTGATGGCGGGGTCCATGGCGGTGACCACCGGAGCGGTAGCCGTGATGGCCCGACACGAAGGGGCCCGGGAGAGAACCAGCGTCGTTCGAACGGCACAGCAGTGCATGCTCCTGTCGGCAGTGCTGGCCCTGGTTGCGGGCGCAATCGTGTACGCACTGCGACGGGAGATCCTGGGTTGGCTGGGGGCGGATCAGGAGGTCATCCGCGCTGGCGAACAGTACCTCGTCTTTCAGGCCCTCGGAACCCTGCCGCAGTTCACTCTGCTGGCCTGCACTGCCATCCTGCAGTCGCTCGGTGATCTCCGCACCCCTCTTCGGATCGTTGCTGTGGTCACGGCGGTGAATGTGCTTCTGGACGCCGTGCTTGTTGCTGGAGGAGCGGGAATTCCCGCATTCGGGGTCGTCGGCGCCGGCATGGCTTCGGCGAGCTCTCGTATGGCGGGGGCACTGGCAGCCATGGCGCTCCTGGCGCGCTCGGGCTTCTGGAGCGGTGCGCCGCAGTGGCGGGTGGACTTGAGACAGTGGTACCGCATCCTGCGCATCGGATACCCCACCGCGCTCCAGAACGTTCTGAGGAATCTCGCGTTCGCCGGCTACACCCAGATCCTCGCGACTTCACCCCAGGGAACATCGGCCGTGGCGGCGCTGTTCGTGGGAATTCGGGCGGAAGGACTCGGCTACATGCCGGGGGTCGCCTACGGCCGGGCTGCATCCACGCTCGTTGGACAGAGCCTGGGCGCAGGTCTGCCGGAGCGAGCCCGGCAGTTTGGTTGGGTCTGCACGTGGCAGGCGCTGGCGGTGATGTCGGCATTCAGCGCCCTCTTCTACGCAGCGGCCCATCCCATCGCTGCGATGTTCTCGCAAGATCCGAGGGTGGTGGAACTGGCCGCGAGCTACCTGCGCATCAACGCGCTGGCCGAGCCGACGCTCGCCTTCTCGATCGTGTTGGGCGGCGCACTCCAGGGCGCGGGCGACACTCGCTTTCAGGCGCTGGTCTCGGTGCTTTGCATGTGGATCGTCCGGCTCCCGGCAACCTGGTGGCTGATGTCACGCCTGGGCTATGACGCCGACGCGGCGTGGTGGACGATGGCCGGGAGCACCGCAATTCAGGCCGTACTGATCGTCTGGCGCTTCCGCCGGGGAGCCTGGCAGAAGATCCTCGTTTAGGCGTCCCCAGTAAGCGCACTCATGGTGGAGTAGAGTCGTGTGCCCAGCACCTCCAGGCAGCCCTGCGCCAATGCGGAAGGCTCTTCCTGATAAAGACCCATCCCATATCGATCGCTCGGCAGCAGGTAGGCCACATCCATCGGCCCGAGCAGCGGCGACACGAGAACCGGATTGTCCGGGAACAAGGCCGAGAGTGATTCCTGAAGCGTGTGATAGGGTTCCCCGCCACACATCACCCAGAACACGTCGCCCATCAGCCAGACCGCAGTCAGCAGGCTGTAGTGCGTCCCCGTCTTGTTCAGTGCGGGCTGCATCCGGTCGACGCGGCCCAACCAGCGGCGGGCCCGTTCGGCGCGGGCTCCGGCATCCCGAGCGCTCACTGCGTCGCCTGCCGCCAGCGATTCTCGTTCCTGGGCTTCCCACTGAAGAATCTCTTGTCCAAATTCCGCTGTCGTGGGCAGCGAACGAAGCGCCAGGGAACAGCCCTGGTAGACGCTTCGAAACACGGTGGTCGCCGCAAACCGGTCCGCGTCGTGTGAGGCGTCTCGCCAGGTTCCGATCGTGGCGCCGGAGACGATCGGTCCGGCATACTCGCGATCCACACCCGGCGTGGGAAGCGTTTCGAGCGCCGACAGGCCGGCGTACCCGAGCGAGCGCCCGTTCCGATCCGCCACAGCGGGATCTCCAACGAATCCGTCGACCGGACCCAGCTCCCCGCACGCGCCGAGGATGAAGATGCAGGGCTTTCGGGTCGCACGCTCCACCACTTCTCGGGCCGCGCCAATGAAGTCCGGGCTGAGCAGACGGTTGTCCCAGGCGAGCGTCGTCGGGTGGCAGGCGTAATGGAGCAGCGTCCCACGAAGCTTCCCTGCCTCGTCCGTGATGCGGGCCACGGTCACCAGATCGGGCGCGGCCTCGTCTGGATTGAACCCGGTGCAGTAGATCTCCCGGTCCGAGTCGCGATAGTCCCGGTTCGCCGCCATCGAGCACCGGCCGAACCCGTAGCTCAAGATGGACGGCTTGAGGTTTCGACGGGAGGCGGTGGCGGTGGTCCGAACCGTCTCCACAAGCCCGTCCAGGTACGCCGGGATCAACTCCCCGCCGGGCAGAGGCACGCGATCGGCGGTGAGGAATCCGGCGGAATGGCTGTGGGAGAACGTCACGGTCACCAGTTCAACCGGGGTGCGAGCGCCCTCCGCCGCCGCGGCTGCCACCCGCTCGTATCCCGAGCGATCCAGTCCCACGAGATCGAGTTGCACGCGAACGTGGACCGGGCCGCCGTCGCGGTGGGCCAGGGTCATCACATCCACAAAGAGCGGACGGTGAACTCCTTCGGCACGATCGTGCCGGGCGGCGCCCCACATCCGGTGGTAGATCCCCACCGGTGGCGTGACGTCCGCCCGGCGGTGGCCAAACCGAAGGCGAGAAGTGGGGACTTGTACCAGAGTCGTGCTCAATGAACTTCCCAATCTTTCCCGCTGCGTCAGCGACCGAGACAGCCGACGCGCCGGGCGACTTCAGCACGGGTCAGGCGATCACATCCCACATCACCGACCCGCCATCCACCAGCGGAATGGGCCGCTGCTGCGGATCGAGAATCGTCATATGGGGGTCGATACCCATCAAGTGATAGATGGTCGCCAACACATCTTTCGGGCTGACGGGACGCTCTTCCGGAAAGCCGCCGATGGCATCGGTCTTGCCGATCACGGCGCCCTCTTTGATGCCGGCCCCCGCAAAAAAGTTCGTGTAGGCTCCCGCCCAGTGATCCCGGCCACCGCCGCCTTGCGGCCCGAAGCCGTCGTAACCCCGATTGAACTTTGGCGTGCGGCCATGCTCACACATGACACAAACGAGAGTCTCCTTGAGGAGGCCCCGCTGGTCGAGATCGGTCATCAACGCGTTGAACGCGTTGTCGAATCCCGGGCAGAGTTCCTGCTCCAACCGTGTGGTCAGGAAGACGTGCGTATCCCACGCTGAGTTGCCCAGGTTGTACTCATCCCAGAAGACGGTAATTACCCGAGATCCGGCCTCCACGAGCCGGCGGGCGGCCAGCGACGCCTGTCCGAAGAGGGTCATCCCGTAGCTCTCGCGAAGCTTCATCGCCTCGGCCTGGATATTCATGGCGCCGCGGAGCTTCTCTGAGGTCAGCAGGTTCATCGCCAGCTCGCGCGAGCGGCTCCAGGCGCGCACCTCTTCGCTTTGCTCCAGCGCCGCCCGCTGAATGTCGAACTGCTCCAGCAAGCCCTGTCGCCGATTCAGGCGATCCACCGTCAGTTCTCGCCAGGTCTGACCGGGTGAAAACTGGAAACGCGTATCCGGCGTGATGCCCCCGTAGGGATTCTCGCGTCCCTGTCCGTACGGGTCCTTGCCCGTGGACTTTCCCTCCCAGTTCGCCACAACCGGCTGCCACTGCGTCCCGAGCCAGTGGGCCTGGGGACCGGGACGGCCGAAGCGGTGCGGCAGAATCAGGTTACGCGGGATCGGATTGTCGGGCTTGCCGGCTCGACGGTCCGCCTGCGACTCGACATAGTCCACCACCGAGCCGAAGTACGGCCAGTGCCGCGGATCCCGAACATTCACCTCCCGAGCCAGGTCGGTGTTCGGCATCCCCGTGAGAGCGAAGGAGACGCCGTGAATCGGGTACGTGTGGGTGACGGATCGTACCGTGGCGACCCGATTCATCCACTTCGCCATCTTCGGAAGTAGGGGCGATATCTCGATGTTGGGATTGCTCGTGCGGGCCGGCTTGTAGGGCCCGCGAATATCCTCGGGAGCATCCGGCTTCATGTCCCAGAGATCGATCTGCGGCGGCGACCCGTAGAGGAACAGGATCAGGACGTTCTTCGCCTTGCCAAATCCGCGACCGGAAGGCGACTCCCCGACCACGGTGGAGTTGGATGAGGCTTGTGCCGCTTCCAGTCCGAGCACGTCGGTGAGAGTGAGTCCGAAGAGGGAGAGTCCCCCGGCCTGGATGAGATCCCGGCGAGAGACGCCCGAGCAGAGCTTTCGATTGTTTCCGAGAATTCGCAGCATGGGTGGTGGTCTGACGGCGCTGGTGACGACCGCTCTCTAAACGTAATTGTAACCGTACCAGGGCAGCGGGATCGGGAGAACTCCTTGCAGCGCGGCAAAGATTCCCGGCGGCAGCTCCGGAATGGCGCCGGCTTCCTCTGTATCCCCACCGAACAGGAAAGCGCTGGCCTCGCCGCGCGTGTTCAGCGTCATCCGCTCCCCGCCCAGACTCACTCGAAGTCCCTCGCCGAGAGGTTGGATGGAGACCGGCGCCGATGCACGTTCCTCCAGGATTGGGCCCATCGCGCCGAGGAAGCGTGCGGGATCGAGCACCGCGAGGGTGCCGGGGAAGGCGGCGCCAATGAACTCCATCCCCCGGACCCGACACTCGGCACTCAGCGGTGCGTCGTCGGCTCGGAAGAACAAGCGGGCTGCAGGGGATCCATACCGCGTGCCCAGTTCCGCTAGAGCGGCTGCGATGCCGGCGCGACTCCCCGCGAACTCCTGCACGCGCACTGCCGGAACGCTCCCCTCGGGATCGGCTACGGGTCGCTGAGCGGCGAGGTAGGCGCAGGTGACGCCACCGGTCCGGATCGTGTACAGGTCGGCATACTGATTCATGAGCATCCCTGCCGCCAGCACTTTTTCCCAATCCCCACGAGATCGAAGGAAGCGAACCGGCTCGTGCTGATGGAGCGCGATGATGCTGTTCAGGTCATCGGATACGTAAGGCCGTAGTTCGACGCCGTCGGCGCGGACGCCGCTCACAGCGCGCGCTTCCAGGAACGACCCCACCTCCACGTAACCCAGGCGGTGATACAGCCCCCGTCCTCCCGAGATCAACATGAGGCTGCACCCGTTCGCCACGGAGTGCGCCCGGGCGTCCTCCATGAGGGCGCTTGCAAGACCGTGTCCGCGATGATCGGGATGCGTGGCCACGGCTCCGATGCTGGCGACCCGCACTCGCGCCCCCAGGATCGAAGCGTCTCGGATGCAGATGCCCACGTGCGCAACCAGTTGTCGACCGACGCGAGCGACTCGGAGCTGCGGTAAGTTCCCGGCATCAAACACCAGCGGGTACTCGGCGCCCATATTCCCCGGCCGACGGGATCGAAAAACCAGATTGCAAAGATCAACGAGCGCGCCCAATTCGTCGGGACGGCAGGTTCCGAGTTCGTAAGTCACAGAGTCTCCATGCGACTGCTCTTGAGAGAGGCTTAGATGAGTTCCGGGATCGGCTCGCCCTCCGGCAGGATGGCGACGGGACGTCCAGAGTGGTCCGTGAGCGTTTGCCGGATTGGGATGCCGAGATGCCGATACATGGTGGCCAGTAGGTCATACGGCGAGTACGGCCTATCGACGGGATGCTCCGCTTTGTTGTTCGTCGCACCGACGACCTGTCCCATTCTCAATCCGCCACCCGAGACGAGCGCCGTGTAGGCCTGCGGCCAGTGATCGCGCCCGGTCCCGTTCGCGTTCTGGCTGAGGCGCGGCGTGCGGCCGAATTCCCCCATCACCACCACCATGACCCGCTGATCCAGGCCCCGCTCGAAGAGATCCTCGATGAGAGCGGCGAGACACTGGTCCAGGTACGGGAGGCGGGTCCGCATATACTGCCCGAAGTGGCCGGGACGCCCCGCGTTCTGGATGTGGTCATCCCAGTTGGTGTATTCCTGGCCCGATTTCGGCGTGTCGATGTACAGCGAAATGACCCCCGTACCAGCCTCCGCCAGCCTTCGAGCGAGGAGACAGCCCTGTCCCCAGAGGTTTCGACCGTAGCGATCCCTGAGAGCCTCAGGCTCTTTGGCCAGGTCAAACGCATCCGCCACGGTTGGGCTCAGGAGCAGCTCGAACGCCGCCTTTCGGCTGCGGTCCAGTGCATCCATGGCGCCGGAGGTGTCGAAGTCTGACCGGAGTTGATCGAGGCGATCCAGCAGGCGGCGACGATTCTCCAGCATCGCAGCGTCGCGTTTGCCTCCGAGCGACAACTGGGCGGGTCGATATCCGGGAGCACTGGGATCGCGTGCTTCAAACGGGGAGTGCTCGATTCCCGCGTACGTGGGCCGCACCATGTAGAGCTTCTGGGGGATGGCCACGTACGGCGGCATGCCGTCCCTGCCGGGTCCCCGCACTTTGCTGGTGATGGAGCCGAAGTCCGGATGCTCGCTCTTCGAACTGGATGTGGGATCCAGCACGGTGGGATGCTTCCCGGTGAGCACTACAATGCCGCCGTCGGAGTGGATGTTCACCTCGTGGTGCAGGGATCGCACCAGCGAGAATCGATGGGCGAGCTTCGCCTGCCTGGGGAAGAGCTCGCAGATCTCCATCCCCGGGACGTTGGTCGGAATGGCGCCGAAGATACTGCGATACTCCGAAGGAGCCTCGGGCTTCAGGTCGTACGTCTCGAGCTGAGAGGGGCCGCCGTGCAGGTAAAGCAGGATGACCGAGGTGTCGGCGCCGCCGGAGCCGGCCGCCGCGCGGGCTGCAAGCACCTCCGACAGCCCCAGACCGCCATTGGCCAGGGCGCCCACCTTCAGGAAGGCACGCCGGCGGATAGGTCCCGGACATTCGGAGAACACGGCTCCACTCCCCTTCGCACTCACCGGCGCCTGGCCGGTCGACAGCCGCAGGCGCCGCGGCTACCGGATGATGATTTGGAGTTCTCCAGGGCGGCCGTGGTTTCTTGCGTGATTCCGGGAGCGGCAAAAAGACAGCGCCGAGAGGTCCCCACGTCGTCTCACTCAACCGCCGAACTACGGGTCGTTCTCTGCAGTCTTGGCCAGTTCCCAGTATCCGTCCATTTCGGAGATGTTCAAGCTGCCCCACTCCCGACCGGCATCCGCCGCGAGCTGTTCCATCAACCGGAATCGACTCTGGAAACGACCGACCATCTGACGCAGGGCTTCCTCGGGATCGATCCTCAACCAGCGGGCGATATTCACCAGAGTAAAGAGGAGGTCCGCGAGTTCCGATGCGGCGGCGGCCGACTCCCCGGGGGTCAGCGCTCGTGTCGGAGAGAGGTCCGGGGGAAGCTCGGCCCGGAACTCGGCCAACTCCTCATCCACCTTCGCGAGTAACTCGTGAAGCGACGGCCATTCGAAGCCGACCTTCACCGCCTTCTTGCTCACCTCCAACGCCTTAAGGAGTGCCGGGAGCGCCGCGGAGACGCCATCCATCGCAGAGGTGCGCTCCGGCTTTTCAGAGCTCTTGATGGCCTCCCATTGACGCACGACCGCTTCCGAGTCGCCCAATTCCACGTCGCCGAACACGTGCGGGTGTCGCCGGATCAGCTTGGCCTCGATTCCGGAGATCACATCCCGGTCGTCGAACCAGCCCTCTTCCCGACCGATTTCCGCGTACAGAAGCACCTGGAGGAGCAGATCACCCAGCTCTTCGGAGAGGCGTTCGGGATCCTCCGAGTCGACCGCCTCCAGCACCTCGTAGGTCTCCTCGAGGGTGTAGCGCTTGAGGCTCGCCGGGGTTTGTTCGCGATCCCACGGGCAGCCGCCCGGAGCACGCAGCCGATGGACCACGTCTCTCAGGCTCCGATAGGTCGGCCGAGCCTGGTCCTCCGGCAGTGGTGGAAGATAAATCGTCGTGAGATGGTCATACCTGCCTGCGGCCCGTCGATCCAACTCCACGAGGGAAAGCTGCCGAGCCTCCTCGCGCCCGGCCACTCCGGCGCGGCGGACAATCCAGACTTGAAACTCCGGAGGGTAATCCTCCAGAAGAGCGAGTTTGGCCCGTGAGGCCGTGTTCGTGTCATCCACCTGAAAGATCAGCACCGGACGACGCGTGTCCCACCAGACCTCCGTGAGACTCGCCGCATCCGCGACCTGCCATTCGGTCAGTTGCGGGAGTGCGCCTCGAGACGCGAGCAAGGGCGCCACGACATCTACAAAGCCGGGAGCGGAGAGGACCTGGACCGAGATTCCCGAAGCGCGGGCGCCCTCCAGGGCCAGCCGAACACTCTCCTCGCCGAGCAGCGGGTTTCCGGGTACCGCGTAGAGGCAGTACCGTCCCTCAGCGGCGCACTCGGCAGCGGCCGCCAGTACGTGCTCGGCCAGCCGCGGATAGAGTTGCTCGAAGCCCTCAGCGCTCTCGTAGAAGCGATCGAGGCTTTCGAATTCGATCCCGCCTCGCTCCAGTTCCTCCGCTGCCGGATGTCGTCCGGTTCTGAGGATGAGCCGGCCCCCTCCCTTCAAACGGGAGAGCGTTCCGGGAGGCAGCAGTTCCAGACCAGCGGGCCCCAAACCGGCTATCACCAGTTGGGGCCCTTCGACGCGGGTCGAGCGCTTCACTGGGCGGGAGGCGGAGGCGGAGGCGGAGCGGCTCCGCCGGCGGCCGCAGCCGGATCCCCGCCCGCCATCCCTCGAACCACGCTCTCCAGATGCTGGTACTCCGGACGCTGGATGACCACGGCGGCCTCCTTGAAGACCGCCTGGAGCGAGGTGCGGATCTGGTCCTGCTGCGCCTGCGGCAACGTTCTGGCCTTCTGCGAGCGAAGATCTGCCTTGATGAACTCCCGGTAGACGTCGATGCTCGGGACCTTTTCCTCGGTCCTCTCCTCCACTTTCACGATCACCCAGGTGTTCCCAACCTTTATGGGCGGTGAGACTTCCTGCGGCTTCAGCTTGAAGGCGGCGTCGACGACGGGCTGCACCACCGGACCGCCCGGTTCGACCTGGGGACCGACTGCAAACGGGACTTCGCCCCCCTGCTGCGCAAATACGTCCTTGGAGTATGTAGAGGCAACCAGCGCGAAATTCGTGTTGGACCCCAGATCTCGCTGGGCTTCCTGTAGTTTTTTCGCGTCCAGTACGGTGATCTGCCGAATCTTCAGTGTCGCGGGGATGGTCATCCCCTTTTTATTCTCGTTGAAAGCCCTTTCGACTTCCGCATCTGTGACCTGGATGCCCTTCAGTAGAACGTTTTCTTTCGTCATCCCAGCCTTCATCTCACGACGAAAGATCGCCTCTGTCACGCCCTGCGATGCCAACCCTTGATTGAAGTCTCCGCCGCCGAAGGCCGCCCGCTTGCGGAACGCGTCAACGCGTCGGTCCACATCGGCATCCGTCGGAAGCAGATTGTCCTTCTTGGCCGCCGCCTCGAACAGGCGTGCTTCGATCCATTGAAGCAGGACTTGCTGCCCAACGGTTCCCCGCTGCGGCTGAATCTGTGTTGCAGTCTCGCAAAGCTCGCTGAACTCCTTCTCGGAGAGCGCCGTGCCGTTCACCGTCAGCACGGGACGGGGGCCGCAGCCCGCGGCCGCGATGAGCGCGACGGACCCAACCAGGAGGAGCGCGCATCTCCGCACTCCACGAACTCGAACCATAGACCTATACCCTCAGACCTGGAACAGTTCCCGATCCACAGAGAGATAGCCCCTCAGCCGCATGGTGGCCTGCTGATGGAGCTGAAACACTCTCGACTCCGAAACCTTGAGGATGCGTCCAATCTCTTTGAACGTCATTCCCTGGTAGTAATATAACGAAAGGACGTGCTTCTCACGTTCCGGAAGCCGATCAATGGCCTGTCCGAGCGTCTCATTTCGTTCTCGGCGCTCCACCTGCCGGTTCGTGTCGGCGCTCGCGTGGGCATCCTCCACGGTATCCACCACCCGAACCGTGCTTTCCCCGTCTCCACTGAACAGAGTCTCGTCCAGCGATAGGACGGAAGCCAGGGCCACCTCGGCAAGCATCTTGTGGAAGGCATCCACCCCAACACCGAGCACGGCGGCGACCTCATCGTCGGAGCCGGGCCGGCCCAAACGGAGTTCCGTGTCGGCGTACGCCCGCTCCAATTGACGAACTTTGTCTCGAATGGATCGAGGCGCCCAGTCTTCTCCGCGCAGCAATTCCAGGACGGCTCCTCGAATCAACGCAATGGCGTAGGTCTCGAACTTGACCTCGCGGGAGAAATCGAACTGATCCACGGCGCGAATCAGCCCGATCGTGCCGGCGCTGATGATGTCTTCTCGGTCGAGGCTCGCCGGGACGCCCCCCGCCACGCGCCCGGCGGTGATCTTTACCAGGTAGCTATAGTTGGAGATGAGGAGTTCCCGGGCCTTCAGGTCTCCCGAGTGCTTGAATCGTTGCCAGAGTTCTTTGAGTCGGTCAGAGACCATTCCACCACTTTCCAACACGCTCCGGCCGGGCGACGCACGCCGGCCTGATGGGCGCCGAATCTCAGCCTGATCCGTCGCGGCGCCCCCGCAGGGAAGCCGTGTTGGTTCGCGCGCACCTCACCAGATTCCTGTGAATTGTTCCATCGGAGCGCAGCCGATCCCTGCCGTCAATACGGATGTAGGACAGAGGTGAACCGGTTTCAGCCCCTCTTGGGGCGATTTCTCCCCCCGGTTTACCCTCTGTCCGCAGGAGTCAATGCGATGCTCAGCATCTTGATCAAGTTCTTCGCTCTGGCCGGCGCCGCCGCAGCGGCGTATGCAGCGCTCCGATTCGGAGCCGTTCTGGCGCCGGATGCCGTCACCGTCACGGGCTTCAACCCAATGGGCGGTCTGGTCGCACTGCCGGCGGCCATGGGCGGCGGCTTTGTCGGCGCCATGATAGCCGGTATCTTGTGTCCCTGGCGCGGCTAAACGAGCAGCGGCCGGAGCACGTTTCGGCCGATCAGCAAACCCCGCTTCACCAGTTCCTCAGTGCCCTCGAAGGCGCGATCCTCGTGTTCGATGCTCACCACGTAGTCGTATCCGACCGCGTAGAGGGCACTGATGAAGCGGTCCCAGCGCACCTGCCCCAAACCCGGGAGACGCGGCACCTGCCATCCCATGCCGCAGCTCATCACTCCATTTCTGTAAAGACCCTCGGTATTGATCTCCATGTCCTTGGCGTGAACATGGAAGATGCGTTCCTTAAGTTCGTAGACCGCGCGCTCGGCATCAATGAACTGCCAGAGCAGATGAGAAGGATCGAGGTTGATGCCGAAGTTCTCATCGGGTATTCGGGAGAACATCTCACGCCAGATCGCCGGAGAAATCGCCATGTTGTCGCCGCCGGGCCACTCATCGTTTGAGAAGATCATCGGGCAGTTCTCGATTGCGATCTTGACCCCACGATCACCGGCGAACCAGACGATTTCGGGCCAAACGTGCTGGAAGAGATCGAAATTCTCCTGGATGGACTTTGTCTTGTCGCGGCCTATAAACGTTCCAACCACGGGCACGGCAAGCAGCGAGGCAGCCCGGATCACGTGCTTCAGGTGTTCGATGACCGCAGCCCGGTGTTCCAGATCAGGGTGAAGGGGGTTGGGGTAGTAGCCCAGGGAGCTGATCTGGAGCCCCTGCGCCTCCAGCAAGTTCCTCACGGTCGCCGCGCCGTGCTCACTCATGGTCGCGACATCGAGATGGCTCACTCCGGCATACCGGCGCCCCGCGCCCTCGCCGCATGGCCAGCAGGCCAGTTCCAGCATTTCGAATCCGGACGCGGAAGCCCACCGGGCCACCTCTACCAGCGAGAGCTCCGGCAGTGCGGCACTCATGAATCCTAACTTCATCCTTCAGACTCCCCTCTCGCGGTCTCGACCAGCGGCCGCGGAAGACCCTCTATACAACTCAATAAAACGCCCTCGGATCTTGCCGGAGGGAGGGTCGGCGGTGGGCATTCGGATTCCGACCCGATCCAACGGTTCCGGCAATTCTGCAGAGCTCTACCGGCGTAACGGCCCCGCACAAACTCCACCACGAGCACGCCCCCGATAGCTCCAATCGAGAGCAGTGGAAGACGCCTCGCGAGGTGGGGGCGATCCGCCACCAGGCGACCCACCCCGAACAGACCTATGACTCCCGCCAACGCGAACCAGAGCAACGCCTGGCGGCGATTGAACCGCCACGCCAGACTGAAACAGGTGAGCGCGGCCGACCAGCCGACCAGCAGGAACCAGAAGGCTCTCATCGGGAAAACTCGCGTGGAAACTTCCTGCGGCGCACACGCCAGCGCCCCGGGGGAATTCGAGACCAGGGAACCGCATGCTGAAGCATCTGATACACACCGCCGAACGACAAAGGCAACATCCGGCACTGATCGACGCGGCCGGTATCCATTCGTATGGTACCCTGCTTTCGCGCTCCCGAACGGTGGCTGCCCGCCTCTTGCAGAACACCGAGGACCTCGATGGGGCGCGAATCGGCCTCCTTTGCACTCCCGGGCTGGACTATGTCGCGGGACAGTGGGGAATCTGGATGGCTGGTGGAGTGGTCGTTCCGCTCTCCCCGCAACATCCGTCCGCGGAGTGGCATTCCGCGCTCGAGTCCGCCGAGGCCGGCGCCCTGGTTGCGGACTCCGCCCATGCACCTGGGTCTGCCGAAACGGCTCGCGAGCTCGACCTGCGCTGCGTGGCGTCCGGCGAGGCCCCGGCGCTCGACCCGGGCCCCCTGCCGGAGATCCGGGCGAACCGACCCGCCATAATGCTCTTCACCAGCGGAACCACCTCACGTCCGAAGGGAGTCGTCACGTCTCACGAAACGATTGAAGCTCAAGTTCGCTCGTTGGTGGAGGCATGGGAGTGGTCCGCCCGTGATCGAATCCTGCACGTGCTGCCGCTCCATCACATTCACGGTGTCATCAACGTACTGGGATGCGCGCTTTACGCCGGAGCCTGCTGCGAATTCATGCCGTTCGACGAGGCGCGGGTGTGGCGGCGACTGGGATCGGGCGACGTTTCGCTGTTCATGGCGGTGCCGACCATCTACCGTCGATTGCTTCGCTGGTGGGATGTCGCAGAGGATGCCGAGCGAAGCGACCTGCGCGCCGGCCTCCATGCCGTTCGCCTGATGGTCTCCGGCTCCGCCGCGCTGCCGGTAAGCGTACTGGAGGCATGGCGAGAGCGCACCGGACACACCCTGCTGGAGCGCTATGGAATGACTGAGATCGGGATGGCTCTCTCAAACCCGCTTCACGGCGAGCGCGTGCCTGGAAGCGTGGGGACGCCCCTGCCCGGTGTGGACGTGCGCGTGGTGGATGAGCGGGGTGCGGCGTGCCCGGAAGGCGCGCCCGGTGAAATTCAGGTCCGAGGCGCCACGGTGTTCCAGGAATACTGGGGGGCACCGGAGGCCACGAGATCCGCGTTCGACAACGGCTGGTTTCGAACCGGCGATGTTGCAGTGGTCCGAGACGGTGTCTATCGAATTCTCGGGAGAGCCTCCGTCGACATCATCAAGACCGGGGGCTACAAAGTCTCCGCACTGGAGATCGAGGAGGTGTTCCGGGAGCACGCCGACATCGTCGATCTCGCCGTTGTTGGGCTGCCGGACGAAGAGTGGGGCGAGCGGGTGACCGCCGTCGTTGTACCTCGCGACGGGACGGAGGTAGTGCTCGAGCCCCTTCGGGAGTGGGGGCGCACCCGCCTGGCGGCTTACAAGCTGCCGTCGCTCCTGGTGGTTCGCGCAGAACTGCCCCGCAACGCCATGGGGAAGGTCAACAAGCCCGAGTTGATACGCAGTCTTGCTCCACACTCCGATCGGGCGACGAAACTCTAACGGCCCCCAACGCTTCGGCGAAGGGCATCCCGGCCCTCAAGCGAACTTAGCCTCTGTTGTCGAGTTTGCAAAGAGTGTGGAGGGCGATGCCGATGGACGGCCGCATTGGATGGGGCATTATCAGCAGCGCGAACATCTCAAGGCGCGCGCTCATTCCGGCGATTGCCGCCGCAGGCAACGCGACGCTCGAATGCGTGGGGACGCCCAACGCCGCGAAGGTGGAAGCGAATGCCCGCGAGTTCGGCTATCGCATTCTGCCGAGTTACGAGTCCGTGCTCGAGGATCCCTCGGTGACGGCGATCTACAATCCCCTGCCGAACGGATTGCACGCCGAGTGGAGCATCCGCGCGATGGAGGCCGGGAAGCACGTCCTCTGCGAGAAACCCTTCACCTGCAATGCCGGTGAAATCGCGGCGATGGTGGATGTGTCGCGGCGGACCGGCATGTGGCTGATGGAAGCGTTCATGTACCGGTTCCACCCACAAATGGCGCTCGCGAAGGAGATCCTTCAAAGCGGGCGCCTTGGAACTCTTCGATTCATTCGCGCCTCGTTCACGTTTAACTCCGCGCCGGACCCGAACAATCCTCGGTTCCAACGAGGGCAAGGACCTGGAGCGCTCCTGGATGTGGGCTGCTACTGTGTGAACGCCGTGAGGCACTTCAGCGATGGCGCGCCGGCGGCGGTCACCGCGTGGTCCAGCATCGAAGCCGAGTGCGGCGGCGACATGACGACCACGGCGCTGCTGGAGTATCCCACCCATACAGCACTCATCGACTGCAGCTTCGAGTCGTTTGGCCGGGCCGGGGTTGAACTCGTGGGCAGCGCCGGCAAGCTGGAGATCCCCAAACCCTGGCTCCCGGGCCTCGATCCCGCCGTCATCGTGGTGACCGACAAGAATGGCGTTGAAACGTTCACCACCGAAGGCGTGGACCAGTACCGGTTGATGGTAGAACACTTTGGGGATTGCATCCTGAACAATCACCCGCCGGTCCGTGGCCCGGAAGATGCCCACGAAAACATGCGCGTCCTCGATGCTATCGCCTTGAGCGCCGCCCAACATCAACGGATTGAACTATGAGCCTGTTGAAGGTCGTCGTCAGCGACTTCCTGTTTGAAGATCTCCAGCCTGAGATCGACGCTCTAGCCGGCATCGCCGAGGTCTCGGCGATGGGTCGGTACCCCGGAGCCGCCGAGTTTCTGGCGCGTGCGAGCGATGCCGACGGCATTCTCTGCCAGATGGCGCCCCTGGATCGAGAGGTGATGCAGGGCCTTCGAAAGTGCCGCGTCATCGTGCGGTACGGCGTGGGGGTCGACAATCTCGACGTAGCGGGCGCCACGGAGGCCGGCATCGCGGTCTGCAACGTGCCGGACTATTGCACCGACGATGTGGCCGATCACACCCTGACCCTGATGCTCGGTCTGGTTAGAAAGCTGCCCGCATCGATCGATCAACTGAAACGCGGTGGTTGGGGACATCCGGAGATCCGCCCCATTCGGCGTTTGGCCTCGCTCACGTTGGGTTGCTTTGGCTTCGGACGGATCGCTCGTTCTGTGTGCGCTCGCGCTCTGGCCTTCGGCTTCAAGGTCGTTGCTTACGATCCCTACGTTCCAGACGTGGTGTTCCAGGCCGCCGGCGTGACGCCGGTGGATCAGGAGACCCTCCTGAGAACCGCGGACGTGATCACGCTGCACATGCCATTGACGGATGACACGCGCGGACTGCTGAGTGACGAGACGCTCTCCCAGGCGAAACGAGGCGTGCACGTGGTGAATACCGCTCGCGGGGGCCTCATCGACACGCCATCGCTCATCCGCGCCCTCGATTCGGGTCAGGTTGGAGGGGCCGCACTCGACGTGCTGGACGTAGAACCCATTCGGCCGGACCACCCGCTGTGGCAGCGCCCGAACGTGTTCATGACGGGCCATCTCGCGTGGTACTCCGAAGAGGCGCTCCGGCAGCTCCAACGGCAGGTGGGAGAAGAGTGCGCACGGGTCCTCCGAGGCGAGGAACCCCGAAGCTGCGTGAACCCTGAACACCGGGAGCGTAGATGAGCAGCTTCGCCCCGCTTGCGGCGGGACAGTTGGCGGGCCGGGTAGCGCTCGTAACCGGCGCCGCCGGCGGCATCGGCGCGGAGACCGTTCGGCGGCTGGTTCAGGAGGGCGTGCGAGTCGCCGCGGTGGATCGCTCCGAAGCCGGCCTGCGGACGCTCAGCGACTCAGTGGGAGACTCCGTACTGGCGTTCCCGGCGGACCTCACCGATGAGTCGGCGGTTTGTTCGCTCGTCGCGCAGACGGTGGAGCGGTTCGGCGAACTCCACATCGTGGTGAACGGAGCCGGCGTGCTTGCCCGAACCCCGTTCGAGCAAATCAGCAAGGCAGAGTGGGATCGGGTGATGGACATCAACCTCGGGTCGATGTTCCTCGTGTGTCGAGAGAGTTGTCCACACCTCAAGGCCGCCGGCTGGGGTCGCATTATCAATCTCGCCAGCCTGGCGGGTCAGGTCGGCGGCGTCGTGGCGGGGGCGCACTACTCCGCATCCAAGGCGGCCGCCATCAGCCTCACGCGCTCGCTCGCGAAGTACCTGGGACCGCACGGCATCCGCTGCAACGTGATCGCGCCGGCGGGAGTGGACACCCCCATGCTCGACGAGTTCACCGAGCCGGAGCGTACGGTTTTGATTTCCGGCATTCCCGCGGGGCGATTCTGCACGCCTGCTGAGATCGCCGAACTGGTGCTCTGGTTGGCCTCCCCGGCCACGGACTTCATCACCGGACAGACGATCAATATCAACGGTGGCGCATACTTCGGGTAGGCTGCCGGTGAGGCGCGCCCCGGCCCGGAACTGCCGTGCATTCAGAGGCCCCATCCCCGATTGTTGCCCTGGGTTCTGCCCTCAACCAAGCCCGCGAACTCCTCACGGGCGCGGGCGCCTGGTCGCGGTGGCGGGCACTCTGGCTGCATGCCTCCCTCGCGGGGATTGTTGGAGTCGGAGTGCAGCCGCCGCCGTTGGGCCTGCTTGAGCCGGTGTGGTCGGAGCCCGAAGCCCGAGCCGACCTACTCCGGGACCTGACCGCTCATGCTCCCTTGCTCGTGGTGCTCTCTCTTGTGCTGCTCGGGGCGCTGGCCACAGTACGAGGCTTCCTTCTTGCCTTCGTCACCGACGTGATGAAGGGGGGCACAGAGTCGGCTGCCCGCTCCACCGGCCAACTCGGCGGCGGCGTTCGCCACTTCATCTGGTCCTCCGCGTGGACCCTGCCGCTCTACTTGGTCTTGTTCGCGGCGGAGTGGCTCACAGCGGCGAAAGGCTATCAGAAGCTGTTGATTGCACCTGATCAGGAGTTGCTCCCTGTCATCCTCGCCGTGCTGGCCCAGTTCCTTGTGATTCTCCTGCCGTGGGTGTTCCTGACACTACCGGCGATGTGTCTGATGTATGAGTTGACGCCGGTCGGCATGATTCTCTGGAGTCAGCCTCCCAGCGCTGCCGCGTCGCGGGTCCTGCGGGGGTTTGCGCGGCGGCCGCGTGCGGCGCTCGGGTACTTCACCCTTCGGCTCCTCATCCAGTGCGTGGGCTCCGCGGTCGGCGGACTCGCGGCGTCCGTGGCTGCTATCCTTGGGGGCGCCGTCGCAGCTCCGGCATGGCTGGCAGCAGCATCGCCACTTCTGGCGGCAGGCCCGGAGTGGCAGCGCACAGCCTGCCAGTGGTCCGGCGCCGCTCTTGGGGGAGCTCTCTTCTACGTCGTGGCGTGTCTCTTGCTGGTGCCCCTCAGCACCGTTCAGTTCAGCTTTGCCGACCAATTTTGCCGTCAGATCGACGGCTGGAACTCGATCCCATGATTGATCTACACGCCCATACGACCGCATCCGACGGTTCATTCACCCCGACCGAGTTGGTGCAGCTCGCCCTGTCGCTCGGTCTGACGGCTCTTGCCGTGACCGACCACGACACGATCGACGGCGTGCCGGAAGCCGTTGAAGCTGCCGCCATGACGGGCACGCTGGAGGTGGTTCCCGGCATCGAGTTCTCCGTGGACTACATTCACGGTGAATTCCACCTCCTGGGCTACTTCGTGGATGTCGCCCAACCCGCGTTTCTCAGCCGCGTCAGGTACCTTCAGGAGAACCGCTTCAATCGAAACCAGGTGATGGTGCGCCTCATGCAGGAGCAGGGGTTCGAGATCACCCTCGCTGATGTCGAAGCAGAGGCGGGTGGGGGACAGATCGGGCGGCCGCACATGGCCCGAGCCATGATGCGGAAGGGTTACGTTCAATCCGTCCAGGAGGCGTTCAACGAATATCTGGCCGACGGGAAGCCGCTGCACGTGCCTAAAGTCAAGCTCGATCCGGCTGAGGCCATTGAACTGGTTCACGCGGCGGGTGGAGTGGCCGTCCTGGCACACCCCCGGTTTCTAGGCTTCAGCGCCCGAGACGAGCTGTTTACCGAGCTCACGCGGCTTCGGGCGCTGGGGTTGGACGGACTGGAATGCTATTACAGCCAGCACTCCTCCGAGCAAACCGAGACTTACCTGGGAATGGCGGCGGAGTTGGATCTGGTGGTCACCTCCGGCAGTGACTTTCACGGAGTTTCCAAGCCCGACGTGCCGCTGGGCGTGGTGTTTCAGGGCAAGCCCGGAGCTCCCGAGCTGCTGGAGCGCCTTCGGGCTCGGCGAAACGAAAGGCAGATCGTCGTGGCCCCGTGAGCGAAACTCCAGCGGCAATGATGCGTTGATATGGCAGAGGGTGAAGCATCCCCTCATGGAAAGCTGAAATGAACCGTCGGATCTTCGCTGCCGGAGTACTCCTCTGTGCGCTCGCTCCTTCCCTGGCTACCGCTCAACAGGTTGAGCTCAAGTTCAAGTTTGACGAGACTCCGCAGCGGCGAGTTTCGACAACCCGCTTTGATCAGAAGCTCTCGATCGCCGGGATGGACATCCCGACCTCAGTCAATCTGACGGAGTCCACGCTGGTCACCACGCGACCCCGCGGTGATTCGGGAGACATCGGCGTCACCGTAAAGGTAGAAGGCATTCGGGCCCACTTCGAACTCCCGGGAAACACCGTGGCCGATTTCGACTCCGCCAAGCCCGACACGAAGACCGGCAACCCGGCGCTGGATATGGGCTTCGAAACGCTCCGGGCCCTAAGTGGATCCGAGTACTCCTATGAGGTCAACAAGGATCAAAAGGTGGTGGCCGTCAAAGGGCTGGACTCCGTGGTCGCAAAGCTCCCGGCAGCCTCCCAGGAAGAGATCAAGAAGGAACTCTCCGCCGAGACCCTTTCTCGGGAGTGGTCCGAGCAGCTTCGGTCGCTGCCGAGCGGCCCCGTGAAGAAGGGCGACTCCTGGACACGCACAGAGGTGCTGTCCAGGGGAGGTGAGACTCTCACCTTTGAGACCAGCTACGAGTTTGAAGGGGAAGTCGAGAAGGACGGCAAGAAGCTGCTTCGGGTTCGTATCTTTCAATCCGGCGTCAAGTATGCGGTCGTGGACAATCCGAACAACCCGGCGAAGGTGACCGCTTCCGATCTCAAGATCGACTCTTCAACCGGCCACTACCTCTTCGACCCGATCTCGGGAAGCATCACGGAACGTCAGTTCACGGCCCGGATCTCGGGCACCCTGGGCCTCTCTGTAAACGGGATGGAACTGCCGGCAAAACTCGAACTGACCGTCGAGTCGGGGATGGTTAAGGCGCCGACCAAACCCTAATTCGGTGTGATGGAGTCCGGATTCACGGACATTCGCCGATACCGCAGCACCTTGTGGCGGGGCTGGAGCAACGGTTTCACCTGTGAGATGAGATCGCGCTCCAGTTCCAGCCGTTCCCGGCATCGGGGCGCCTCCAACAAGTCTTGCCGAACGGGTTCCGCGCACGGCAGCAGTGCGCCCACCCAAAACGAGAGTGGCAGCGGTTCCGTCGGCGCGTCAGAGGCCAGCGTGGCCAAGTCCTCTGCGTGATCCTCAAAGTAGCTCTCGAGCAGGGAGAAAAACTTCTCGGAGACCTCGCGGGCCAGTGAGAGAAGCTCAAGCTGGCCTGACTCGTCCAGATCCAGATCTTCCATCGGTTCGACGTCGGCTTCCAGGTACGCCGTGTCGTGATACAACCGAACGATCCGAAAACGCTCCGCGCCCACCGTCTTGAGGAGAAACTGCTGATCCCCCGCCGGAGTGTGCTCAATGATTCGGCAGACCGTACCCACCTCGAACGGCTCCGCCGCTTCGCCGACTTCAGATCCGGAACGGATGAGGCAGACTCCGAACGCCTCCCCATCTGCGAGACACCGTTCCAGCATCTCGACATACCGCGGCTCGAAGATCCGCAGCGTTAACAGCATTCCGGGGAACAACACGGTGTGGAGCGGAAAGATCGGGATTCGATAGAGGCCCATGTTGGTTTCAGGTGAACAGACGGGAACAACAGCCGGCGCATCGGGGAGCACCCGACTTGCAGGCTTCGGGCTTCCACCGCTCCATGTTGCCCTGATTACACTCGCTCTCGCTACTCGTCTGGCATTTTGGGCCTATACGGGCGCTACCACCGAAGACGCTTACATCTCCCTCAGGTACGCGAAAAACCTGGCAGGCGGACTGGGACTGGTGTTCAACCCGGGGGAGCGCGTCTTCGGCGCGTCAACGCCCGCGTATGTTTGCCTTCTGGCGCTCCTGACCCGACTCGGTCTCCCCGCGCTGTTCATCGCGAAAGTGCTCGCGGTCGTGGCGGATGGAGCTTCGCTGGTCCTGGTGCTGCGACGGTTTCAACCAGATCCTGCCGCATCCCTGACCGGTTCGGCGGCGACAGTGTTTGCGCTGCTCTTTGCCCTTCATCCGACTCTGGTGCAGGTGAGCACCAGCGGCATGGAAACGCCCTTCTTTCTGTTGAGCCTGATGTTGGCGCTCTCCGCACGCACGGAGAGCGGGCTGGGAACCACTCTCGGCCTCGCCTGCCTGATCCGGCCGGACGGACTTCTGGCGGCAGCCGTGCTTTTGCTGTGGCGTTGGATTTCAAGCCGAGTGTTTCCGACTCGAGCGAGTCTCATCGCCGCGTCCATGCTCCTACCCTGGCTGGTGTTCGCCACCGCGTCATTCGGTTCGCCGCTGCCGCAGAGCGTTCCGGCGAAACTTGCAGCGTACAACATTCATCGCTCCGGAACGCTCCCAAACCTCCGGCCGGTCGTTTCGATGCTGGCGCCCATCGACGGTCCGGCCGGTCGCCAACTCGCGATGATCGGCTTTCTCCCCTTACTGGCGTGCGGAATCCTGGGCAGCTTGCGTCGTTCGCCGGATGCGGCAGCGTACTCGCCGGCTGTGGCGCTCTTTACCGCATGGTTTGCCTACCTCGGCCTGACAAAGACCTTTCTGTTTCAGTGGTATTATCCGCCTCTGATTTTGACGGCGTGTCTCCTTGCGGGCCGCGGTTGGGCAGGGTGGCCACCGCACGCGCGACCTGGATACGCGCTCAGAGCCGCCACGGGCGTGTGCTTCATGTTCGGCTCGCTCCTGTGGATCGGGTGGTCGGCCGGCAACGCTCGCAGCACTCAGCGAGCTGAGTGGCAGGTGCGTGCGGCGCTGGGCCGATGGCTAAGAGCCAATACGCCCGACACCGCGCTGGTGGCACTGGAGCCGCTCGGTTACGTCGGTTACTTCAGCGCTCGCAGGATGATAGATACCGTCGGTCTGGTTACACCGGGACTGGTGGAGATCAACCGAGCGGGGGCCGGTTGGTTCACACGGATGATCGAACGATACCGCCCGGATTACGTGGTGGAGCGACCCGTCTACCTCGACCGGAACGCCGCCATCCTGAGCGGAGTCCCCTACTTCGGCCGTCCAGTCGAACGGGAGACCTTTGATCGAACGTATGAACCGGTTCGAGAGTTCAAACCGGGCCCGCTGCGCGAGACCCTGCGCAACGACTACTACTTCAGGGTCTATCGTCGCAGAAGCACTCCGGGACCGAAGGTCAGTGGCGAGCCAACTCCACCAGCAGGCACGGTCCGTCCGCGATGACGGTGACTCCCGCGGCCAGCGCTTCGGCGATGGCGACAGAAGACTCGGCGCCCGGCTGCATCCAGAGAATAGTCACTCCGGCGGCAATGGCATCACGGACCACATGCTCGGTGACCGTCGGCGGCGTGACCACACTCAGGGCGTTGATGGCGCGAGGGGCCTCTGAAACCGATGAGATCGCCGCCACTCCCAGGATCTCTCCCCCTCTGGGATTGACCGGATAGACCGTGCGACCGCTCCGCAGGAGCGCTCGAAAACACCTGAAACCGAACTTATTCGGATCGCTGCTTGCTCCAGCGACGCCGAAAACTTCGCTGTGCAGAAACGCCTCCACGGCGCTCTCATCCATGCCGGACATCTTTACAGACCTCAGTTCTGCGGAAAGTCGCTCACTGCGAGCGACTTCATGAGGATCTGAGGCGCCGAGTCGTGGGCCTCACCCTTCTCTTCGGTGGTGATCCAACTGTGAACCCAGAGACGCCGCTGCCGCTGCACACGCTGAACGATGAGAGCCAGCTTGAACTCCTGCCAACTGGCCTCCAGTCGATCGCGGCAGGCATATCCGGCAAACTCGACCAGGCGGTTTCCTCGCTGGCTCACGCGGAGGGTCCTCAGCCGCTTCCCCACCTGTGGCACCCACCCCGAAGTGTGAAGTTCCATGTCGTACCCATCCGCCATGTACTGACACTCGTGCGGGATGTAAGCCGGCAGGTGATCCTTGCGGTCCGGCCAACCCACGTAGCGGACCAGTCGCGCAACCGTGCCGTCAGGAGCCTCGTAGGAGGCCAATCTGCCGGGGAACTTCGGGAAGAGACGAATTGGCTCCGTTTTGGTGAGCTTCCATCCAGCCGGCGCAGGCGGAACTTTCAACTCGTCCGGCGTCGGCTGCGGCCCTGCCGGCGGAATGGTTCCCAGCGCGATTTGCCAGGCCGCAGAGCCGGCAAACAGCGCCACGGGGATCCACTTCAGCAGCGCGATCACTTCAACCACCTCGCTCCGGACACAGCAACCATCAACATGGCTCCAAGGAGGAAAGTGAACACACCGGAGAGGTCGTGCAGAAACCCGCTGGCCACCTTGGCGCCGAAGTTGACCCCCAGCAATGCGGTGAGCGTGAGACGGGTCACGTTTGCAACAAATGCGATGGGAACCGCAGCCGCTACCAGCACCAGCATCTGCCAACTTCGGGAGCGGTTGAAGTGACCGAGCAGCGCTCCCAGCGGCATCAGACTCACGAGGCTCGACATTCCGCTGCACGGCGCAATGATCTGCATGGTGTAGTTCTTGTACCGCACGATGGTGCCGGACACCTGCGCCACCAGACCCAGCGCATTCGTTACCTTCGCAGTGGTGGACGCTGCGATCTCCATCATCGGAGTCAGGATTAGCCCCGACGCTTCGGATCCCGCGGACATGGTGGGAATGCTGAAGAAGAACAAGAACAGCGGGAACGACACCAGCCTCAGGCCCGAAAATCCGCGGTAGAGCACGACGAGTCCGACTAAGGTCGCCAGAAGCGCGATGGCGCCGGCCGTCATCACTCCAGTGGCCACCACCCCCATTTCAAGAAGCGCCGCCCCGGCGAGAATCCACACGGCTCGTCGATCTCCCCGACTGTCCGAGTTGGCCAACTCTCCCCACCGCTGCCAGGCAAAATACATGGCGCCACCCGCCACCAGCGGACCGTGTGAGTAGAACTTATCCGTCATCCACCGGTCGAAAAGCCATGCGAGCACCGGGCCAAAGGTGATTCCCAGTCCGACCCCGAGGGCCGCGAGATACAGCCAGTCAATCTCTAAAGCCGCCCTTGGCCCGGCAGCCGGGGCCGACGATTCCGAATGGACCTGGGGGGACGGGGATGGCTCCGAGCCGTTGGGAGGAAGAGGGGGAGACTCTATCTCGCTCATGGGCTCGAAGCGGCGCCGTCTCCCGCATCCCTTACCCAGACCACACCATTAGCGCCGCCCTGAACCGGCCGCAGCCCCCGAAATACGCCCTGACCCGATGCGATCCAGAACCACCAGGTTCCTCGCTCACGCGCTGGAAACTGCCCAATTTGCGGTGTGATGAAGGCGCCCTTGGGAGCGGTAAAGTTCTGCTCCATGGTAGCCAGGTCTTCCAGTCGCTGCGGCAGCATAACGGAAGGACGACCGGAGTGCCAGGCGAACATAGCCGGTTCATTCGCCAGGATGTAACCGCCTGAAGGGATTTGTCGGGCGGCCGAAACGATCGAGTCCCTGGGTGAAGTCTGCGTTGCCGGTCGCGCGATCCGGATGTAGTACCAGAAGGGCGTCGCCACGATGAGCACCGTCACGGTCCCCACAGCGGCCCGAAGGAACGAAGCAGTTATCCTGATCTTGCCGATCCGGTATCGCACGGTAAGACGGGGAAGAACGACCAGGAGTAGAGATGCGGCGGCAAGGATGCTGGTGAACGGTGTAAATGTGATCAGAACGCTGGCGTCGGGACGAAACCAGGCGGACGACAGCACGGTGGCCGTGAAGGCGAGGCCGACCGGCCAACGCATCATCTGGAACGAACGCTTCGCAGTCGGTCTTCCGAACAAGTAGGCCGCCCCCAGCGCGACGATCAGCGGGTCGTAGATTGAACCGATCTGGTCCCGGTACGCCGCCAGCGTGGTCACCATCTTCTCGTGCATCTGACCCGGATGCAGGAATGGGTAGACAAGGGGGCGATCCGCAATCGTCACGTATCGAAACACGGAGTCTCCGGGATAGCCGGGAGTGGCTGCGATGGCCTCGTACCAGAACAAACTGAGGACGGGCCAGCCACCAACGAGTGGTCTGTCAGGGCGGAGTTGATTCTTCACCGGAGCCTCGGACGAAGATGTGATTCACTTGGTGTGGAGGTAATCCCTGTGCCCAAGAAATACCGCGTGACGCTCACACCAGACGAACGCGAGCAGTTGTCCGCTCTG
>SYKE01000324.1 GCA_005798285.1 Actinomycetota bacterium
GCTTCGAGGGGTGTGCCTGAACATCCTGGCAACGGTGGACTGTAGGGGAGCGGCAGATGCGAGGACCGAGCTCGCGGCCAATCCTCGGAGGGCTCTGAGGCTGATCGGGGTCTGATTCCCGACAATCGAATCACCGTGGGTGGAGACCGGGCGACGCGCGCCTTCGCGGGGCGTTTCCGCCGGGCTCGGTTCGGTTCACGGGCTCCAGGATGGGGCCTGGGTGTCGAATCCGCCGGACAACGGCCCAGCCTCATCGCAGCCTGGGGCAGCGCCACGGGACTTGTGCGGATGATCTCCACCGATGCGGGGTGGCTGTGGCCATGAAGTATCCCGCTCCCGGCTGGGTCCTTCTGAAAGCCCCGCTCCTCGCCGCGAGATCTCAGCGCCGTGACGTGGCGATTGGGTTCCCGCTGTCAGGGAGTCCGCTGGGCCGGAGGATAAGGCACGGCACGCCAATACCAGTGTGCGCCCTCGATCAAGAGGATCTTGTTACGCCACTTGTGGGGGTAGCCGTGTTCCAGATCAGAGAAATCCTCCAGGTACGCGCCCAGCGTCATCCCATTGGGGCTCCGCGGGTTCTTGCGGTCGTCGACGGCAAAAGCGAGGTACGACAGGGGGGAGGCGTCGGCAACCTGGTTCAGCCGATAGGCCGAACTGGCAATCGCGGCGGTCTCAGGCTCCGCGACCCGCAAGAGTTGGGATTCGCGGGGATCGCCTTCCACGTCTCCAGGGCGCATCCAGAGCTTCTTGATGAACTCATTGAAGTCCGCCGAGAGAGGCACTCCCCCAAAGGTCGCGTATCCACCGGTTCCCTCGAGCACGCAAAACATGGAGGGCGTGTTCCGCCCCACGTTCATCGCGTCATACTCAATCCAGGTCGGGAACGGCACGGGCGTCGGGCCAAACCCGCGTTTTGCCCGTGCCGCGTCCAGCACCGAACGCTCATTCCGCACGTAGGATTGCGCAATCGGGCCGAGTTGATCGAACGGCACGCGGAGCTTTCGGCCTCGCATGAGGGCCTTGCGTTTGTCCGAGGGAACGGTCTCGGCAAAGGCGCGGATACCCATCCACGTTCGGTCCGTCGTTTCATTGGCCAACCGGCTCTTCAAGAAGGGGTTCGTTTCGGCCATCTTTGCCCGGACCGCCGGAGAAGCTTCCGCCGCCGCGATCAGTGTCTCGGCATTGGCTTCGAACTGCAATTGAGCCTCTTCCAGCAGCCGCGCGGGAAACGTCTGGGCCTTTTGGGGCCTGAACAGCACGTATTCCCGCACTCCCTTACGAGTCAACACCTCCCAGTGCCAGTCGGCGGTCTCGTGGCTCATGAGCGACCAGAGCGCGCTCAGGGCATCCTTCAGGGGCGTTTCATGCAGGGAGACGACGACGCGGAACTGCCCGGCAAGGTCTCTCGTTGTGCTGCAGCGGATGGCGACTCCCGTCTGGCGACGAAACTCCGCCAGAAGCTCCTCGATCCGCATCTCCCTGGAGCGGACCGAAACCGCTATGAGAATCCGGGGGTCCTGCGTAGCTGCGTCCGGCGGCAAGTCGGCGGCCTGAACCCGTGCGGAAAGGAATGCTGCAAGAGCCAGTAGCCAGAGAAACTTCCCACCGTGGAATGGCCCTGAACGCATGGCTGAACCTCCAATCGAACTCAGACGAAGGGCCGCCACCCGTCGGACAGCGGCCGAACCATGACGGTCGATCGAGACCGAACCGCCACGACAGATTTAGCCCGAGATCGGGTACTTGCAGGCCTCAGTGCTCCAGTTGTCCCCGCCGGCAAAGTTCTCCTCAACGGCCGAACTCGAAGCGGACGCGCCAGAGAGGGTGAGTACGCCAGGCCCAGGGCCCCAGAGCCCCCGCTGCCGCCGAGTTCAGTCCCCGTGCCATTCGCAACCCCCTGATCGCCACTCACTCCTCGCCACTCCCTACTCACTACTCACTCCTCGCCACTCACTCCTCACCACTCACCACTCACTACTCACTACTCACCACTCACTCCTCGCCACTCACTCCTCGCCACTCCCTACTCCCTACTCGCCACTCCCTACTCCCTCTACCCGTCCCTCGATTTGCCCCGTGTTGACACTCCCCATCCACTCTGAAAACTAGAACTATTGTGTGATGAATATCTCCTATCCGGAAGTGCGTGCGTGGCTGTTTCGGCGGGTGCTGGGGCTTGAAGGGGCTCCCGGCCCTGGGGATGTGTGGCGTCTGGCGGAGTTTCTGGGGGAGTGCATCGAGGTGGGGATCTCGCGAGAGGCGCCGCGGGGGATGCAGCATGCGCTGCCGGGCGGACGGGCGCTGGTGCTGCTGCCGGCGCGGCGGGGGGAGCGGGAGACGGCGGAGATCTTGCTGGAGGAACTGGCGCATTACCTGTGCCGTGATGCCCTGGAGATGCCTTATCCGCTCGATTGGGACGCCGCGCCGCGGGGGGACCGTCGATCGCTGCTGAGGTGGGAGGAGCGGGACGAGCGCGATGCGCGGCTGTTCAGCGATGCGTGGAACTACCCGGCGGAGCTGTTCGACGGCTCGCGCGATGACGAGGAGCTTCGACGGGAGGCGCGCTGTTCGACGGAACAGCTTCTGACGCGGCTGCTGGAGCGCTGCGAGCGAGTGCGCCGCGGCGATGAGAAACCGCTGGAGGCGCCGCCGTGGTCGGCGTGGCGGAGGTATCGGGTGCGGGTGCACGGGGGGCCGGTGCCCCGCGTCGCGCTGCTGCCCCGCGGCGATGCCCCGTCGCCGCGGTTGGAGCTGCCGCTGGGCGCGGGAGACTCGCCTGGACGCCTGCTGGCGCTGCATCAGGACCTTGCGGCGCTCCGTCCGCACGAATTTGTGTTGAAATATCGCCGGTGGGCCGCGCCGCGTCCGGAAGACGTGGAGATGCCCTGGGCGGAAGTGCTGGCGCGGAGCCGGCGACGGGCGCCGTTGGGCTCCGGCTCCCCGGTGGTGGAGAACGCCGGCCCGGGGACGAGTCCGACCGACGTATGGCCGTGGCGGCGCCCGGGTCGACGCTCCGGGTCGGGTTAAGTCCCCGCCATGACCCGATAGGATCTGAGGTGCGGAGTGCCGGCACGAAGAGCGGCGCCCGGAAAGCGAAGAGCAAGCGTGACGACGGCTGAATGGGGTGGGATCTTTCCCGCTGTGACGACACAGATGCATGAGGACCAGTCGATCGATTTCGATGCGACGGCGGCCCACCTGGAGGCCCTCATCGATTCGGGCTGCAGCGCGCTGATCATGTGCGGGTCGCTGGGAGAGAACCAGGCGTTGCTCCCCTCGGAGAAGCGAGAACTGGTGCGGCTGGCGATCTCGGTGAGCAGCGGTCGGACCCCGGTTCTCAGCGGCGTGGCGGAGAACAGCACGGCGGCGGCGGCGGAGTATGCCCGCGACATGGAGAAACTCGGCGCGGGCGGCCTGATGCTGCTCCCGGCGATGGTCTACAAATCCGACCCCCGGGAGACGCTCCACCACTTCCGCACCGTCGCCGCGGCGTCCGGGCTGCCGATCATCATTTACAACAACCCCCTCGGTTATGGCGTGGACATCACGCCGTCGATGCTGGATGAGCTTTCGTCCACGCCGACCCTCGTCGCGATCAAGGAGTCGTGCGGGGATACGCGGCGCATCACCGATATCTACAACTGCGTCGGAGACCGCTACCGGATCTTCACGGGAGTCGATGATCTGATGCTGGAGAGCGTGCTGTTAGGCGCCGTGGGCTGGATCGCGGGCGCGACGCTGGCGTTCCCGAAAGAGGGGCAGTATCTCTGGGATCTGGCGCGGGCCGGACGCTGGGACGAGGCGCGCACCCTCTATCGGTGGTTCTCCCCGCTGCTCCATCTGGATATCGGCGTGAAGTTCGTTCAGAAGTTGAAACTGCTGGTCCAGGAGTGCGGCTACGGTCGCGAATGGGTTCGCGCGCCGAGGCTGACGCTGGCGGGGGCCGAGCGGGAAGAGGTGCTCGCCATCATCCGCGACGGGTTGGAGAAGCGGCCGGCTCTGCCCGGCGCCGTGGGTTAGGGCCGTACGGATGGCGACGTTCTCCGGACTGAGGCGGCTCGAGGTGGTGGACTCCCACACCGCCGGCGAACCGACGCGTGTGGTGGTGACGGGAGGTCCCGACCTTGCCGGCCTCACCCCCGCGCAGGCGGTGGAGCGACTGCGGCGCGAGCACGACTGGCTTCGGACCGCCGCCGTTCTGGAGCCCCGGGGCTCCGACATTCTTGTGGGCGCGCTGCTGCTCCCGCCGACCCGGTTCGACACCGCCGCCGGGGTGGTGTTCTTCAATAACGTGGGCTACCTCGGCATGTGCGGGCACGGGATGATCGGTGTGGGTGTGACTCTCGCCTATCTCGGTCGTATTCCCGCCGGAGAGCATCGGATTGAGACTCCGGCGGGGGATGTGACTCTCCGCCTGGCGCCTTCAGAGCGGCGGCATGCGTCGTTTCTGCATGTCGACTCTCGGGTCAGCATCCGCAACGTCGCTTCTCGCCGCTATCGGGCGCGGGTTCCGGTGGACGTGCCGGGCCACGGTCGGATCACCGGCGACATCGCATGGGGCGGCAACTGGTTCTTCCTCTGCTCCGATCACGGATTGGAGCTTCGGTTCGGGCGAGTCGAACAACTCACCGATTTCTCGCGGCGGCTGCGGGCGGCGCTGGGGGCCGGCGGCATCACCGGCGAGGCGGGCGCCGAGATCGATCACATCGAGCTGATCGGACCGCCTGCTTTGTCGGAGAACCACGGCCGGAACTTCGTGCTGTGTCCCGGACTGGCGTACGACCGCTCGCCATGCGGCACCGGTACGAGCGCCAAACTGGCCTGCCTCGCCGCCGACGGCGTTCTGGAGCCCGGGGTGGCGTGGCGGCAGGAGGGCATTCTGGGGAGCGTCTTCGAGGGGAGCTACGAGCGGGGCGAGTCGGGCGACGAGATCCTGCCGACCCTCGCCGGCCGCGCCTACATCACCGCACGGTCCGAGCTGCTGCTCGACCCGAGCGATCCGTTTCGATGGGGGATCGGGACTCATGGCCCTGACTGATCTGGGGGCCCGCACCGGACCGTCACCCGAGCATGTGGTGGTCATCGGCGGTGGGGTGGTCGGGCTGTGCTGCGCCGATCATCTGAGCCGGGCGGGACATCGAGTGACGGTGGTCGACCGCGCGGCGACAGACTACCGGGGCTGCTCCTTCGGCAATGCGGGGATGGTGACGCCGAGCCACTTCATCCCGCTCGCCGCGCCGGGGATGACGGCGCTGGCGCTCCGGCTGCTTCCGGATCCGGAGGGTCCGCTTTCGGTGCGCATTCCGCCGCCGGCCGGCTTCGTGGAATGGGGCCGACGCTTCGTGGAAGCGGCAACGCCGGCTCGCTGCAGCCGCGCTGCGTCGGTCCTGGCGGCGCTGGGGCACGCCTCGCGGGCGCTGCACCGGGAGCTGGCGGCGGAGCTGTGCGATGCGCAGGCGCTGCGGGCGGACGGCATCATGATGGTCTGCCGCGAGGCCGACACCTTTCATGAAGAGATCGAGGTGGCCTATCGGGCCCGGGAGCTCGGCATCGAGGCGGAGGTGCTGGCGGCCGACGAGATCGAGCGCGTGGAGACCGGCGTTCGCGTTCGGGCGGCGGGCGCGGTCTACTTCCCGGGCGACATGTTTCTCTCGCCCGAGGCGCTGGTGCGGGCGCTCCGAACCCGGCTTGTCGGGCGGGGTGTCGTCTTCGAGACCGGCCGCGATGCCCTGGGCTGGCGGCGGGAGGGCCCCCGGCTCCGGGCGCTCGTCACGCGGACCGGCGAGATTCCGGGCGATGCCTTCGTCGCCGCGGCGGGCTCGTGGACGGGAGAGCTCCTGCGCCGCGTGGGTCTGAATCTTCCTCTTCAGGCGGGAAAGGGGTACAGCGTGACGCTCGATCCGGCGGAGAAGCGGCCGCGGGTGGCATCCCTCCTGCTGGAGGCGCGGGTGGCGGTGACCCCGATGGGCGAGGGAGTGCGATTCGCGGGCACGATGGAGTTCAGCGGCCTCGACTCCACGCAGAGTCGGGCGCGGGTGCGAGGGATGTGTCGCTCCATCCCGGGTTACCTGCCGGACTATGCTGCCGAAACGCTGGAGCGGCTGCCGGCGTGGTCCGGCCTGCGTCCCTGCTCGCCGGATGGTCTGCCGTATGTCGGCCGCACCCGCCGGGCGAGCAATCTGTGGATTGCGACCGGCCATGCGATGTTGGGGGTGACTCTGGCGCCGATCACGGGCCGCCTCATCGCGCAGATGGTCCGCTCCGAGCCCCCGGAGATCCACTCGGAACTCCTCAGCCCGGACCGCTACGCTTGACCGAGTCTCGATATCGAGAAGAGCGGGAGCAATCGTCATCGACGGGTTGAGCGACCTCTCCCAGGTGAGATCGTCAACCGAGCGGCGCGGCAGAGTTGCGCGGAACGTTGGGAGAGCGGCGCCCGCTGGTTCCATCGGTCCCCCCCGTGGTCATCGGCATCCCTGGGCTTGGCCCGAGGATCCAACGGTGCAGGCGCCGCAATTGCTGCACGCAGTTCTCGCGCAGCGCGCCCAGTCGAGCAACCGGAGCCGCAGGCTCACCCGGAGGCGCCTGGGACGACGAGCCAGGCCGTTGTGAATGGATTCTCGCTCTGTGGAGTGAGTGTCCGCCCAGAGTAACTTCCGCGGGGATGACGAGGTGGGGACGTTCGTTCGGCCGAGTCCAGAGCGTACTCACAGGTCTTCTGGCGAGTTCCGGCAAGCCCGGCGTTCGTAGATTGCCGCGTCGTTCGGTAAGTCCCATCCCGGAAGTGGGGCGCCTCGTGCCGGAGACGAGGCTCGGCCTTGGGCACTGCTCGCCGTAATCCACTCATCGCAATGACGTGTTCTTCAACTGGGTGGCGGAAACCCGAAGTGCGCTGGCCTGATCGCAACGACGTGCTCGCTGCTTGAACCGGGAGAACACTCGCTCCCGACTCCAGACTCACCATGAACAGAACGGGAAGGCGTGGATCTACGGTAGGGCCAGAGCCTGCAGCGTGGCATGGAGCCGTTGGACGGCGCCGGCGCGGGTGAGGGGGGCCGTGGGGCGATCGCTTTCCGGACGTTCTCCAGGGAGCCCCAGTGCGCGGAGCCACCGGTCGAGGGTTGCGTGATTGCAGGGCAGATTCGGGTGGAACTCGGTCTCCCGGGGACCGAAGTTCCCACGAGAGATCATCGATTCGATGGCGTCTCGGTCCGGATCGCCGAGGGGCACATCCGTGAACTCGGCGGTGGGTGAACTGCGGATTCGGCCCGCCTCCGGGCGCATGCCGGCGAGGCGTTCCACGGCCCGGGCCAGTTCCCGACGGGTGACGGTGCGCTCCGGTTGAAAGAAGAGGCTGTCCGCCTCCGGCTCCCAGATACCGCGGACCGCGAGCAGGTTGGCGGCTTCGAAGTGGGGCGCTCCCGGAGGAACGTCGTGCCAGGGCCAGAGTAGAGTGCCCGGCCCACCGGCTCCCCGCACGAGCCGCTGCTGCACCTCGCGCCACCGATGCGGCGCCGCCGCGACGGCGCGGGGTTCCACTCGATCCCGAAGCGCAAGCCAGGCGAGGGTTCCCCCGGCCTGCCCGATGTGCATCGTCTGCCCGTGCAGCCGCAGCGCCGACTGGACCACGCTGCTCACGCCGACATTCTTCCCTCCGCCGATCAGCCCATCCACCTCGGAGGGAATGAGTCCGCGCAGAGGAAACACCGCACGATCGGTGTCGGTGTGCCAGTTGCGCTGCGGCGTGTGCAGGTACTGCCACGGCCCGTTGCGGTCGTCGGTGAGGAACTTCCGCCGGGTGGGATGGAAGTCGATGTTGAACTGGAACCCGAATACCGAGTCCGCCGGCATCGAGCGTGCCCACCGCGGTTCCCGCGTTGCGGCGCGGATGTCCTGCTCCCGCGTCATGTGCATCGCTTCCAATCGGAGGCCCTCCCGCACATACGGCTTCGGCGGGAGATGGTCTGCGGTCTTGAACTCCCGCGTGAGTTCCATGTACCGGAAGGACTGCGGAAAGTCGCAGACCCGGTCATGAACCCGGGTCTGCAGGTGATGAAGCATCCCCAGCGCGTGCTGCTTCACATCCGCGAACACGATCTTGCGGAGCGCCGGCGGCAGATGGACGAGGTTGCGGCGGGAGCTTCCCGGAGCAGCCCTCTCCAGGGCATCCACCACCCGCTGGGGATACTGGCAGAGGGGGTAGTCCTGCACCGGCCAGTTCAGCAGCGTCGCCTCGGCGCCATCCGGGAAGCCGTTGTGCCGGCGATCCACCAGACGGCGATGGGTGTAGATGCTCCAGCCGCTCTGTGCGTAGATGCCCTCGCTCATGTCGCTCTCTACCCACGGAGGGGTGCGATCGAGCGCCGCGTAGGTTCGCGGATCGTACGTGGCGGGCGGGGGAATGATCGCCGCCCGGCCGCCCGTCTCCCGAAGGACGAGACACCATGTGAGGGGATTCATCTCCTGGGCGCCGGCCTCGTCGAACGATTCGGGCGCGCTCGGCTCACCAAAGCGGGAGCGCAGGTCCGGCCCGGCGCCGTATCGAGCGCTGCTCAGACGAATGACATCCCCCCAGTCACTGGAATCGAGCGTGACCGCGGCATCGACGGTCATGCGTTCGGCGCCCCGGGCGAACTCGACGCCGCGCACGCGCCGGTTCTCCACCGATACCCGGATCGGTTCCCAACCGCGCTCGATTCTCACGGAGCCGGATTTCACATACGGCTGCAGCAGGTCTTCGAAGATCCGTTCCGCTGCGGCCGGTTCGATGGTTTCTGTCCCACAGTAGGCGTTCCCGGGATTGGCCTTGCCGTAGCGCTCCCGGTTGTGGCGGTGAATCCGCTCCAGCACCTCGAGGAAGATCCCGCTTCGAGGGAAGTGGGTCCGCTTGCCGTTCACGGTTGTCCACTCGTCGACGCACCCAACGCCCTCGGAACTGAATTGTCCGCCGAGCCACTCGATGTCGTTCACCAGCACAACCCGCTTCACGCCCAGCCGAGCCGCCTGCACGGCAGCCGCACAGGCGGATTCGCTCCCACCCACGATCAGCAGGTCGGCGGCCACGGTTGGAGCCGGCTGCCCGAGGACGATTCCCAGGGGCGCCATCGCCGCGGCTGCGGCCAGCAGGGGGAAGATCAGAGCGCGTTTCATGAGTTTCCAGCGGTCAGGATTCGCAGGTTGAGCCGGGAGCCCGGCGAGACCTGACCGATCCAACCTCGCACAAGAGGGGCGTACCCCCGTCCATCTCCAACAATTATGTGGCGACTCTCTCCCACCTCCGCGCCTGCCCGTCAAGAAAGTCCACCCTGGATGCCGTCCGGATCAACCACGCACCCTGCCCACACTCCGTCGGGGGAGATCGCGGCGGCGGCGCCGTCTCTCTGGGTCGGAGTCTCCCGGCCCTCGCAGCCGGAACCGGTGGGCGTCAACCTCAACGACATCAGCGAGATCTTGAAGGAGGAGGGGAGTCTCATCTGGCTCGATCTCGACAGCCCGGGGCCCGCCGAAATCCAGTGCCTTCGCGACGAGTTCGGGTTCCATGATCTCGCGCTGGAGGATGTGGTCCGCCAGCGTCAGCGACCCAAGGTGGACGAGTATCCCGGACACTACTTTGTGGTGCTCTACGCTCCTCTGCCCAGTTCCGAGGAACAGACTGTCCACACCGCGGAGATCGATCTCTTTGTCGGAGCGAACTACCTGGTCACGGTGCACTACGGAGAGATCCCGGCTTTGATGGACGCTCGAACGCGCTGGAAGAAGATCCGGGGCGACCTCAAAACCAAGGTGGGATTTCTGCTCCATGTGGTGGCCGACTCCGTCATCGACGCTTACTTTCCCGTGGTCGAGCAGATCGAAGAGCAGCTCGAGGAGATGGAAGAAGGGATGTACGAGGGGCGGCTCCGGTTGCGAGCCGACCACATCCTCCACCACCGTCGCAGCCTCTACACGCTTCGCAAAGCGATTTATCCCCTGCGAGAGGTGTTCAACATCTTCCTGCGGCGCGATCACCACGTGTTCAGCGACGACACGTTTCCGTACTTCCAGGATGCCTACGACCACGTGCTCCGGCTGCTGGACACCATCGACGTGGAACGCGACATGGCCACCGGCGCCCTGGAGGCCCAGCTCAGCATCACCTCCAACCAGCTCAACGAAACGATGCGCCGCCTGACGGTGCTGGCTGTCTGCGTGGCCGTGATGGGGGCCATCTTCGGCGCGTGGGGCATGAACTTCGATGAAGTGCCTTTCCACAGCTATGGCGAGGCCGGCTTCTTCATGGTCCTCGGCGGGACCACGCTGGCATTAGGCGTCGTGCTCTACACATCCCACCGCCTCGGCCTCATGAGAAAGCAGTAACACGCGACGGCAAGCCGGCTCTCGTGAAAGCGGTCAACCCGGTGGGCGTGCATACCCCACTCCCAGAACCCTGGGCGGGCGGACCCGTTGGCGAGGCGCCGCTCACCGGTCCGCAGGTCAAGAGTCGCCTACACCAATTCGCGAATGGGGGCGCCGGTGGTGAGAATCGGCACCGGACGTCCCACCCGGTCGTGAAACTCCGTATTCGGATCGATCCCCATCACGTGGTAGATCGTCGCCAGGACATCCTCGGGCCGGTAGGGGCTCTCGATCGGATGCTCGCCGAGCGCATTGGTCGCGCCGACCACCTGCCCGGTGCGGAGGCCGCCGCCGGCCATCATCACCGTCATCGATTGGCCCCAGTGGTCGCGGCCGGGCACGTGTCGATTCAAGTCCGGGAGGCCCTTATTGAGCTTCGGGGTGCGACCGAACTCTCCCATCACCACCACCAGCGTGGAGTCGAGCATTCCGCGCTCGTGGAGGTCCTGAATGAGCGAGGCGACCGCCCGGTCCATCGCGGCGCACTTGGGCCGGATGCCTTCTTTGATGTTGTCGTGGTCGTCCCAGTGCGGCATGTCCACGGTCACGAAAGTCGCGCCCCGCTCCACCAGCCGGCGGGCCATGAGGGTGTAGCGGCACCACGGCGACTCGCCATAGCGCTCGGCGATCGCGGCGGGCTCGGAATCGATGTCGAAGGCCTCACGGATCTCGGAACTCATCACGATCTCGATCGCTTGTCGGGTGTACTGGTCGGCCCCCGCGATCATGCCGCTGCGATCCACTTCCCGCGCCAGATTGTCCACTCGATCCAGCAGCCGGACCCGGCGGGAGACCCGCCCCCGGGAGCCGCTCGCGCGGAACATCGGCGGCGTCTGAATTTTGGTCTTCGCTGCGGCGCCGATGTACTTGTGGTCCCAATCGGCATCGAACGGGTTGTAGGCGGCTCCGAGGTACGACGCGCCCTGATAGCCGGGATAGAGGTAGACGCTCTCCGCGGCGGGGACGCCCACATACGCCGGAATACCGGGTCGGTTTGGCCCCCTCAACCGCGAGATGTAGCTGCCGACCGACGGGTACTTCTGATCCTTATCGGCGCCCGTAGCGCCGAAGCGCCCGGTGAGCATGCAGTGTGCGCCCGCGAAGTGATCGCCGTTGTTGTGGTAGACCGATCGAACCAGCGCCATCTTGTGCGCCCACTTCGCCGAGAGCGGGAGCGTTTCGCTGAATCGGGCGCCGGAAAGGCTCGTCTCGACGGCGGCGTAGGGTCCTCGGACCTCCACGGGCGCCTCGGGCTTGGGATCGTAGGTTTCGAACTGGCTCGGACCACCATCCAGCCAGATCAAGATCACCGAGTTGCTCTTCCGCGGCACGGCATTCGCGGCCTGGGCGGCACGGCTCCGAAGGAGGTCCGCAAGCGAGAGTCCGGTGAAGCCCAACACTCCGGCGTGCAGCACGGTGCGCCGGCTGAGGCCGGCACAGTTGGTCGAGGGGTCGGTCCCCGAAACTCTCAGCATCTCACCCCTCCAGTCATCGACCCCGACTTCGGCCGGCGCCCTCGGGATCCCTACATCGCTATTGCGAGTCTGAATCGTTCTCCATGTTGCACGCGGATCACCGCGGTTCCTTGCACAGCCCCGCCGCCCTGCGCCGCTTTGGGATCGGACGCAGCGCGAGAGGGAGCCGAGGGAGGGGCCCGGGCAGGCGCTGAGGAAATGAACTTCCATGAAAGTTCAGAGCGTCCGTCTCTTGCCGCTGTTGGGGGCCACCCCGGATGGCGGCTGGTCTTCCGGCTGGTCGGCCGAAGAAAACCTCCACACCCTGCTCGAAGTCGTCACCGATGAAGGGGTTACCGGACTCGGGAGCGTGTTCACGTCGCGCAGACTCATCGAGGGCGCCCTCGGGGTCCTCGAGCCGTTCCTCATCGGCGCCTCCGCCCTGGATCCCGCCGCCGTCTCCGAGACGCTCCATCAGAACACCTTCTGGCAGGGCCGGGGCGGCTCCATCACCCACGCCATCTCCGGCATCGACATTGCCCTGTGGGACATTTTCGGCAAGGTGACGCGGCAGCCCATCAGCCGTCTGCTCGGCGGCCGCCATCGGGAGCGCATCAAGCCGTATGGATCCATGCTCATGGCGGAGCCGCGCGAGATGCGGGAGCGGCTGGAAGCAGGTCTGGAGCGGGGCTTCCGCGCGTTCAAGATCGGCTGGGGGCCGTTCGGTCGCCGAGACGCCCGCACCGATGAAGCCATCATTAAAGCCTCTCGCGAAGCGGTCGGGCCGGATGTGGAGTTGATGGTGGACGCCGGCGGGTCGGACGCCTTCTGGCCCCACGGTTACAAATGGGCGATTCAGGCGGCGCGGATGCTGGCGAACTACGACGTGACCTGGTTCGAGGAGGCCCTCCGACCGGACGATATCGAGGGCTATATCCGGCTCACCGAGCACTCTCCGGTGCCCATCACGAGCTGCGAAGTCCTCACCCGGCGCCAGGCGTTTCGACCCTGGATCGAGCAGCGAGCGGTGGACTACATCCAGCCCGATGTGACCAAGGTCGGCGGACTCACCGAGGAGTTCCGCATCGCGCAGCTCGCCGATGAGCACTCCATCCTGTTTGTGCCGCACGGATGGAACACGGCGGTGGGACTGGCGGCCGACCTCCAACTGGTGGCGGCCGCCGGCAACGCGCGCTGGGTCGAGTACATCACGCCCGCTCCCTACATCGAGGAACTGCTGGCCGAGCCGCCGGTGATGGACGCGGACGGGATGCTGCCGATTCCATGTGGTCCCGGTCTGGGGATGGAGTGGAATCCGGACGGGATCGCCCGGCACACCGGAGGCCTCCGGCTCACGCCGTCGACCCTCTAACGCCAGTCCCTTACCGCTCGGAGTACGAAGCCCACCGCATGTCACTGCACTCCGAAGGCTGCGCCCGCGGGTGTCCCCCGTTTCAACCGGGGGATGCCTACTGCGCCTTTTGCGGCCGGCCGGCCACCAGGATCCATCTGAGCCTGGCCACCGAGCGGCCGGCGGGCGAGCAGACGGTGCAACTGACACCGGGCGGCCTGCTGTATCTCGACGCTCGAAACACGGGTCAGGCCGCGGCGCGAGTCGAGCTGGATGTCTCCCGGTGCCGCGGACTCTCACTCCTCGGCGCTGCGGTTCGGCGCGTGGCGCCGGGCCAGGCTCTCCGCTTCGAGCTGCGTCACGACGCGGCGGGGCCCCCCACCGGGCAGCTCGGCATCCTGATCGACGATCATGCGCGAGCGCATTGGTGGGAGCGGCGGGCCACCCGACGGGTCGATCTGGCCCTCGCCCGAATGGTTCGCCTTCGGGAAGAGCGCTGGGTGATCGGAAGTCCGGTCATTCTGCTCCCGCCGGCCGTCCGGCGTCAGTTGGTGCGGATCTGGAACGACGCCGAGTCCGAACGCAGTTTCCAGACGGAAATCCCCGGCGGATGGCGGGCCTCCGCGCTCGGCGCCGATCTGGATCGCAAGACGATTCCGCTGGGGCCCGGCGGCAGCATTGAGCTCAGCTTTCGGGCCGATACCGCCGCTGGCCCCCCCGAAGATCGCTGGGAACTCGAGCCGGGCAGCGAGGCATCTGCGCTCCGAAAGCTGGAGCCTCCCCCGGGGGATCCGGGGCCGGATGCAGTGGTGGCCATCGACTTCGGAACCCGCAATACCGGGGTGCGGGTGCGCTGGCGTCGTGCGCTCGTTCAGAGTAAGCCCGTCGGAACTGTCGACGCGATCGGCGATCGAGGCGATACGCCGCGATTTCCCACCCAGATGGTGCTGCATCTGAAGGAACAGACGTTCCGCTGGGGCGCCGAGGCGGCCCAGTACGTGGCGCAGCGCCGACTCGCGCCCGAAGAGGTGGCGGTCGACAATCTCAAGACCTACCTGCGGGACGGCCAGGAACCGTATGCCGCCCTCAATCCGAACTGGACTGTACGGGAGCTGCTTCGCCGCTACGTGGAGCGAATTCTGCTCCGTCTGGACGCCTATTTCCGGGAGGCCGATCCCGAGCACCCGCTCGACCGCCGGGCCCTGAGGCTCTCTTACGTGCTGTGCAGGCCGGTCCTCGACTTCAATGAGGACGATGCCGTCGGCTCCGCCTACACCGAAGCGCTGGTCGGCGCCATGGAGAGCTGTGGGGTGGATCGGTCGCAGATCAGGACGGCGCTGGAGCCCGCTGCGGCCGCCATCGGCGTCGCTCGGAGGCGAGGCGATGAGCTCGCACATCTCTCCGAGGGGGAGGCGGTCGCAGTGGTCGACAGCGGGGGCGGCACCAGCCACATTGCGCTGGCCCGCGTCCGGCTTCGCGACGGCCGCGTGGATCTGGAGGTCGAGACGAACCATCACCTGGTGCTCGACGACGACAATCCCGCGCTGGAAGCGATTGCCGCGATGGAACGGCATGGCCTGGAGGCGCGGCGCGAAGTCGGCGGCAACGTACTCGACACGATGATGGCGTTCATCCTCGGCGTGGAGCCGCAATCGCTCCTCGATACGGAAGGGAAGCCGCCGCCGCGGGAGAGCTTCTGGCGCTCGGGGGCCGGCCGGCACGAAGCGGGATCCCTTTCCGCGCAGACCCGCCTCCACGAGATCCTGGCCATCTGCCGCCGGTTGAAGGAGCGATTCGCGCACGCGAGTACGCAGTTCCTGAACCGGGCTCCGAATGCTCCGCGCGTGGAAGGGGAGGTTCTGCCCTTTCCCAATCGGGCGGATCTGGAGGGCGTCTACCTGGTGCACGATCTCTACGACCTCCGCGTGCTGAGGCGGGTGCTCGACCGCGTGATCGGCAAGTGGATGAGCGAGATGCAGGGCCGGCAGCAGGGCATCCGGCTCTCCGAAATCCGGAGTGTGTTTTATGTCGGCGGAACCTGCATCGATCCCTTCGCGCGCAGACACTTCGGCCGCGCCTTTCCCGGCGCCGCGAAGGACCTGGACCGGGCCTCGCAAAGCCCCGAGCGGATCGACGAGCGGCTGAACTGCGTGGTGGAGGGAGCGGTGTGGCACGACGAACGGCTCTACCCACAATCCAGCTTCGGCCTGGAGCTGCGCTTCGAGTCCGAACGCCTGGCGCTCCTGGAACCGTGGTCCACGCTGCTGCCGCTGGCGGCCTCGCGGGAACGCTTCCACACCACCGAACTGAGACCGGGTCAGGAGCTATCGGCTGAGTTGATCGCACACGGCGGAATGCTCGACGAAGCGCTCACCTGCGCCCGCGGCTTCTACCGCAACGACTCCGACCAGCCGGAAGAGGTCACCCTCTCCATCCGGATCAGCCGAGACCGCGGCTGCGAAGCCGACCTGATCACCGGCGACGGCCGCCAGGAGCAGTGGCGAGTGTTCCTGTGACTCCCCATCGCCGCCTCCGCTGAATTGGACACCGGACCGGCGCCCGTGTGAGAATCGCAAGAATCTCGTCGGAGGCAGCACCCTTCCCCCGACTACTCTTCGCGTTCGAGAGATCGGGCGAGGAGGGTGGCGCCTTCGTTGACGAGCAGATCGAGCAGAGCGGTTTGAGCCCGTGTCAGTGTTCGACCACTCCGGTGAACCACCGCGAGAGAGCGGGGGATTCGCCGACCCTCGATATGGATCACGCAGAGCGTTCCACGTCGAGCCTCTTCTCGAACCGAAAGTCGGGGAACGAACGCGACTCCCAGGCCAACCTCCACCATTTTCTTCATCACCTCCAGATTGTCGCACTGGAGCCGGATGTTCACCGGGACCCGGGCCTCGGCCAGGAGCGAGTCGGTGGCTTTCCGCGTCGGGATCTCGGGCTCAAAGGCAATGAGTGGGGTCCCGGAAAGCGCTTCCAGCGGAACCTCAGCTCGTCCCGCGAGGGGGTGACGCTTGTTGCAGATGAGCACCAGCTCATCCTCCAGAAACGGCACCACGCGAATGCCGCCTCGAGCCTCCGGATACGCCACCAATCCCAGATCCGCGGCTCCCTCCGCCACCGCCTGATACACCTGATCCGAGAGGCGGTAGTCGATGTGAAGGTGTACCTCCGGATGCCGACGGATGAACTCCGTGAGGACCGGCGGAAACTCGTAGAGTCCGATGCTGTTGACCGTGCAGAGGCGGATACTGCCCGAGGGCCGATCCTGCCGATCCCTGAGCACCTCCCGCATCTCATCCGCCTTCTCCAGAATCTGGCAGGCGTAATCGTAGAGGATCCGACCCTCCTCGGTGATCACCATCCGGCGACGAGTGCGATCCAGGAGCCGTGCCCCCAACTCCTCCTCGAGCTTCTGAAGGCGAAGGCTGACCGCCGGCTGGGAGACGAAGTTCTTCGCCGCCACTCGGGTGAAGCTCTGCTCCCGCACCAGATCCACGAACAGTCGAAGTTGATCTAGATCCATCAGTTCGCCGCCGCCCTGTCGCTCTTCAGAGCGAAGCAAGGGGAAGTCGCTTCCCCACGAGGAACTACAGCATGTCACGATCGCATCGGTCGGGCGTCGGCCGGACGGAGACTCCCCGCTCTAATGAACCGCACACTATTACAACCATTGCGTCAGCCGGTCTCCATCCGAGGGTTCACGGCAGTTGAGATCGTTCTGGTGGTTGCTGTAGTCGCGATGATCCTTTCGGTCGCGATTCCGCAGTTCATTCGTTCGAGGAACAACAGTCGTGCGACCCTCTGCATCTCAAACCTTCGTCGGATAGACGCGGCGAAGGAGCAGTATCTCCTCGAATACCGGACCGGACGAGCCCCCACCCGGATGAACCAGTTGGTCCCGTCCTACATTCGAACCACGCCCGCCTGTCCGAGCGGCGGCCGTTACACCCTTCGAGCAGCCGGCACGGTCCCCACGTGCAGCATCGGCACGAATCGAACAAGCGACACGCGAGACGATCATGTACTCGCCCGCTGAGCGGGCTCCCGATGCCGTGTTGTAGAAGCTTTGATCGTTTGAAGAATCCATCTCAAGTTCCGGGCAAAGTGTGGAACAACCCCATAGAAGCGAAAAGGCGGTGTCTCTTTCAAGCGCCGGGAAGTCTTCAGACTTCCCGCTCTCCGGGTGCAATGAGAAGTGACGGCCGCCGAATGAGACCTAGGGGCTGATACCCCGCGTCGAAAGGACGGAGAGATGTTGACCGGAGTTAAGAAGAGCCTTCGCAAGGGTTTCACCCTCGTTGAAATCATGATTGTGGTGCTGATTATCGGCATCCTGCTCGCCGTCGCGATCCCCAACTTTGTGAAGGCTCGCAACAGCGGCCGAAGCAAGGCCTGCATCGCGAACCTGCGCCAGATCGACGCCGGCAAGGAGCAGTACATGCTCGACAACAAGACCACCACCGCGCCGAGCGCGATGACGTCCATCGTCCCGACCTATGTGAAGAACACGCCGACCTGTCCGAGCGGCGGCACCTACTCGATCAACGACGCCACCACGTCGCCGAGCTGCACCACCGGTACGAACGGAACGTCGGACACCAACGACGACCATCAGTTGGCCAACTAGGTCCGCGCTCCGCGGACGACCGGCCGGTCGTGAGATTCTCCCCAGCGGGGGGCGGTTCATCCGCTCCCCGTTTTCGCGTACGCCTGTCGGCAGACCCCGCCACACCAGTCTGAGGGGCGCCGAAAAAAATCTTCCTCGACACATCTCACACTTGAGGAACCCTGAGGAACAACCGTATCTGGACAGAGATCCAGACCCAGACCCAAGGAACCGAACAGGAGCCGTCTCAGCGACTCGCATTTCCAGCCAGTTCTTCGGGACGCAACGGGGGTCCAGGACCGCTTTACAAGAGTTCCCCCGGGGATAACCATCCCCCACGAGCAAGAGGATACGGAAGTGCTGACCGGAGTCAAGAAGAGCCTTCGCAAGGGTTTCACCCTCGTCGAGATTATGATCGTGGTGCTGATCATCGGCATCCTGCTGGCCGTGGCAATCCCCAACTTCGTGAAGGCCCGCAACAGCGGCCGAAGCAAGAGCTGCATCTCCAACCTGCGCCAGATCGACGCGGGCAAGGAGCAGTATATGCTCGACAACAAGACCACGACCGCACCGAGCGCCATGACGTCCCTGGTTCCGACCTACGTGAAGAACACCCCCACCTGCCCGAGCGGCGGCACCTACTCGATCAACGACGCGACCACGTCGCCGAGCTGCACCATCGGTACGAACGGAACGTCGGACACCAACGACGACCATCAGTTGGCGAACTAGATCCGCGCTCTGCGGACGACCGGCCGGTCGTGTAATTCTCCCCAACGGGGTGCGGTTCATCCGCTCCCAGTTCTAGAGTACGGCTGCCGCAAGCCCGCCCAAGCCAGTCTGGGAGGCGCCGAAAAAACTTTTTCGACCTATCTCACACTTGAAGACCCCTGAGGAACAACCGTATTTGGACAGAGACCCAGACCCAAGGAACCGGACAGGCGTCGTCTCAGCGACCGTCATTTCCAGCCAGTTCTTCGGGATGCAACGGGGGTCCAGGACCGCTCTACAAGAGTTCCCCCGGGGATAACCATCCCCCACGAGCAAGAGGATACGGAAGTGCTGACCGGAGTTAAGAAGAGCCTTCGCAAGGGTTTCACCCTCGTCGAGATTATGATCGTGGTGCTGATCATCGGCATCCTGCTGGCCGTGGCAATCCCCAACTTCGTGAAGGCCCGCAACAGTGGCCGAAGCAAGAGCTGCATCTCCAACCTGCGCCAGATCGACGCGGGCAAGGAGCAGTACATGCTCGACAACAAGACCACGACCGCACCGAGCGCCATGACGTCCCTGGTTCCGACCTACGTGAAGAACACCCCCACCTGCCCGAGCGGCGGCACCTACTCGATCAACGACGCGACCACGTCGCCGAGCTGCACCATCGGAACGAACGGAACGTCGGACACCAACGACGACCACCAACTGGCGAACTAATCCGCCTCGCGCGGAACTGGGATAGACTCCCGAGCGGGGGGACGGTTGCTCCGTCCCCCCGCTTGTTGTTTTGAGGTACGGATCGGCTCGGGGCAGACGGCGATGTCAGGCGATCACCTGGTTCCGCGTGAGGTTGACACGCCCGCCGAAGCCGGCAGCCCATCCTGCCCCTCCCAACCCGCCCCAGAGGACGGACGATTCGCCCGCGGCTTCGGGCTCGTTTTCCTCATCATCTACCTCAAAACGCTCTGTCCCACCGTTTATCTGGGAGATGCAGGCGAGATTGCGACCGCCATCACCACCGGCGGAATCGTCCACCCCCCCGGCTATCCGATCTTCTCGATTCTGGGCGGTCTGGCGCTTCGCCTGGTCCCGGTTGGAGAACCCGCTTTCCGGATCGGCTGTGTCACCGCTCTCTCCGCCGCCCTCGGGGTCTGCCTGCTCTACCTCCTCGCGAGGGAGGCCCGCATCTCGTCATGGAGCGCGGCGGTCGCCGCGGCGGTCTTCGGCTTCTCCTTCACCTTCTGGAGCCAGAGCACCCGAGTGGAGGTGTACAGCACCAATGTCCTGTTCGGCGTGGCGGTGCTCTGGGCGACGCTTCGCTACCGGAGGACCGGGGAGCTGCGGGATATCGCACTTGCGGCCCTCGGTGCCGGCCTCGGGCTGGGACACCACCTGACCATCGGCCTGCTGGCGCCGGGCGTGTTCGTCCTCGCGGGCGCCCGGCTCTGGAGAGATCCCGGAGTCGCGGTTCGTGTGGCGATCTGCGCGGCGCTGATTCTTGTGGGGCCGGCGTCGTACTTCTTGCTCTATTTCTGGGCCAAGGGGGACCCGGTTCACAACTGGGGCCGACCGTCGACGCTGCCGTTGCTGTGGAACCACGCAACCGCCGCCATCTATCAGTACAACCTGGCCGCTCCGGATCCGGAGCACCTCTCCAGGTCGCTGCCGATTGCGTGGAAGCTGTTGACGGACAATTTCCCTTACGGGATTGCGCTGGGCATCCCGATCGGCGCGGTGGTGCTCGGCCTCAAGCAACGAGCTGCCTTCTTCGGATTGCTCCTCGTGGTGCTGAGCATCGTCGGCTATAACCAGTGCTACCGCATCACCGACATCGCCGGTTACTACCTCATTCCCTGGGCGGTGTTCGCGGTGTTTCTGGCGGCCGGCCTGGATTTGATTCGGTTCCGGCTGCCGGAAAACTCGCGTCGCGCGGTCCTCGTCGGCCTCGCCTGTCTGCTGCCGGGCCTCTGTCTCAGTCGCAACTGGAACGCCTGCGACCTGAGCGGCGCGGTCTGGATGCGGGAGTTTGCCCGACAGAAGCTGGAGTGCACCGATAAAGACGGCATCCTGATCACGCAGTGGGACCCCGATACGTTTCCCATCTGGTACGTGCAGGAAGTGCTCGGCGTGCGCCCGGATGTGATTGTGGTGGACCGCTCCCTGGTGAGGGTCGCTTATTGGAACCACGACCGGGACCCGAGCGAGTGGTACCTCACCATGCTGAAGCGGCGAGGAATGTTCGTTCCGGAACCCGCCTCGCGAGGACTCGCTACTCGGATTCAACTCGGCAACGACGGCCTGCTGCTGAAGTGGGTGAAGGAAACCATGCGAGACCGGGCATGGTGCAGCACCTTCGGGGTGAATCCGACCGTGCCTGAAAACAAAGATCAGCAGGTGCTGCAGCGCTGGTTTCAACGCTACCGGCTCACTGCCAGCCAGGGCATGGTGCTCCGATTCCACCTGCAAACGCGCCAGCCGAGATTTCAGGATGTGCTTGCCCTCAACAACCGACTGTGGGACCACATCGAGCTGCCCGAGCTCGGAGCCATCCGACTGGATCAGGATCTCGCCCCCGAATACGTGATGGAGCACTACGCGGCGATGCTGGGAAACTACGCCGAGCTTCAACTGCAGGCGGGCAAGCCGGAAGTCGCTCGGCGATTGTACGAAGAGGTGGTGCGCTGGGCCCCGCAAAGCGGTGGCGCGCGAACCGCCCGCACCGTGTTGCAGCGGATCGGCGCATCGCAATCCCCGACTGTTCCCCGCTGACGACGACCGGCATGCCGACCAAAACCGTACAATAGCGTGTCCCCTGACCGTGCCTTCCCGGAGACTCGATCCCCATGTCCAGCCGATCCATCACCCTTTCCGACGAACTGCGAGACTACGTGTTGGAGACCTCCCTCCGGGAATCCGAGGTTCTCAGGCGGCTTCGAGCCGAGACCTCCGGTATCCCGATGGGAATGATGCAGATCTCGCCGGAACAGGGACAGTTCATGGCGCTTCTGGTGCAGGCCATCGGTGCCCGAAAGTGCCTGGAGGTGGGAGTCTTCACCGGTTACAGCAGCCTGGTGGTCGCGCAGGCGCTTCCCGCAGATGGGAAGGTCTATGCCTGCGACGTCAGCGAGGAGTGGACTTCGATGGCGCGACGCTACTGGGCGGAGGCCAGCCTGGCGCACAAGATCGAGCTTCGCCTGGCGCCGGCGGCCGATACCCTGAGGAAGCTGCTGGACGAGGGCCACGCGGGCACCTTCGACTTCGCCTTCATCGATGCGGACAAGAGCGGCTACGATACCTACTTCGAGCTCTCCCTGCAGCTCCTTCGACAGGGCGGTCTCGTCGGCATCGACAATGCCTTCCGGGGAGGGCGCGTAGCGCGACCGGCAGATCGGGATCCCGACACGGCTGCCATCCACGCGCTGAATGAAAAGCTTCACCACGACGAGCGGATCTCCCTCAGCCTGCTGCCCATCGGCGATGGCCTTGCGCTGGCGCTAAAGCGGTGAAGTTCTTCGCTCAGAACCGTTCCCGCAAATCCGCCCCCCGGCGAGGACGCTGCGCCGGTGGCTCCCTCCTCGCGCTGGCGGCGCTGGCCCTCCTTCGACCGGCCGCCACGGCGCCGGAGCGTCCCGCAAATCACCTGAAGGGCGAGACCAGCCCGTACCTGCTGCAGCACGCCCACAACCCCGTCGACTGGTATCCATGGGGCGAAGCAGCCTTTCAGAAGGCCCGCAAGGAAGGGAAGCCGATCTTCCTTTCCATCGGGTACGCCGCCTGTCACTGGTGCCACGTGATGGAGCGGGAGAGCTTCGAGGACGAGGGGATCGCTCAGCAGCTCAACGAGCGCTTCGTTTGCATCAAGGTCGACCGGGAAGAACGACCGGACATCGACGATCTCTACATGACCTCGGTGCAGCTTCTGGAAGGACGGGGCGGCTGGCCGCTCTCGGTGTTTCTTCGTCCCGACGGACGGCCGTTTCACGGGGGTACGTACTACCCCCGCGAACCCTTCTCCAACCTACTGCGGGAAATCCACGAGGCCTGGCGCGACACCGAGAAGCGCAAGCAAATCGACGCTCTTGCGGATCGGCTCACGAAGCTGGTCGGCGACACCGGAGCGCGCCTGCCCCAGGCCGGCGCCGTCTCTCCGTCCATCATCCCCGGCACAGTCCCCGAGTTACTCTCCGAGCACGATGCCACCCACGGCGGATTCGGCGGCGCGCCCAAGTTCCCGATGCCGAGCCGCCTGGCGGCGCTGCTCTCAGCCCATCGACGGAAGTCGAATCCCGCCGCCTTGAAAGCGGTGACGCTCACCCTCCGGCGGATGGCGCGCGGCGGTGTTTACGATCAGGTGGGCGGCGGATTCCACCGCTACAGTGTCGACGCCCGATGGCTGGTGCCGCACTTCGAGA
>SYKE01000325.1 GCA_005798285.1 Actinomycetota bacterium
CCGGTAATAGCCCCGGACGTGATAGTCCGACCAGCCCGGCGCAAAGCGGGCGTCATCGGGCGCCTTGCCGTTGATGGAAAGCTGGTAGATCCCCAGCGCGGCGCCGTAGACCACGGCTCGCTTCACGGGTCGATCGCAGCAGTGAAACTCCCGTCGATAGGCGCGCGGCGGCGGCAGGTGGAGCGCCGCGCGACTGGTGTTCGGCGGTTCCGGATCGCGGTGGCTGATCCACTGGGCCTTCCAGTCGCTCTCCGAAAGCAAGCCCATGCCCCACTTCGCGGCCCGGGACCACTCGGAGGGTTTGCCCGCTTCGTCCCAGACGCGAACCTGCCACCAGCACTGCTGGCGCGGCTCCAGGATGCGGCCGGCGTACGGAACGGCCGAGGTGCGATCCCCGGCCACCCGGCCGGAGTCCCACAGGTCGGGCGTCTCCAACCGATCGGGGCGAGAGGCGACACGGACCTGATACGCGGACTGGGCTCGATTGCGGCCCGTGGACTCGATGCGCCAGCTCAGCCGGGGAGAGGGCTCGTCCAGGCCGAGAGGTTCGATCAGGTATTCGCAGCGGAGGTCGACGGCGAGCATGGGTTATCGATTCCCGCCCGCACGCTCCGCAAAGCCCGACCGCCGCATCCACTCCGCAGCTCGAGAGGGCCAATCGGCAGTGCCGTTCGGCGAGGGTCGAAGCCCGTAGCCATGGCCGCCGGTGGGGTAGAGGTGCATCTCGGCCTTCACGCCGGCGTTCTTCAAGGCGAGGTAGTAGAACACGCTGCTCTCGACCCGCACGCCGTCATCCTGCGACTGGACCAGGAAGGTGGGCGGGGTTTCGCGGTTGACCGGAAGCTCGGGAGACACCCGATCTCCCTCTTCCTTCACGGTGAGGTAGGCCGGATAGACCAGCACTGAGAAGTCCGGCCGGCAGCTCTCCTGATCGGCGGCATCCACGGAGTCGTAGGTTCGGCGCATGTGGTTCGTGGAGAGCGCGGCGGAGAGGTGCCCGCCCGCCGAGAAGCCGAGGACGCCGATGCGCTTCGGGTCGATCGACCACTTGCCGGCGTTCGCGCGCATCAGCCCGAGCGCTCGCTGAGCATCCTGCAGCGGCGCCGCGTGCTTGTCGAGACCCGGGCGTCGGGGCACGCGGTACTTCAAGAGCGCCGCGGAAACGCCGAGCGAGTTCAGCCACTCGCAAACTTCGCTGCCTTCCAGGTCGTAGGCCAGGATGTTGTATCCGCCCCCCGGACAGACCAGCACCGCCGGTTTCGGACCCGCCCCCGGCGCGGGATACAGCGTGAGGGTGGGTTTCGACACATTGCCGATGCGGAGCACGCCCTTCCCGGAGACGGGTCGGTCGTTCGGTTTCGTGGTGTCGCCCTCGGCCGGCAGCTCGGCGGTTTCACCGGGCGCCCTGCCCGGCCACAGCGGAAGCGGCGCGCCGGGTTCCGCTGTGACGGCGCAGGGCGCCAGGATTGCGGCGCAGGCCGCTCCGATGAGAGCAAACAGGAACAGCTTCAGCATGGGACCCCCGGGGACGACTCGATCTCGACTCTGAAGATCGGAATCAACCGGAGTTTCGACATCGGCCGCCGCTCCTACTCCCCGCAGTGAGCCCTACTTGCCCTTTCCCAGATTGGGATTGATCGGAACACCGGAAGCGCACAGGGGACACTCCCCCGCTTCCCAGGAGTTCAGGCTCAGTTCGAGCAGCGCGTGGAGCACCGGCGGATTGCCGATCTGCTCCTCCCGAATGCCTCCCCGATTGCAGAGCGCCGCCGCGCCGACCACTTCACCACCGCACTCCCGCACCGCGGCAATCACCTTCGCCAGCGATCCGCCCGTGGTCAGGATGTCTTCCACCACCAGCACGCGGCGACCGGTCAACAGGCGGTCGTAGCCCCTGCGGAAGCGCAGGCCGCCGTCTTCCGTCTTCTCGGCGTACACGGAAAGCACCGGCTTCTCGGGAGTCGACAGATGGTGCGCCGTCCACTGCGAGAGCACCACTCCGCCGATGGCGGGTCCGGCCACCACGTCGACCGAGGACCCACGGAAGCGCTCGGCAAATCCGCCGCACACCTGTCGAATGGCGTCGATGTGGGGGTAGATGGCATCCTTGTTCACGTAGGTATCGCCATGGCGGCCGGATGTGTAGACGACATGGGTGCCCGTCACCAGCGCCCCGTGCTTCGACAACAACTCCAGCAATTCATCGCGTGTCATTCGGTTCTCCACCGCTTTTCGGTCCCGACCCTCGGAGCGGTTTGTATCACACCTGCGGCTCAGACATACGACGAGGGTTACGGGGTTACGGGGTTGAGGGGTTACGGGGTTACGAGGTTACGGGGTTGCGGGGTTACGGGGTTACGGGGTTGAGGGGTTGAGGGGTTGAGGGGTTGAGGGTCACTCATCTCTGGAGACGTGGGCCTCGGTGCTGTCAGCGTCGCTGGGGCCTATTGGAGCGTGGTGGTGGGATCTCCCAGAAGTACCCAGCTTCGTCGCACATCGCCGTCGCCCACCTCCAACTTCGCGGTACGGACCGCATCGCCGACGCGGCGCCCGGCCGCGAGCTCCGCGAGGAACCGGCGGCCCATCACCGCCTGCTGTCCGGGCTGGGTGAGGGCGCCGGAAAGCCAGAGCACGGCCGCGCCACCCTGCGGCGCACGGAGCAGCGATTCGCCCAGACTCTCTTCATACGGATCCGTGAAGAGGCCGTTGAGGCAGGTGAGACCGAGCAGAATCGGCAGCTTGCTGCCGTTGGTCAGCGTCCGAGCCTGGCCCGAGGTCAGGAAGCTGCCGGCCCACGAACTCACGCTGCCGTGACCGAAGTAGGCGGCCGTAAGGCTCCCCTGCTGGAGCGCGGTGGCGGCCAGTCCCGACGGCTGCTGCGTCGTCCAGAGCACGCCGGTGCGCACGATGGACTTCGGGAGCGGCGCGTGGATGAGCACCGACTGACCCGCAAAGTCGTAATCGTCTCGCCCGTCGGCCAGGAGCAGCGCGGAGTGCGTCCAGCCGCCGCCGGATCGCACGGCGGCTTCCCGCTCGAGCGACTTCGAGATCATCAGGGTCGCTTCCGCCGCGCCCGCTGCCGGGAGCCGGCCGATGGCGAGATCCGGAATGCCGTCGTTGTTGCCATCGGCAAGCCGATCATCGCCCGGAGCCTCCAGGGATTCGGTCGGGATCGGAAGAGTCGGCACGAGATCCGAGACGTTCAGCCCGAGCAGGCCGCGCGGGTCGACACTGGCATCCCCGAGCAGCAGTGCATACCGGGGCGCCGTTCGCCAGCCCTTCACCGTTCGGGTGAGGAACTCACGAAGCGCATAGGGGCTCTTCTCTCCGCCGGCGATCTCATCGTAGATGTCCCTGAGGTTCACCAGCAGCACGTCGAGACCCGCCGCGCGCCGTGCGGCCGCAAGCGGCTCGGCCGACGGCAGGAGTTCTCCCGGTCCGATGATCAGGAAGTCCGCTCCGTTGGTGCGGCTCTTCAGGCTGGAGGGCGTGTTTGCCGTCACCGCTGCCGCCGCGCGGACCTGCCCCGGCCCAAAGGCCAGCAGCAGCCGGGGCTGATTTCGGCGGCCGGGCGCCACTCCGCTGACCCGGAAACCCTCGGCGGTCGGTGAGACACGACCCGGCAGCACCACGGGCCGCTCCGGATCGGTGACATCCACCACCGTCACGCTGCCGGTGGAGAACCCGTCGACCGAGTAGCTCGCTCCCCCCGTCGTGCGGAACCGGAGGAGATCTCCACTCGCCTTGAAGAGGCGTCGGTACTGGATTCGAACCGTGTCGACCAGTGAGATGTCGGCCGGGCCCCCTTCGGCGGAGAGCTGGAGGTCGTTCACCCCGGCGCGCAGCAGCGAGGGGCCAACGGGGAACGCGGCGAGACCTTCCTCCCTACCGTCGAACGCCACCTGTCCCAGCGGAGTTCCGTTGAGGGTGACCTGCACCCGGTGATCCCCTTCGCCTGCCGGATCGCTCACCCCCTGGAGGTCGATCTCCACGAGTCCGCCGCCGCCTGGGGAGAGATCGGGATCGTTGAGCGTGATCGGCTGAGGCGTCACGTTGCCCGGCGCAATAATCGCGCCGAAGAGGTTGGGCGCATCGCCGTTCTGCAGCGCGGCAAAGTAGAGCGATCGATCCTGCCGCTCCACCGCATCCGGGAACGAGCCGCCGGCCGTTCTCGCCGGGCCCGGACGAGGCGTGGTGAGCGTGAAGGCCGGAGACCGAACGCCGGCCGAAGCCGTGAGCCAGTAGACTCGCCGATCGGTCCAGGGGGTGTCCAGCCCGACCCCATAGAATTCGATGCTGTCGCCCGCCTGGAATCGGCGATCGCCGCCGTCGACCACGCGAAACGCCACTTCCTCGCCGCCGGCAAACATCCGAAGGCGGCGGCTCTCCACGTCGGTCAAACCCGCCGCAGCCAGCTCGGCCCCGCTCACGCGAACCCAGCCCTCTTCGGCGATCTCGATCTGGGCGCCCGGAAGGGCCGCCAGATCGGCAGGCGCGGTCCCGGGCCGTGCCGCAGCGGTCCCGGCGCCGGGAGCGACGAGAGCGGACGCCGCCCAGCGTCGAAGCGAACCCTCGGCGGGCTCCGCTTCCCGCTGAGTCGCCCGAGCCGCCTCCTCAGCGGCGGAGAGATCCGGGGCGGGTGGACGTGCAACGGTTGGGTCGGGCGTGATCGGCCCCAACAACTGGCTGTTGCCCGCCAGATCGATGGCTTCCAGCGTGTAGGCGCGTCCCGGTTCCGGGTCGACCACGCTGTAACTGCGGCCCGCCACGCCGGTGTCCGTGGACGCGAGGAAGGCGGTCCCCGGGATCAATCGCTCGGCAACCGGCTGCCGCCCGCCCGGCTCTTCTCGCCAGACGCGGAAGCCGACATGGTTCGTTTCGCCGGAAGTGCGCCAGGCGATTACGGCGCCTTCACCGGAATTCACCACCTGGAACGCGCTGAGTCGCACCGCCGTGGCGCCGCTGTCTACCACTTTGACGACAAATCCGTCGACCCCGCCGTTGAAGCTGCTATCGGGGCCCCTGAACGTGATGAAGCCCTCGCCGCCGGCATCGACCGAGCCGCACGCGATCTGGTTCGCCGACCCATCCACGGCATTGCCGAGCCCCTGATCCGCCCCGGAGCCGCCGATGTAGCCGCTGTAGAGCATTTGGGAGCCGGCCGCGTTCAGCCGGGCCACGAAGGCATCCGAGGCGCCGCCGTTGTAGGTCAGGTCCGGTCCGCCGGCGGTGGGAAAGCCGGCGGTTCCATCCGACCCGGTGACTCCGGTGATGAAGGCGGTTCCGAGTGGATCCACGCCGATGTCCGCTACCGCGTCATCCTGCGTTCCGCCGAAGTAGGTGGAATACAGCAGCGAGGTCAGCGATGCGTTGATCCGGGTGACGAAACCGTCGAAGCGGCCGTTGTGGGTCACGTCAAACGCGCCCTCCGTCACCCGGAAGGAACTCTCGGGCGAAGCCGTGCCGCCACAGAGGTAGATCCCGCCGGTGTCGATCTCCAGGCGTCCCGGCTTGTCGTCGTTGGCGCCGCCGAAGTAGGTGCAGGCGGTCAGATTGGCTCCGTTGGCCGCCACACTCGCCACATAGCAGTCGATGGCGCCGCCGTGGTTGGTCTGAACCACTCCGCTGGTAACGGGGAAGGTGCTATCCGAGGTGGTGGTGGAGCCGAGAACCACCGCGATGCCGGTGGCGTTGACTCGGACCGCAACAGCCGTATCCACCAGGTTGCCGCCGATGTAGCCACTGTAATCGAAGCCGGACCCATCGTTCTTGATCTTCGATATGAAGCCGTCCGACGTGCCTCCGTTGAAGCTGAGGTCCGGCCCCCCTGAAGTCGGGAATGTTTCAGCCGAACTCGTCGTTCCGACGACATACACATCCTTGCTCGAGTCCACGGTCACGCCCAGTGATTCCTCTGCTCCGGTCCCCCCAAGGAAGCCGCTGAACAGAACGGTGGTTCCATCAACGTTGATCTTGGTCAGGAAACCATCGGTCCCACCCGCGTACGTTGAATCGAAACTCGAGGCGGTTGTCGGAAACCCGGAGCCATCCGTATTGCCGACGACGTACACATCCGCGGAGCCATCCACGGTGACAGCCTTCGCAGAGTCGGCTGCTTCGCCGCCAATGTAGCCGCAGTAGATGTAGGAACTTGCGTCGGGTCGAAGTTTGGCGACAAACGCATCAGTGGTCCCGTTGAAGGTCAGGTCGGGACCGGAGACCTTGGGGAAGTTGGTGTCGCTGGAATTGGTCTCACCGACGATGTAGGCATTGCCGTCGATGTCGGAAGCCACGTCGGTGCACTTGTCGTCGCCCGCTCCCCCCAGGAAGCCGGAATAGAGGTAGAACGCCGGGTCAATGACCAGCTCGAGCCTCGGATCGTACTCCCCGAGCCGGAAAGCGATTTGCCGAGAAGGCAGGATCTCGAATTCGCACGCCACCGCCATCCGGCGACCCTCCACCTGCTGGTAGGCATACGGCCGGAGGTCGGTGACGTCGCCGACGGGTGTGCGGATCACCAGATCTCCCGAAGGCAGAACCCGCAGGTCGTCGCTTCCCGAATAGGCCTGTCGAATCTGCGTCGGATCCGCGCCCGGAGCGACATGAAACTCCTGCTTCATCTTGCCGGGATGGCCGGTGTACACCAGATTGATCCCGTTCCAGAGGGCGGGATAGGTGACCCGGTGGAATGTCCTGATCCCGAGCTTCCAGTCATCCCGCTCTCCCTTGAAGTAGTTGACCACCGCGCCGCTCGACTCCGAGCCGATCGGTCGCACAACCTGGGAGCCCGGAAAGGCCAGCTTCAAGGTCCACGCCCGCGCCTGGCCCGGGGTGGATGGGTTGGTCGACTCAGCCTCGGCGCCGACCGAAAGGGTGATCTCGGAATCTCCGAAGAACACGCGGTCTCGGTTGCCGGGAGCGTAGTACCGGACGGCGCTGTCCGTCTGCCCCCTGTTCTCGATGAAGGTGACCGGCAGGCGCGCCATCGAGGCCGAAACCGTGGGGGCCGTGGAGGCAGCAAGCCCGGGCCGCGCGCCGGACCCCATTACCGCCAGTGCGGATGCTAACAGCGCGAACAGTCCCGTGAAGCCGATGGCGCGGCCGGAGCGATTCCCGGCGACTCCTCTGAATCTACTCATCCTCTCGCATCCCATCCCCAATGACCTCGGCGGCGCACTCGGTGAACGGGTCGCGCATCCCTCGGCCCAAAACACTACCGCCCGCCGGCTCGAGTTGAGCGGCGACCGATAGTTCAGATCCGTATTTCGCGGAGATTGACGAAGGGAGCCCGCAATCCGTGTGGACTGTGGAAGCTCCCTCCCGAACACGGCTCGCCCCGGGGCGCCGGCCGACGATCCGTCACCCCTGGGGAAGACGGATCGCTGCTTATTTTCTCTGGTTCGCCCGCGTCGGGCGTTTCGTTCCTACTCGCCGGCGCCTTAAGGCGCCGGCCCAGCGGCGGTGCTCGCCTTACTGCAATTTCATGGTCGGATCGCCCAGGAGGACCCAGCTTCGCCGGACGTCTCCATCCACCACCGCCTGCTTGGCAGTCCGCACAGCGTCTCCCAGTCGCTTGCCGGTGGCCAGTTCCCGGAAGAACACCTGACCCATCACCGCCTGCGGACCGGGCTGAGTGAGAGCGCCGGAGAGCCAGAGCCCCGCCGCGCCTCCGTTCGGAGCGCGGAGCAGCGCCTCCCCCAGGCTCTCTTCAAACGGGTCGGTGAACAAACCGTTCAAACAGGTGAGCCCCAGCAGGATGGGAAGTCGGTTTCCATTCCGAAGTCCTCTCGCCTGGCCCGATGTCAGGAAGCTGCCGGCCCACGAGCCGACGCTGCCATGCCCGAAGTAGGTGGCCGTGAGCCCGCCCTGCTCGAGCGCCGTCGCGGCGAGACCCGCGGGCTGCTGCGTCGTCCAGAGAACACCGCGGCGCTCGATCTTCCCGGAGAGGGGCGTGTTGATCTGTGCGGCCTGCCCGGCAAAGTCGAAGGTGTCTCGTCCATCGGCAAAGAGATACGCCGTGCGGGTCCACTCTCCGCCCGCGCGAAGAGCATCCTCTCGGGCCAGACACTTCCCGATCATCAGCGTCGCTTCCGCCTCGGTTCGCGCGGGCAGCCGGCCGAGGGCAACGTCGGCGACACCGTCCCCGTCCCGATCTCCGAGGCGATCATCTCCCGGCGCCTCCAGCGTCTCCGTGGGGATGGGAAGCGTGGGGATGAGATCGCTGAGCCCCAGGCCCAGTTGACCTCGGGGGTCGATGCTCGCGTCACCGAGAAGCAGCGCATAGCCCGGCTTCCTGCGCCACGAGGTCACCGTTCGCGTGAGGAAGTCTCGAAGCGCGTACGGGCTCTTCTCACCAGCGGTCTGTTCGTCATAGACATCCTGGATGTCGATGCTCCGCACCAACAACCCGGCCTTGCGACGCGCGGCGGCGAGCGGCTCGGCGGCCGCCAGGAGATTGCCGGGCCCGATGATCAGGAAGTCCGCCTCATTGCCGCGAGCGCGCAGCGAAGAGGGCGAGTTCGAATGGATCCCCGCCGGCGTGAGGATCTGATCCTCACCAAAGGCCAGCAGCAGTCGCGTCTGGTTTCGACGCCCGGACGTCACGCCGCTGATGCGGAAGCCCTTCCCGCTCGGGGCGCTCCGCGTTCCCAGGAGCACCGGACGTTCGATATCGGTGACGTCCGCCACGGTGATCGCGCCGGTGCTGAAGCCGTCGACGGAGTAACCGCGACCCGACGAGGCCCGGAAGCGGAGCTGGTTTCCGACCGCGCGATAGAGCCGTCGGTACTGGATCCGGAGGGTGTCGACCAGACTGATGTCGGCAGGACCGCCTGTGGCCCGGAGCTGCACCTCATTCACGCCATCGCGCAGGAGGCTGCTGGGCGCCGGGAAGGCCGCGAGGCCCTCCTCCTTGCCGTCAAACGTCACCGTCCCCAGCTCCGTACCATTCAGAGATACGTGAACCTGATGATCGTTCTCACCCACCGGGTCGGTCACGCCCTGCAGATCGATCTCCACGAGCGCCCCGCCACCGGCGCCCCGGTCGGGATCCGGCAGCACGAGAGTCTGACCGAGGGTGTTGCCCGGCGCCAGAATCGCGCCGAACAGGTTCGGCGCGTCGCCGTTCTGAAGCGCCGCGAAGTAAATGGTTCGATCCTGACGCTCCACCGCGTCGGGAAATGAAGCCTCCCCGGGGCGTTCCGGACCCACCGTCCCATCGCCCATCGTGTAGGCGGGAGACCGGAGGCCGGCAGACGCCGTCAACCAGTAGGTCCGCCGATCCGTCCATGGGGTGTCGAGGCCCACGCCATAGAATTCCAGGGTATCGGCTGCATCCAGACGGCGATCTCCACCGTCGGAGACTCGAACGGCCACTTCATGCCGTCCGGCAAAGAGCCTCAACTGCCGGCTTGCGGGGCGAGACAGACCGGCCGCCGCCAGATCCGCGCCGGTGACTCGATACCAGCCTTCTTGAGTGATCTCGATTTGAGCGGCCGGCAGAGACGCCAGATCCGTGGGAGCCCATCCGGGCCGGGAATTCGCGCCGGCGGCAATCCCCGCCTCCGGCTCCGTCACCGAGGGGGCCCACCGCCGGAGCGAGCCTTCCGCCGGCAGGTCCCTGCGCTCCTCCGCGGCGGCGGCATCTTCGGCCGCCTGCAAATCCGATGGAGACAAACCCGGACCGGAAGTCTGAGGCGAAAGCGGGCCCAACCACTGGCTGTTTCCGGCGAGATCCATCGCCTCCAGAAGGTAGCTTCCACCCGGCTCGCGATCCAGGAGGGCATAAGAGCGGCCCGCGACCCCATGCTCTGTCGACGAGAGAAACGCCGTGCCCGGAAGCATGCGCTCCGACACCAGTTCCCGACTCCCTGGGGTCCCACGCCACAGCCGGAACCCGGCGTGAGAGGTCTCGCCGGAGGTTCGCCAGTGGATCACCGCGCCGCCGGCCGCGGGAGTCGACTGGAACGACGCCAGTGCGACGGCCGTCGGGCCGCTGTCCTGGATCCGGGTCACGAAACCGTCGATTCCACCGCCGTGAGAGATGCTCGGCCCGTTCTGCAAGATGAAACCGCCGACTCCCGCCTTGGGAACAGTCCTGGCGCTTCCGCAGATGAACTGGGTGCTGCTCCCCTCCTCCGCGGTGCCGAGCCCCTCATCCAGGCCGGGACCGCCAATAAAGCCACTGTAAAGCACGCCGCTCCCTGCCGTGTTGAAGCGAGTGGCAAAGGCGTCGGTACTGCCCCCGAAGGTCCCGTCGGGTCCGTTCGATACGGGAAACCCCTGGTTCTCGCTCGAAGCCGTGGTCCCGACGACATAGGCGCTTGTGCTCTCATCGATGCTCACATCGGCGACAAAGTCATCCTGACTCCCGCCGATGAAGGTGGTGAAGGTATTGGCGGTCAGGTCGAGGTTCAGCCGGGCAACGAACCCATCGATTCCTCCCGCGAAGGTGGTATCGAAACTCCCAGCCGTCACGGGGAATCCCTCGGTACTCGCCGTGCCTCCGCAGAGAAAAATGGCCTGCACGCTTCGGTCGGAATTATTGAAGAACTTGATCCGGCCCGACATCTCCTCACCGGAGCCACCGAAGTAGGTGGATGCCTGGATGGCGCCTTCAGAGCTTACCTTGGTGACGAAGCAATCCTCCACGCCGCTGTGGGTGGTATCCAGGGTCCCCGTGGTTACAGGAAAGGTGCCTTGGGTGGAGTTGGTGACGCCGAACACCCAGAAATCGAGGGTGCCGAACGGCTGGACAGCGATCCCGGTTGCCTCGTCGTCTCCCGATCCGCCGATGTAACCCGATTGATACAGGGTGGTAGAGGCAGGTCTGACAAGGATCGTTGTGGCAAACGCATCGCTGGCTCCACCGTTATAGGTAGTATCCGTAGAACCCACGACGCCAGTGGGGAGATTTGTCGAAGCGGTCTTGCCGGCAACGTAAATAATTGTGTCTGTGCTGAAACTGACTTCATCCATCCCCTGCGCCGCGTCCAGGGCGCTCCCCCCGAAGTAGGTGCTGAAGGTGAGCGCCGTCCCACCCGGATTGATCCGCGTCACAAAGGAATCGGTTCCCCCCTGGTATAATCCCTGATAGGCATTGGCGGTGACGGGGAAGTTTTCGCTATCGGTGGAGCCCACGACGAAAACGTCGGAATTGTTCACGTCGAGATCAATCGCGGTTGCCGTCTCTCTGCCCGAGCCTCCGAGGTAGCAGCACCAGGCCAGGCTCCGCCCGTCGGTCGCGATTTTGGCGACGAACGCGTCCTCCTGCCCATTCTGGGTCAGGTCCGGGCCGGAGGTCACCGGAAAGGTTGCTTGACTGGACTCCGTCTCTCCCACCACATAGCCATTGCCGAACCGGTCGCACACGATGTCGGTGCAGCTATCGTTGGCGCTTCCACCGATGAAGCCCGAATAGATGAAAAATGCGGGATCGATCACGAGTTCCCGGCTGGAGTCGTAGGCTCCCACCTTGAAACCGACCTCGGCGCCGTTGACCTCGAAGGCGCACTCCACCGCCATCCGGCGACCCTCGATCCACTGGAAGGCATAGGGTCGGGCATCGGTGAGCGTTCCCACGGGGGTCCGAATCGCCAGATCGCCGTTGGGCAGCACCTCCAGACGATCGGCTCCCTCGTAGCGCTGTCGAACCCGTGCGGGATCCGCCCCGGGACGCACCCGGAACTCCTGCTTCATCTTGCCGGAAGCGCCGGAGTAAGCGAGATCGATTCCATCCCACAGCTCGTGATAGAGCACCGAACGAAACGTCTTCAGCCCGCTCTTCCAACTGGAACCGGGACCGCTGAAGTAACTGATGACGGCTTGATCCTTCTCGGCGCCATCCGGGCTCACGTCCGGGTGCGAGCCGGGGAAAGAGAGCTTCAGGGTCCAGGCAGGGGCGCGATCCTTGACCCGGTCGGGAGCATCGCCCGACATGGAGATGGTGACCTGGGAATCCGAAAAGTAAAGCCGGTCGCGCTTGCCCAGCGCGTAGAACCGTGCCGGGTCGGCGGTCTGACCGCTGTTCTCCACGAACAGCACCGGAAGATCGGCGAACGAACTCACACTGGGCGGGCGATTGGGGAGCGCATGTCCCGGAGTGGGCGATGATACGCCGGCGGCAAACACGGCGGCGGCGGCCAGCAGCCATCCGGCGATTGACGAGTACCCACCGGATCTCTTTCGGAGAGAGGCAAACGTGGAGTGCATTCTGAGCGATCACAGTTTCTTCACCGGGCGGGCGGAGGAGAGATGCTGCCGACGTCGACCCCGGAAAAGACATCGTCACGCTTGCGGGAGTCTGTCTACGATCCAGCGGTCATGCAGTTCAGAGTGGTGCAGGTGGAGGCGGAAGGTCCGGAAGTGGTAGCGGACTTGCAAGAGCCGAAGACAGCCTCTTCGGGCCGCAGCTCTACCTGCTCGATGGTCGGAGAAACGTAGGCTTTCCGGGTTCGGGAAGACGGCTTGATCTCGGGATTCATGATTTCTCCGTCGGCGTCAGACGGCGCCGGCAGCGGTCATTTTCGGTCTCGAAGAGACCTGGATCTGGATCAGCCCGTCCGTCCGGGCCGGCTGATGTCGCAAACGGGCGGCGGCGACTTCCGCAGATCGGCGAGGCCACTCGGGATCGACCCGCGTCTCCTCCACCATTCTCGCCGACTCCAGCAGTTCGCCGTAGCGAGATCCGTGGAATTCGGACACGCCGTTGGGTCGACAGAATTCGCATTCCCCATGCGCCGGCGGCTCCACCCCCAGCACATGGGCCCGCAGGTGCGCCACGTGGCAGAAGTAGGGGACCCCCGACTCGGGATCGCCGTGCTCCAACTGAGACGTGGCCGGACACGTTCCGCACAGGCTCTTCAGCCCACACGCGGCGCACTTGCCGGGCCGGCTGCGCTTGCGGTCGCGAATCGCCTTGAGAAAGTGGGTCCAACCGTCTCGAAAAGAGCCGTCCCGCAGGTCGTACTTCTCCGACTCGGAAAGGACGCACATGCTCAATCCGCCGTAGGGATCCACCGCAAACGCGGTGAGTCCTGCGCCGCACGCATACAGCGACTCTCCGGCTCCTCCGGCGAGCTGACTCCCACAGGCGCATCCACCCGACGACGTCGGAGGGGCGGGCGCCAGACCGCGCTGGTAGTCGATCAGCCGCCGGAACTCCGACTCCCGCTCCGGATCTCCCAGATCCAGCGACACGAGTTCGTGCGGCTTCAACCGAACCGCCAGTGGAGATTCCCCGCAGTCGACTCGCGCATTGATGAGGCCGTCGAACTTGAAGCTGCCGGGACCCACCAACTCCTCGGCGAGTCGCTCCATCTCGGAGATCTCATGCCAGTTCAACGAGACCGCAACGGTCTTAATCGAGATCGGCAATCCCCTCTCGGCAAGCAGCTTCACTCCCCGGATGCAGCGATCGTAGGAACCCGGCACATCGGTCAGCCGTTCGTACGTCTCCCGCGTAGCCCCATAGAGTGTCACCTCCACCGCAAACGGCCGATGGCGGGCCAGATGGTCGGCGATGCGCTCGGAGATCAGCGTGGCATTGGTGAAGAGCGTGATGAGCAGGCCCTTCTTCCAGGCGTAGGTGTAGATCTCCAGGGAGTCGGCTCGAGCGAAGATCTCGCCGCCGGTGTAGAGCAGCCAGAGACAGCCGTCCTCGACCAGATCATCGATCAGGCGGAAGTGCTCGGCCGTGGAGAGTTCTCGATCTCGTGCCCCGGCATCGCCCATCGGGAGGTTGTTGTAGCAGTGGCGGCACGCCAGCGAACAGCGACGCGTCACCTCGATCGTGCCGCTCGCGGGTGGGCGCTCGGGCATCAGGCGGCGATGCAGTTGGGAGCTGAAGTCGGTGTAGGATCGCTGGGGGATCATGCCATCTGCTTCCGGCCGGGCGCTCCGACCGATTCCGGGCTCAGCAGGCCGCCTTCAACCAGCAGGCTGCAGAACACATCCACATCGCGCTGCGCCACCTCTCGCGTCGTTTCGTACGCCTCCACGAGGGCCTCGATCAACTCCGTTCGGGTCGCGCCGCTTCGAAGCCGCTCCCACAGGTACGCCGCCGTCTCATTCAGCACATACAGACTTCTCACGTCGGCAATCCCGGCGGCAACCGGAATCAGGAGGACTTCGCCTCCGATCTCGCGGGTCACCACATCCCGCGAAGCGAGATGCCGAACGCCTTCACCCTGATCCAAACCTGTCGTGTCCGCCTTTACCGGGTAACCGGCGCCGCAAATCCAGCCACAACCCCTGGCCCAGACGGCTTCCGTACGCTCCGAGCTCGGGCTGTCCCAGCCCTACCGGAAGACATGACGACAAAAGCGACCACCGGTCCGCCCCACCCTTGCCAGGAGTTGTTCACCCAGCGACTCCATACGTCCTCCTGCCGCCGACCGCTGTGACATGAAGCACTTGAGAATCCTCGGCACTCCCGGGGCGCGAGGTCAGGGCTCAAATCGACTCCATGATGGGTCGCTCACCGGCCGACAGAATCGGTACCGCTCGTTTCAGGGTGAGGCGGACCGGATCGGCCGGAATAGGGATTTGGGTGGAGTGTCGTGATGGCGCAGACTTGCACGCTTCGAAAATGCTCGCTGTGTGGAGACCGCTTCCAGCCCCGTGACGAGGAGTGCTGCGGACGCTGCCAGCGCGTGGTGTGCCGCGCCTGCTCCCGGCTTCGAGGCATGCACCACGTGAGCGCGGTCTGCCGCGAATGCGACGGCAAAGCGCCCCCCGTCGGCGTCCAATCCACCTACGCCTTCCGAGCCTGGCGCCGCATCGTCTCCGGATAGCCCCGGGTCCGCCGTTCGGTCCGCGCTACGCGGTGAAGGACCGAACAGACACCTCGCAGCCCACCTCGGCGCTCTCGTACATGGCGTCGAGGACGGATTGGACCTGGACGATCTGATCGGGGCGGACGATCGTCGGCTCCCCGGTTTGGGCGCAACGGACGGCTTCCCGCAGGAAGTCTCCGACCGGATCCGGATTGGCAGCGACCTCGGGGGTCTCGTCCACGACCCGCGTCCCGGCGCTGCGCTCGATCTTCAGGGGGTGGAGCCAGGCTCGGCCGTCGTTCATCAGGATCTCCACTCCGCCGGGCCGCGTGGAGGGGTGGAGCAGCCAGTTGCTCTCCACGCTCATGCGCGAGCCATCCTCGAACCGGACCACGGCGTGGGAGAAGTCTTCGATGTCGCAGTCCGACGGCGGTCCGTCCCATGTCACGGCGGGCTCGGCCATTCGAGGCAGCCGTGCGTGGTGGAAGGCGAGAACCGACGCCGGCTTCGGATTGCCGAGCATCCAGAGCGCGGCATCCAGGATGTGGACCGTCGTCGCCATCACCACCCCGCCGCCCGCCAGCTCCTTTCGGTGAAAGTGGCCCCAGCCGGGGATGTTCATGATGTGGCCGCACCACACTCGCGTGAAGAAGACGTCGCCCAGGCGGCGCTCCCGCACGCACTCCCGCACGGCCCGGGTTTCGGTCAGATGGCGCGTTTGGAGCCCCATGGAGAGGAAGCGCCCTGCAGCTTCGGCCGCGCGGGTCATCTCCCACGCCTCGCGAGCGTTCATCGCGATCGGCTTTTCGCACAGCACGTGGGCGCCCGCGGCAAAGGCGTCGAGCGCCATTCGATGATGAAAGGCCGGTGGGGTGACAATGCTCACCAGATCGGGGCGGCCCTTCTCCAGCGCCTCCCGATGGTCGGCGTAGGCCCCCTCGGCCCCGAACTCCGCCGCCGCCTCACATGCCCGCGCGAGATCGGTGTCGACCACCGCCACCAGCCGGACCTCCGGCATCCCGGCATACACCTTCAGATGCCACGCCCTCGCATGCTGCCCGCACCCGAACACCGCCACCTTCACCTGGCTCACTGGTTTGCCATCCCCGTCCCGAGGTTTGGGACCGCTTCTGTGAGACTCCCGGCGCTTCGTTCGCCGGGAACCTCTTCTTCAATCAGAGAACAAGCGCCGAACGACCTCTCGATCCGTGACCCAACGGATCGAGCGCCGGCGAGCTCTGTGCAGAGGCGGTCGACGCCGCCGCAGAAATCGCACTCCCAAATCACTCGGACGCGCCAACCCAATCGCTCCAGGTCTGCCTGCCGTGCATGGTATCGATGGGGGCGGAAGCCAGTCCAGCCCGAACCCAGACCCGGGCTCAACGGCTGAGGACTGCCCTGGGATGTCTGTTGCCCTGGCGCGGATCCCGTGGACCCCGAAGACCTTGGGGCACGGCCGGAACTCGGATCCACATCGTCCACCGTAGTAGATGAAGGCATCCACGCGCTTCTTGTCATGGATCATCTTCGGGGCACATCTGGCCCACCCTCTTGCCCTCTTGCGGGCAATGGGAGTCGCAAATCCACCCAGCCACGCCCACTTCGAGGACGTGACCCTGAACCAGATTGCCGAGCACCGGGCGGACCAGGTTCTGGTGTACGACCCACCGGACGTGCCGTCGCGGGGCGCGCACTACTTTGAGTACGCCGTGGCGCCGGCCGATCGCGAAACGCTGCTCGGATGGATCTACAAGCGGTGCTGCCTGGAGAAGCAACTGGGTTGTCCTGTCGTGCTGATCGCCGTGTACCTCTGGCAAGGACGACGACGGACGTTTCCGGACCGGATGTTCACCGAGGTGCTCGGCGCCACGGATGATATGGGCTTCACGAAGCTGGAAATCTGGAAGCTGCGGGATCGGATTCTGAGCGGGGAGTTGAGGGAGCTGGCGCCGTTCCTGGTGCTTTGTGAGGAGGATCCCCCCGAGCAGTCCCTGGTGGCAGCCCGGGAGTTGATCATCCAGGGAGATCTTCCGGCGCCGACAAAGTCGCTGCTGATCGGCGCAACTGCAGCGGTCGCACTCAGGCGCTTACCGCTAGAATTGGTCATGAGTGTTTTGAGTCGGGAGGTTTCCATGCTCAAAGAAATTCCGTTGATCCAGGAGTGGCTCCGCGAACGTGAAGAGATCGGAGTCGCGAAGGGTCTGGACCAGGGGATTGCGATCGGTCTGAACAAGGGAATCGTGCTCGGTCGGGACGAGGGACGGCTTGAAGCAGCCCGAATGATCCTGATTGAGGTTGCAGAGCCTCGATTGGGGGTTCCGTCTCCTCAAATTGCGAGCCGGATCGCGGAGTGCACGGATCTCCAGCGACTCGTCCGGGTCACAACCGAGATTTCGCAGTTCGAGACCTGGGACGAGGTCTTCCCCGAGAATGGGGAACCTTCGAGCGGCTGATGCGGAGAATCCCAGTACGTGGGAGTGTCGGGTTCCTGCGGCTGCACTGGTGCCTCGCTCAATCGGGCGCCGTGCTCCACGGATGATCACAATGGGCCTGCACTTCCCGAGTGAGTTCAGGTCGGGTAGTGGAGGATTCCGATGTTAAGAGATCTTCCGTTGATCCAGGAGTGGCTCCGCGAAAGCGAGGACTCGGGCTTCGCGCGCGGGCGGCTTGAAGCGGCCCGGATGGTCATCCTCATGATTGCCGAACTTCGATTGGGCGCCCCGCCAGCTCATGTTGCGGCCTTGATCTCGGAATGTATGGATCTCGAGAGGCTCATCCGAGTGGCTTGCGAGATTGTGAAGTACGAGAGTTGGGATGAAAGCATTCCTGAACATCGCGATCTTCCGAGTGGTTGTCGACCGTTTCCTGAGCGTGGTTAGCGGGCGCCCGTAAGTCTGGATCGGAGGTGGGACTCCGATCACTTCCTCTTTCACGAGGGGCCGGGCCGAAACAGTTGTCCCGGGGGTCACGGGCGATGTTTGAGGGCCGTTACAGGCGCGATCGGCGAGACCGTACGCAGGGAGGCAAGCGGCCTCAACAACGGGTTCACAGGGAAGCGCGCCGTCGGTGCGCCGTGAGTCCATTGGGAACCCCGTGCCTGGCCCGGCTTTCGGCCTCATCAAGTCCATCCCCACCGAAACGCGCCAGAGCGCTTCACGTCGAGATCCGGGGCGCCCACGATTCTATGGCTCTGGCCAGAATCGAGGCCGGTGCGCGGACGGCGAGGTGGGAGTGGAGAGTGAGGTAGGTCTCGGAGGGGTTGATCTCGACGATGCGCGCGTGGATGGAGCGAGCGATGTCTGGGATGTTGTAGCCGCCACCCACCAGGCCCGAGGTTCCCATCAGCAGCACCAGGGTTTCTCCGCGATCCTGATTGCGTCGTCGCTGCGAGGGGCCGGAGGCGGACTCGAAGAACCGGAGAATGGGTTGGAAGACCAGCGGGTCGAGCCATTCTCCGAACCACACCACGTTCGGTCGCAGCATGGCGCCGCAGGGACACCGGGGCAGGCCATGCCGGTCCGGATCCGGAACCGCAGTGGTGAGACGCTCCAGCCGGCCACATCCGGTGCAGCGCGTTTCCATCAGGTTGCCGTGAAGCTTCACCAGCTTTCGGCTGCCGGCCCGTTCGTGCAGGTCGTCGACGTTTTGCGAGACCAGAAGGAAGTCGTCGAGATGCGATTCATGCTCTATCGCTGCGAGGGCGCGGTGGGCGGGGTTGGGCTCCGCCGGAAGCAAGGCCCGCTGTCGGACGGCATAGAAGCGCCACACCAGGAGCGGATCGGCGGCGAAACCCTCAGGGGTTGCGACATCCTCGACGGCGTGGCCCTCCCAGAGACCCCCCGCGTCTCGAAAGGTGGGCAACCCGCTCTCCGCGGAAACCCCGGCTCCGCAGAAGGCAAGAACCCGCTTTGCGGCGTCCAACCATTCTCTCAGGGTCTCCGTCGATGCCGTGGTCTCGTCCATCTTGCACTCTTCCTCTCCGGCGTGGCCCTGCTTGGGGTGGCTCCGGTCGCGGGCCGCGCCGCGGATCCTGCTCCAACGCCAGGATCGGCTCCGGGCTACATCACCGAACTGCGCGCAGAACGTCCCTCGGAGGCGGCGATCCGCCACGCTCGCGTGGCCCGGCGACGCGCGGGACCTGCAGTGATCGTACACCGCGGCGCTGCGGCCTTCGCCCCGGAAAACACCCTGGAAGCCTACGCCGCCGCCATGGACTACGGCGCGGACGGCTGTGAGATCGACATTCGCAGGACCTCGGATGGGGTCCTGGCGCTCTTTCACGACGATATGCTCGATCACCTCACCAACGGCTTCGGCGGGGTGGAGCACACAACCTACTACGAACTGCTGTCGCTGCGCCGTCGCTTCCGCTACGGCCGCGCGGATGCCGATACGCGACCGCCGACCCTCGTCGCGGTGCTCCAGCTCGCCCGGCAGCGGGCGATGCTGCTGCACCTGGACATCAAACAGACCGGACTCGATGCGGAACTCGCCGATCTCTTCACGCGAGCCGACATGTGGGATCACGTCGTCGCCGTGAACGCGTCGACGGCGCCCACCCTGGCTCGGGATCCGCGGGTGCGGACCCTTCCCTACAAGGGGCCTGGTCTCTACGACGCGCGGCGAGATGTCGATCCGGAGTCGGTGCGGGTACAACTCGAGCGGCCGGGAAGCATGGTGATGGTCGACGACCCTCGGGTCACGTCCAGAGCCTTGAGTCGTCCGGCGCCGCAAGTTGTTCCCCTACCGGAGGGGCTGCGACAGCAGATCGCGCCGCGCTTCTCGGGAGTGGGTGGCGCGCCCCGGCCCTTCTACTTCGCCGAATCCGTGCTCACCGCGCCGCTGGGCCGTTTCAAGCCGGAGCGAGTTCTCACCACCGCAGACGATCCGAGCCGCAACGAAACCGGTCCCGATCCGACACACACTCGCGCCCGAGCGATCCTGGAACGGGCGTTGGCGGCTCAGCGGTGGGAAGAGGACGGCCGCCGAACCCGGTCGCGAGTTGCCGCCCTGGCGCATCAACTGGAGCATCGGTCGCTGCATCGGAACTGGATGTTTCACGGGATGGACGGCGCGGCTGCGGCGCGGGCCCTGGGCGGTCTGGGAGCCGTGGAGGCGGCGCCCGCGCTGGTGGCCTCCTTTCGACGGGTGGATCCCTTGCTGGAAAAGGTCAAAGATCCTCAATTCACCTCGCCGGTGGCGTGGACCGACTTCCGAACCAAGCTCTACATCCTCCCGGCGCTCGGAGATCTCCCGTGTGAGGCCTCGAAGTCATTCCTCAAGGAGTACCTCTCGATGAGTGAGAGCGCCGCTCGGGAACTTGCGCCGCTGCAGTTCGAGGAAGCGACACGGTCCTACTTCCGCCAGAAGCTCACTCGAGAGGAGATCGAATCGGCCCTGACGAGTCCGAACACTGCGGTCCGTGGCACGGCGGTGCTGATCTGCCTCGACGAGCCCACCGCACTTCGAACTACTGCGCTCCGAGCCCGGGCGCCCTGGGCGCTCGATCTCCCCTCGGCGGCTCAGGATCGTCCGACAACGATGGAGAGGGGCCAGCGGCGGAGCAATCCGTAGAGTCCGAAGCAGAGCGCCGCCACGGGAAGGGCCCGGGCGGCGCCGACCAGGCCGGCCGTGAGCGCCGCCTCGAACAACAGCAGGCCGATGAAGCCGTACTGCACCGCTTCGGACACGATCGCACGCCGGGGCTCCATCACCGCGCGGACGGCGCGGGGCAGCACCAGGAGAAAGAGCGCCGCCACGAACGGAGCTGCGTCCAGCCGGTAGAACTGCGTACCGGAGTACCGAAGCATGTCTCCCACGAAAAGTGCCGCGCTCATCCCGAGGGTCAGGTGAATGAGTCCCACAAATCCGGTTGCCGGCGGAGCGCCTGCCTGACGGCTGGTGCGGAGCAGGCCCCACACCGCCACGTAGAGCGCCACCGGAATGAACAGGTGCGAACCCCGCATCACCCCCGAATCGGAGATTGAGAGTCCCAACAGCAGGTTCATCCCGCGCGCCGCGCCCATCGTCAGGACTCCAGCCCCCCAGATCCGCCGGGTGACGCCGGCATAGAGGACCGCCAGCAGCGCCGTGAACACCGCGAAGGCGCCGGAGGTATGGCCGCCGGTCATGGAGAGGGCCACGCCGAACCCGATGAGCGGGAGGGCAGCCCGGGACTCCGGGGAGGTCACCGACGGGCGGGAGGATCGAGTCGCAAAGGACTCCGCCGGCGGGGCGGGCGCCGGGCGGAAGTGGTGACTGAGGAGCGAACCCGCGGCGAAGAGACACGCCGAGCCGAGAGCCAGCAGCCAGGTGGCAAGCTGATCGAGACCTGCGCCGGCCGCGAGGGCGCCGGCCAGGCACTCGCCGGCTGCCGAAAGCGCCAGCGGGGGGTTCGCACAGGAAAGCAGATCTGTCTGCGGACCGCCGGCGTCAGGAGGGGTTTCAAGTCTCGGAGCGCTCAAACCGTGGGTCCTGCAGAGGCGAATCGCTCGAAGAGGCGATGGGCCGCCGGTGCAACGGCGCCCACGGCGGAACGGCACAACACGTGGAGAACTCCCGCCGGAGGATCAAAGCCCGGCCCACACCCATTATAGGGGTAACCGGGTTCTCACCGGCTGCGATGGAGGCTGGTTGAGGAACTGCCCCGAACACGAGTTGAGGAAGCAGGGACATCGGGATGTTGGAGCGCGTCAGATTGGGAATCGTGGGCGCCTGCGGCCGGGGATCGGCGTTCAAGGCGGCGTGCGACGCGCTGCCCGACGTGGAGATCCGAGCCGCCTGTGACCGCGACGCAAACGCACTGCCGGAAGCCGCCGATCGACTGGGGGCCCGGGAACGCTATCTCTCCTTCGACGACATGCTGGAGAGGTCGGATCTCGACGCCGTGATCATCGGCACGCCGATGCCGCTCCACGTGCCGCAGTCGATCGCTGCGCTGGAACGAGGGCTCTCGGTGCTGTGCGAGGTGCCCGCCGGTGTGTCGGTGGAGGAGTGCCGCCGCCTCACGCTAGCCGCCCGACCGAGCCGGAGCATCTACATGATGGCGGAGAACTACACCTATCGAAGGCCCTGTGTTCTCGTGCGGGAGCTCGTTCGCCTGGGTCTCTTCGGCACGCCCTACTACGGCGAAGGGGAGTACCTCCATGAGCTCAAGGAATTGAACGAGCGCACTCCCTGGCGGCGCCGATGGCAGACGGGCATCAACGGCAACACCTATCCCACCCACAGCCTGGGTCCGCTGCTTCAGTGGATGCCCGGAGATCGGGTGACCTCAGTCCTGTGTGTCGGCTCCGGGTCCCATCATGTGGATCCGCGCGGCGCCCCCTATGAGAACGAAAGCAGCACCCTCACGCTCTGCCGCATGCGCTCCGGCGGGCTGCTGAAGCTTCGCCTCGACATGCTCTCGGATCGCCCTCACGCCATGACGAATTACCAGCTTCAGGGCACCGACGGCTGCTACGAGTCGGCGCGGGCGGCGGGAGAACCGCACCGCGTGTGGCTGCGCTCCCTCAGCGCCGACCCCAATCGCTGGATGGATCTGGAGGATCTGGCCGAGCGCTACCTTCCAGCAATGTGGCGAGAGGCCTCGGAGACCGCACGGACCGCCGGGCACGGTGGCGGCGATTACTTCGAACTGGTGGACTTCATCGCAGCCGTCCGGGGGGAGCGACCGCCCGCGATCGACATCGACGCGGCGATGGACATGACCCTGCCCGGTCTCGCCAGCCAGCAATCCATCGCGGAAGGCAGCCGCTGGGTGGACGTCCCCGACTCCCGAGACTGGCGGTAGACAGTCCCAAGGCTGCAACCCGCGTCCGAAAGGAGCCTGCGCTGCAGTGACAGTGTCGGCGGTTGGGACGATGGGACTTCGGGTCAGCGACGCTGCGCACTCCCGGCGTCCCTCTCTCTAGAAACCGATCCGGTCTCGACCTTTGAGCTGCAGCAGGCTGCGGGCTTCATCGGGGGTTGCGACTTCCAGGGACAGAGCCTCCAGAATGGTGCGGATTCGGGTCACCTGCTGGGCGTTGCTTTCGGCGAGCCGGCCGGGGCCGATGTAGAGGCTATCTTCCAGTCCCACCCGCACATGGCCGCCGAGGATGGCGCCCATGGTCACCAGGTTCATCTGGTGACGGCCGGCGCCGAGGATGGACCACTGATAGGCGTCCCCGAACAACTGGTCGGCGGTGCGGCGCATGTGGAGCAGGTGGTCGGGCTCGGGACCGATCCCACCCAGCACGCCGAAGATGGTCTGCACAAAGAACGGCGGCTTCACGAGACCGCGATCCACGAAGTGCGCCAGGCTGTAGAGATGGCCGACGTCGTAGCACTCGAACTCGAACCGCACGCCGCAGCCCTCGCCGACCTCTTTCAAGAGCGTCTCAATGTCCTGAAACGTGTTTTTGAAGATGAAGTCGCGGGAGCGTTCGAGGTACTCCGGCTCCCACTCATGCTGCCACTCCGGATAGCGGTTCAACATCGGGAAGAGACCGAAGTTCATGGAGCCCATGTTGAGCGAGCACATCTCCGGCTGAAGCCGAAGCGCCGCCTGCATCCGCTCGCGGACGGTCATGTTCTGGCCGCCGCCCGTGGTGATGTTGATCACGGCGTCGGTGCGGTCACGGAGCGCGGGGAGGAATTCGAGGAAGGCCTCCGGCGAGGGCGAGGGTCGGCCGTCGCTGGAGTTGCGAGCGTGGAGGTGCAGGATCGCGGCGCCCGCTTCGGCCGCGCCAACGGCGGACTCGAGGATCTGCTCGGAGGTCACCGGCAGGTGGGGCGACATCGTGGGCGTATGGATGGAGCCCGTCACCGCGCATGTGATGATGACCTTTCGGCCGGACCGCTTCGCCATTTCGTCTACTCTCCAAACCGAAGCCGAGAGCGTCGCCGAAACGCCGCCGACTCCATCAACATCCGGTCGCGCCAATCCCGGCGATCCGACAGCTCGTCCACGGTTCGGTGACTTCGCAGTTCCGCATCCACCCGGTCGAGCGTTTCTCCGCCCCACTCCGCAAGCTCATTCTGGCTGTGGCCAATCTCTCGATAGAGCGGGCCGTAGCGCGCCACGAAATCGCGGATGCCGCCCGGAGCGTTCAGGTCGGCCGTTTCCATCGGGCCCATCACCGACCACCGCCACGAGAGGCCGTCGCGAATGGCGCCCTCGATGTCGGCGGGATCGCAGCAGTCGTCCCGCAGGAGCCGAAACGCCTCGTGGTAAAGGGCGCCCTGAAGGCGGTTCATCAAGAATCCCTGGCGCTCATGCTTCATGCGCAGCGGCCGCTGACCGCAGCCGGCCAGGATCTCCACCGCCCGGTCCATCGCATCCCCGCTCGTCCGAGGCGACGGCGCCAGTTCCACCGCCGGCACCAGGTACGGAGGGTTCAGAGGGTGCGCCACCAGACAGCGGGCGGCGCCCGGCAGACTGTCGAAGAGCTGGCTGGGCAAGAACCCGGACGTGGAGGACGCCAGCACCGCCCCGGAAGGCGCAATCCGATCCAACTCCTCGAAAACAGCGCGCTTCACGGGGAGGCGCTCGGGGGTGTTCTCCTGGACATAGCAGACATCCGTCAGGGCGATGTCGAGGCGAGTCTCCCCATGGATCCGAGCCCGAACTGCGGCCGCGGAATCTCCATTCAGGAGATCGAGTTCCTCCAGTTCGACGAGGGTCCGCTCGAACCACCGGTCCAGATCCCCCCAAGCCGCACTGGACTGCTCGAGCAAGGGGTCGTGCAGCCGGACCGAATGGCCGCCGCGGGCGAAGACAATCGCCCAACCGCGGCCGACCAGTCCGGCGCCGATCACGCCGACGGGGAGCTTCACAGGCGAACGAACTTTTGCAGGCGGCCGTTCGCTTGCACCTCCGAGACGTAGAGGCTTCCCTGAGAGTCGGTCCAGATTCCGTGCGGACAGGCGGCGAAGAGGCCCGGCTCCTCGCTCTTTTCACCGCCGCCCCACGCCGCGAGCACCTCGCCGTCCAGGCTGCGCACGCTGACCTGCTGCTCCAACTCGGCCATGTAGAGCACGTCCTCCACCGGATCGAAGTGGATGGTGTCGGGCTGCTTCAGGCCGCTCCATTCGAACAGATAGTTGCCGCTCAAATCGAAAACCTGGATGCGCCGGTTCTCCCGGTCGCACACCCACACCCGATCCCGGCGGTCGATACGAACGCAGTGCGACAGATCGAACTCACCCGGCCCGGAGCCGTGACTACCCCAGGAGTTCAGCAGACGCCCGTCCGGCGAGTAGTGGTGGACCCGCGCGTTCACATAGCCGTCGGAGATGTAGAGGTCCCCGTTGGAGGCGGGCGCGGCGTCCGTGGGTCGGTTGAACGGATCTCCGTCTGCAGCGCCGGGGGTTCCCGGGGTGCCGATGGTGAGCAGCAGTTCTCCGTCGGTCGTGAAGCAGCGGACGCAGTGGCTCAACCACTCGGTGGTCCAGATGCGATCCTGCTTGTCGATGTAAATCCCGTGCGCGTTCTCGGGACCGAACAGTTCCTCACCCCAGGAGGCGATGAACCGCCCATCCCGATCAAACACCACCATGGGATGCGCGCTTCGGCTGAAGACATACACACGATCCTGCGAGTCGCAGGCGACGCCGCAGATCCAGCCCCATTCCCACCCGTCCGGAAGCCGGCCCCAACCGGGGACCACCTCAAACTGATACTTGCCCGAGCCGAACGCCATCAAATCTCTCCTCGTTGAGCGCCGAACCGAATGGAGCCCCGTACCGGGCTACTTGTCCGCGGACAGCGACTGCTGGAAGAGCCAGGTCGCGAAGTCCGCTTCGGCATAGAACTTGTCCCAACAGTTGTGCGGCACTCCGGGATACTCGGTGTAGCGCATCCGGGTGCTGCCCGCGGCCTTCATGGCGGCGGAGGCCTCTCGAGCAAACGCGACCGTGGTGGCGGAGTCCTGATCCCCCACCACGATCCAGGTCGGCACATCCTTCAGCTTGTCGGTGATCGCAGGAATCTCAAAGCGGCCGCAGAGGCTGGCAACGGCAGCGAACTTCCGGGGGAACATCGTGGCGAGATACCAGCTCCCGGCGCCGCCCATCGAGAGGCCGGTGAGATAGAGCCGGTTCGGATCGCCATGGTACTCCTCGACGGTCTTGTCCAGCGCCTTCATCGCGAGCGCCGCCTGCTGGTCGCTCCAGCGCAGACTCTCGGCGCACTGCGGAAAGATGACAATCGCGGGAAACCGCTCCGGGAACATCCGCACGGCGCGACCCAATCCCACCTCGCTCTGCTTCAGACCGTCCGCTCCCCGTTCACCGGAGCCGTGGAGGAACATCACCACCGGCCACTTCCCTTCCGGCTTGTAGTTGCGGGGCACATACACCACGTAGGGCATGGTCGCGCCATCCTGCTCTACGGTGCGGTTGAGGAAGCCGGTGGGCATCGCCGCCTGGGCCGATGCCGCAGCGGGGGCTGCGAACTCCAGGCCCACGGCGGCGGTCAGCAGCAAGATGGGAAGGAACAAGGCTCGTCTGAACACGGTGGGATCCCCCAGAGGCTTTCGGCGACGGCCGCCGGGAAGCCACTCAGGAACCTTTGCGCCGGGCGCCCCGGAAGCTCCTTTCGCCGACCAAAAATGGACGGCAGATCGGGTCCGGGGGCCGGTTTCGGCGAGGGCAGGCGGCCGGCTACATGAAGTTCGGCGTGTGGAGATCGCTCATGCGGTCCGCCATTGCCTGCGACACGCCGGCCTGCAGCAGCCGCTGCACCCGGTTCTCGTGCATCGTGCGGTAGAGCTTCTTCACCTTCGCCACCCCCGCCGACATCTGCGACGGGCTGGAGCCGCCGCCCGCGAGGACGGCGAGCGCTTCCATCACGAACGGCGTGGCGCCCGTGGTGGCGGCGATGGCGTCGGCGCGACTCTCAACGGCCTCCGCCAGCTCGGAGACCGAGTCCGGCTGCTTCGAAAGCTGATGCTTGAGATGCGCTACGCCATAGGCCACATGCCGCGCCTCGTCCTGTCGCGCCCGCCGTACCACATCCAGGGTGACGGGATCCGGCGCATGCTCTTCGCAGAATCGGAGCAAGTCCAGGAATGTGCCTTCACCCAGCACATGGAGCAGGAAGCTGGACCGGAAGTAATCCTCTTGCACGAGCAGGCTGTAAAGCGACCACTCCGTTGCGGCAGAAGCGTATTGCAATCCCCCTCCGTTGGCCAGCGCCCGCTTGGTAAACGCCTCGATGTGCCGCGCCTCGTCGTTCACCACGGTCGCGAGGAAGAGCAGCACCTCGGTGAACTGCGGATTGATGCGCGGCATGAACTTGCAGGGGATGTAGAGCGCCGAGTACTCGTTCTCCGCCAGGAAGGTCATGATCTGGCAGACGGCCTTCTCGATGTCGGGATCCAGGCTCGGAAGCTCATCCCAGGCGATCGCGGTGGATGCGTCCCACTGGGCGCCTTTCGCCTGTTCGTAGAGATCTGCGATGTTATCCGCCCACACCTCGTCGCGGCGATTGATGGCAAAGCCATAGTCGGGCATCCCCGGTTCGGCCACGGCGCCCCGGGGCACGAAGCCGAGATAGGTGGGCGCCTCGTCGGGGATCTGGCCCACCCGGCCCGTCAGCCAATCCCGCATGTCGAGGCGTCCGGAGCGGCGGGGTACCCGTACGCCCCAGTCGGGCGTGCCCCAACCGCTGGTCCCCGCGCCCTTGCGAACCAGGTACTTGATCCGATCGCCCCCATCCATCGCGGTGAGGTACTCGTTCCTAGTCATCCGGCACCAGGCGGGGAGATCTTCGCGCACGCTGATCTCGGTGCTGTCCACCTCCAGGATCTGACCTTCCTGGAGTTGATTCATTGCCTTGCGGATGATGAGAAGCAGGCCGGAGCCGCAGTCGAGATCGCCCCCATCCACGGTGAGATCGGGTGAGATACCGATGACGCTGAAGCCGTCGGCATCCTCAATGGACTGCGCGGTGGGGTGCGGGGAACCAGGTTGGGGAACCGCCATCAGTAGCTCAAGCAGCTCGCGCCGTTCGTGAGGAACTCCACTGCCTTTGCGCCCCCCACGATGGCGGCGCCGTCGATCAGGTTGTTTTCATCCAGGCCGCGCTTCTTGAAGCAGGGCGAGCAGACATAGATCTTGCCGCCGAACTCCGCGAAATCCGCCATGAGCTCCTTCAGCGCCTTGAACCCGGTCTCATGCACGCCGTCCGCGGCGCCCTTCTGGGACCACCGAACGCCCTCGGTGGAGAGAAACACCACCGTCTCCACGTCCGACGCCACGGAAGCATTGGCCACCACAAACGCCACGGTGGCGCGGTCGGGATCGGAAGCTCCCTGGGTCAGCGAGATCATCAGCGACTTGCTCATCATTTCTCCAGCACTGCGGTACGAGCGGATCTTCAGTCCGCGCGCCGCCGAATGTAATACACGCCGTCGTCCTCTCCCTCACGGAGAAGTTCATGTCCGGTCAACCGACACCAGCTCGGAATATCCGCGGGCGCCCCGGGATCCAGCGCTCGGATCCCCAGAATGCCGCCGGGAGGGGTCTTGCGGATGGAGCGCAGCAGCAGCACCATCAGATCCCCACAGCCGGACTCTTCCGCATCTACAAACTGATCCGCATCGTCCGCCGTGAGGCCCACGCCCGGATGAAACAACTCCGCACGGAACCACTCCGGCGGCTGCTCCGCCGACTCGACACGGCCGGGACAGCACGGAGCGCGCTCGTCCTCGCCGCAGGTCGCCGCCGCCATCCAGTCGCGTCGGTAGCACTCGCGCCGGCTCAGATAGCCGCCCACCAGCGAGCACAGCGCATCCGGCGAGCTGCCGAGATCCGCCGCCGCACAGTCCAGACAGCGCGGCACGCTCCAACCCAGGATCTTCGCGATGACCACCTGCCGTCCGCAGAGCGCGGCGCCGCATGTGGAACAAATCGTCGGCAGCGGCTGAGCCGCCACCGCCCCGGAAGTCTCCAATGCCGCGGCTCCGCTCACCGCACGCTCTGGGACGCGAAGGTGAACTTGCGCTCCCATGGGGTGTGGACCTGCCCATCCACCTCCACGTGTACCTTGTAGAAGGCGTTCACGGGTCCGGTGGCCTGTCGGGGCGCCAGTGTCACGTCTCGACCGTACGACCAGGTCAGCCGTCGGGCATCCAGGTTGCCGAAGTAAAATTGCTGCTTCGAATGGCCTGTCAGGAGATCGGCGAGCGCCACGTCGATGGGACACCAGCCCAGTCCGTGGAAGTAGGATTCCACCCAGCAGTGGTAGCCTGCATCGGCGTCCTTGCCATCCATACTGGGTCGCCCCGGAACCGGGGTTCCCTCTCCCTGCAAAAACCCGCCGTATACCATTCGAGTGGGAATTCCGATGGAGCGGGAAAGCGACATCAGCAGAGAATGGAAGTCCGTGCAGTTGCCGGTCCTGCTGCCGAGGCAGTACTCACTCTCGCCGTTGGGGCTCGGTTTCAGGGTCTTCGGATCCTTCTGCCAGTACTCCACATAGCCGAGAACCCAATCATACAACCGCTGGGCCTGATCCACGGGATTGGTGGCGGATCCCACGGCACTCAGCGCGAGATCCTTGAACTTGCCGCCCACCGGCACATACCGATTCGGCTGCAGGTGCACCGCGAACTCCGACCGACGCGCCTCCGGCAAGGGCACTGCCGCCGCCGCTACCGGCTTTCGATGCACGGGTCGACGCGTGAGATCAAACTCCAGCGCCACCCGGAGCTTCGAGGGCGGATTGACGACCTCATAATAGGCCGCTCGATTGTCGAACGAGCCGCCGGTGACCACCTTGCCGGGGCGATCGCCCGAGAGGCGGAGGCGGGTCACCGTCTGCGCGGCGTCGTCCCGAGGCGCCGCCAGCCAGATCCGCGCGAGAGCGGCGCCGGTGGGGATCTCCTGAACGACGGCCTCGTGGCGCACCGTAAATCGCTCCTCGCCCTCCTGAAGACTTGCGGCGAGCGCTTCCGCGGAAATCCACGAACTACCGGCGAGAGCGGTTGCTCCGCTTAGAAAGGTTCTGCGATTCGTTCGGTACGGCAAACTGCCTCCTCCGACGCCATCCCCAGAGCGAGGTTCCCGATCGCGCCGTATACACCCATGGATCTACTCTATGCGGGGCCATTTGTCAGATAGAGGAATTTGATGGATACGCCACGCCCTATAGAGCGCCATGGTCACGGACCCGGAGTACGCCTCGTCGGCTCCGCCTCTGACCTTGCAGACCGCCGACGTCGAGGAGGCGAATAGCGAATGGCGAATGGCGAATGGCAAGTGGGGAGGGGCAAGGAGTGGGCGGGTGGCGAGGGGCGGTTGGCAAGGGGAGAGGGGTCAGATCCCGGCGGGCGCCGGGGTGACGTGGGTCTGGCCTGGGCGTCTTCACAGGTCATGGGCCGATTTCCGGGAAGCTCGGTTCTCGTAGATTGCCGCGTCGCTCGGTCAGTCCCGGCCCGGCGCCCGGGCCGCGCTCGAAGCGATGAGCGGCGGTCTGATCGACGCCGGCTCGGCAAAGTGCGAACCCGGGTACCAGGGCGCAAGCCTGCTCGCCGGCGCCGGGAGCGCGTTGTTCTCGGTGATCGGAGTCGGGCAGG
>SYKE01000326.1 GCA_005798285.1 Actinomycetota bacterium
CAGCGTGCTGCCGCTGCTCGCGATCTCGTCGCCGAACGCGCCGTAGAGGTAGCTGTCGGTGATCTCGCCGTCGGGACCGGTCAGGAACCGGGTGTTGTGGAACGGATCGAAGCCGAAGGTGCGGCTCTCATCCGCTCGGCGCTGGCTGATCAGTCCGCCCGAGGCGCCGGGAGTGTCCGTGTACCACGCCTGGCGCGCTCGCCCCGAACTGCCGGTCAGTTCGGACGGCGGCTGGCTCCGTTTGGTTTAGTTGTCAAGGTGGCGATCCGCAGGGGATCTGTTGGAATGGCGTTCTCCTGGACAGAGCGTGGTTCCTCCGCGATGTGCACGGTCCTGGGCCTCTCGCTCCCAATTTGGTCCGTCGGCGCGCACCCACTGAAGGAACTTCCATCGATTGCAGGAAACGCTGTTTGGGAAGGAGCTTACAATGAGAACCCTCAGCAGCATTGCGGAACATCAGATGGTGGCGGCCTTTTTGCTCGCCGAGCGGACCTCACCGGACTTCGGTCCGGGCGTCGAGCACTTTCGGAGCCGGCTGGGCATTCCAGAACCGGTCATCGCACAGCCCGATCTCAGCAGCGTGGTCGAGAACGGGCAGCGGGCTCGCGTTCTCGGCTATCGGGGCTACGGGAGGGATGAGGCGCTCTTTGCCGGATTTCCTGCTGGGGTGGCCTGGGGCATGGCGGAGATGGAGCTTCGAGACCTCCAGAACGTTCGCTACCTCAAGGATCCCGAGTGGACCGCGCTCACCGGCGGCAGCCGTCGCGCGGCGGATGCGGCACAGCGCCTGACCCGGAGCGGCAGACCCGGCGCCGACGAGAAACTCGACCGGCTCATCCTGGAGTTGGCCCGGGGCCGGAAGTTCCCGCCGCTGATTCTGGTAGGGCCGGATGCGGGATGCCCGACAGAGGGGCTCACGCTCCTCGAAGGCCACGCGCGGCTCACCGCCTACCTGCTGAGACCGGAGCTGGTCTCGTGGCCGCTCGAGGTCATCGTCGGGTACTCGCCGGACATCGTTCGGTGGGCCTGGTTCTGAGTCGGAACGGTCAAGATCGCGTTTCAGACGGTCCGTGACCAGCGACACCGCCCAGGTTCCGCAGTTGAGGGGATGAGGGTTCTTCAGCCCGTCGATCCAGCCCCCTTTTTGACAGCACGGTGATTTGATTGTCGGGAGAGCGCTTCTACTCAGGTGCGGCTTCCCAGAAGTCCCAAAATGGGATCGGCCAACCCCTGGTTGAGCGAGACAGAGCTGGGCGTGCCCCCTTGAACTCCACCTTGCATTCATCCGAAGGAGCGCCCGCCACCTCGTCGTCCCCGCAGAAGTTGCACTGGGCGGAGACTTACTGCACAAAGCGGGGATCCATTCGCTATGACCTGGCGCGTCGCCCCAACTGGCTGGGTTGGGCGCGCTTCACGAGAACTGCTTGCGGCATCTACGCCGCTGGGTCCTCGGGTCAAGCCCAAGGATGACGATGTCTCCTGGGGCGGCTGGTGACACCCGGCCCCTCGCTTCGGGCGAATGTCCCCCTCGTGCGGCTCCCCGCGATCGTCATCCCCGCAGAAGTCGCGATGGGCGGACACCCACTCCACAAAGCGGGGATGACGATTGAGGGCTCTGTCCAAAAGGAAGATCGTTCTCCACGAAGCGTACCGCTTGCGTTGTGTTGGCGCGCACGGAGCCGGCAAGAGGCCTGCGCTCCCAGGTCGAGGCGGGCGCCGCCACCACTGGTGTTCCGATCATCCTCAGGTCCAGTTCCCGCGAATGGTGCACGTCGTTGCGATCGACGGTCGGACGGTGGAATCGATGGGTCGGACTCGATGTCGCCCGCTGCACGGGCGTGTCGGCTCAGCCCGGAGGGCTTTCACGAAGTAGCCCGGGATTTCAATCCCGGGCGGACCCTGCGCGTTCGTCCCAGCCTCCTGATCCGCGCCACAGAGCGGAGCGACGACAGGCAGCGCGGTGAGCGAGGCCGCTGCCGTCTCATCGACCGGCTGCGGCGACCCCAATTCGGCGGCGATGGACCCTGAGGACGTTTCGCGGCTCGGTCGGAGCCTCGCCCTCCCGTTCTTTCGAGGGTGTTTCTACCGTCAAATGGGAGTGTTCGCTCTCCGTGCAGGTGCTCAACCGGAAGGGGTCGGCCCGACTGCCGGGGCCTGCCGAGACCTGCGTGCGGCGCCCACAGCGCAGGATCCTCGGGTCGAGCCCAGGGATGACGATGGACGCGGGGTGTGTTGGCGGAAACGACGTAGATGTAGGCGCTGTTGGGTGCGGCGCCGCCGGAGCCATCCGTCGTCCCCGCAGAAGTTGCACTGGGCGCAGACTTAATCCAAACAGCGGGGATCCATTCATCAGGACTCGGCACGTCGCCCCAAACTGACTCCTCGGACGCCCTGCACGAGAACTGCGTGCGGAACTCACACTCCCGGAGCCTCGGGCCGAGCGGGAGGATGACGATGATCGCCGGGTGGGCCGGTGGAATCGTCCGGTGGGCGCCCCACGACAGCGCCGTTTGGTGAAGCTCGTCCACGTCCGCGATGATCCGGGCTCAGCAAACGGGCTCAGCCGACGGGATCAGCTACGAGCGCCGGTAAGATACCGGCGCTCGTATGCCTCCGGGGAGAGGTGTCAGCAGGCGCGGGCGAGGCAGAACTCCAGGAGGGTGAGCATCTCGCGCCATTGGATGCGGGCGATCAGGTCGGCGCTGGAAGGAGAGAGCACGCCTCGGTCGGCTTCGGCGAACCAGTCGATCATCGCGCCGGGATCCCACTCGCCTCGCGCCGCAAGCCGACCGGAGGCTTCCGTGGCCCAGCGGAAGCCGGCGCCCGAGGCGTCGAACTCCGCCTGGGCGGCTCGGTAGACCTCCGGGAACGCGGCGTGGCGGCCGGTCTGCCGAAACCAGTACTGGGCATTCCCCAGATTGCTCGCCAGGCCGCTGCCGATGTGGCCCTCCCGCCGGTGACACAGCCCGTGCCAGTAGCTCCCGGTGTCGCTCTTGAGGCCCTGACAGAGGTTGTGGCTGCCATCGAAGTCGTCGTTCAGCAGAAAGACTCCAGCGATGGCGGCGGCGGCGAAATGCGGATCCCGGATCGGACGGCCGTCGAAGAGCTGCTCGGGGCTCGACGACCGCAGCGCCTCGGAAACGTCCGGATCCCATGGCCGCTCGGCGAAGAGCGGCGGCGTGGGGCGGGATTTCAACCGATCCACAAGGACCGTGAGGGAAGCGGATGCAGGTGTTTCAGACATGACAGATGGCTCCGGCTAGTGTCCGACGGGAATGTAGTCCTTGCCCATCCCGAGTTCCTCGGGCGCGTGCAGGCGCAGCATCAGGTGATCCACATCGGCGGGGATCTCATCGCGGGTGGCCAGACTCACCAGCACCATCAGCGAGATGGAGAGCGGCACGCCCCAGATGGCGGGCTGCTCCATCAAGGTTCGTAGGATCGGGTGGGGGGTCCAGGCAAGTTGCTTGGCGTCGATGAGCATGGTGGTCATGATGGACCCGAGGCTGGCGAACCCACCGACCAGCATGCCCGTAGCGGCGCCCTTCATCGTAAGGCCCCTCCACCAGCTTCCGACGAGCAGCAGCGGGAAGTAGCTGCAGGCCGCGATGGCGAACGCCCACCCCACCAGCATCGCGATGTCCCACTGCTCGGCGAAGAGGCCGAGCATGGTCGCCACGAGACCGACCCCGATGGCGGCGAACTTGAACGCCATCAAGCGCTGCTGCGGCGAGGATTGGGGCCGGAGGATGGTTCCGTAGATGTCGTGCGCCACCGCGCCGGACATCGACACCAACAGCCCGCTGAAGGTGGACATGAAGGCGGCAAACGCGCCGGCGCACGTAATGCCGCGCCAGAACTCACCCCATGAACCGCCCAGCACGCGGGGCAGCTCCACCACCACCGCATCAGTCTTGGTGTTGGCGTAAAGCTCCGGCATCAGGTCGCGCCCCATGGCGCCCCAGATCGACGGGAACATGTAAAACACCCCGATCAGCACCATCACCCAGAGGGTGGTGCGCTTCGCCGAGCGGCCGTCCGGGTTGGTGTAGAACCGAACCAGGATGTGGGGCAATCCCGCGGTCCCGAAGATGAGGCTGACGATGAGCGAGAAGGTGTAGAGCACGGGATAGCCGTGCTTGTTGGTCAGGGCTCCGAACGGCTGGATCCAGTCCTTGTTCGTAACCGTTCCCGCGGCGACTGAGCCGCCCAGGAAGCGAACGCGCGCCTTCTTATCGAACTCCAGCTTTGCTCCGGTCTTGACGGGCTTGCCGTCCTTCAACACCGGCGCCCCGCCCGCCAGCACCACGGCCGGCTTGAAGCTGACCTCAGTGCCCGCAGCCCAGAACTGCACGTTGTAGTTCTTGCCGTCCTTTGTGGCTGCCCGGTTCTCGATGGGCGTCTCCACAAACTCCAGCGCCATCAAGGGGTCCTCACCCGGTTTCGGCTTGCGGGCCGGCCCGATGCTCTTGAGAGTAGCGTCGGTCTCGAAAACGATGCGGTAGCCCTCAATCGGCGGCAGCGTGAGCAGGCCACCCTCCGGGAACGGTCGCACGGCGTCCTGCTTCAAGATCGGGTAGTCGGACGGGTTCTCCGCGGCACGAGACACGAAACGGTCGTACCCTCCCAGGCTGCTCATCAAGACGAAGGCAGGCACGGAGATGGCGAACATCTTCAGCCAGTACTGGAAGGCCTGAACCAGCGTGATGCCCTTCATCCCACCCAACGCCACGTTGAAAGAGATCACGACCCCAACGAGCAGCACACCAACCCAATAGGGGGTTCCGAGGATGCTGTTCATGGCGACGCCGGCCCCCTTCATCTGGGGCATGGTGTAGAAGAAGCCGATGCAGAGCACGAAGCTGACGGCAATCTTTCGGAAGGCCCGGCTGTTGAAACGGCCCTCGGCAAAATCCGGGATGGTGTAGGCCCCGAAGCGCCTCAACGGGCCGGCGATGAACAGCAGCAGAAACAGATAGCCGCAGGCGTAGCCCACCGGATACCAGATCGCGTCGTACCCGTACCGCATGACAAAGCCCGCGACGCCCATGAACGACGCGGCGGAGAGGTACTCTCCCGAAATGGCGGATGAATTCCAGAAGACGTTCACCGACCGACCGGCGACGAAGAAGTCGCTGGCGGTCTTCGACACGCGACTGGTGTAAACACCCATGCCGACGGTGACCACCACCACAATGGCCACCAATAGAGCGGGGATCCAGGTCATCGCCGGCTCTCCCGGAAGCGCCGAGCCTCGTCGGCCTCAAGGGTCTCGGATCCCCTCACGAACCAGGCGGAGAGGGCCCAGGTGATCGGGTAAAACGCCAGCGCCAGAAGAAACCAGGCAAGCGGAAAGCCGAAGATCGGAGTCTGCGTCACTTCGGGCGCAAACTGCGTCAGCAGCGGCAACCCGAGCACGAGGATCAAAAACACGGCGGCGGCCTTCAGACCCAGTATCGCCTGGCGCCGCATCATCGAGCGTGCAAGCCGTCGCGCCTCTTCCGCGGAAATGCCGGCCTCCAGATCCTTCTGCGGACGGCTGCCCCGTTTCGCCATGCCCCACCCTCCGATGTCGACGCGCCGCCCCCGCGGTCCGAGAGCGGCGCAGCCTACCTATTCCCCTCTCCTCACCACATCCCCTCTCGAACCGGGTTGTGGATGAGCAGAACAGGGACTGCAGGGCGGTACGCGGAGAATGCCTGTTAGAGTGGGACTTACGCCAGCACGCCGTAGCTCTCGGTAAACGCCGCCGCTGCATAGGAGTACGACGCATAGGCGAAGCCCCCGTCGCCCCACGGTGATTCGATTGTCGGGAATCAGACCCCGATCAGCCTCAGAGCCCTCCGAGGATTGGCCGCGAGCTCGGTCCTCGCATCTGCCGCTCCCCTACAGTCCACCGTTGCCAGGATGTTCAGGCACACCCCTCGAAG
>SYKE01000037.1 GCA_005798285.1 Actinomycetota bacterium
CACCCGCCGCGCCGTCAGTCGTGAGGTGGGAGAAAAGCTGGTTGCCCTGATGCGCTGGTGGGAGAAGTACCCCGCGATGCACGGAGCGGAGATCGACAACAACCCTTCGCCGGGCAACAAGGCCGGCGGGCTCACCACGATCTATGAACAGTCGATGGGCGCCATGGCCAAGGGCGGAAATGGTCCGCTCGTGGATGTGCTGCAGTATGCCGAGGCGATCAAGAGCCGCGGCTTCCTGTTCATGGACACCCCCGGCCATGATCCGGTGTCGGTGACCGGTCTGGTAGCGGGAGGCTGCAATGTCGTCGTGTTCACGACCGGCCGTGGCTCGGTCTTCGGCTGCAAGCCGGCGCCGAGCATCAAGGTCTCGACCAACACGCCGCTCTTCGAACACATGTCGGATGACATGGACCTCGACGCCGGATCAATTCTAGAAGGCGCCTCCGTGGCGGATGTCGGGAGAGCGCTGTTCGAGAAGGTCATCTCCGTCGCGTCGGGAGAGCGAACCAAGAGTGAGATTCACGGGATCGGAGACGAAGAGTTCGATCCGTGGCTCATTGGGGCCACGCTCTAGCCATCCGGGCAACATTCCTGAGCGCTTTAAGCCGAAAGCCCGCCGACTTGAACGTCGGCGGGCTTTCACTTTGCTTGAGCACTCACTACGGCGACAGCTCGCGCCGAATTCGATCTTGATAGGTTTGTGCGATCGTCAGGACTTCTCGGCCGCCTGCTCCTTTGCGGCTGTCATCGCCGCCCAGGAGATCTCGCCCTCGGCCGTTTCCCGATCAAGATCGGTTGCCTTGCCGAGACGGGCTTCCAGTTCATCCAGCCCCGCTGCACTCACGGCTTCATACCAACCCAGGAAGTGCCTTCGGCTGGCGGCGACGAGCGCCGGCTCTTCCTGCGTCACGTCGGAGACCCGCATGCTTCGACCCTCAGCGTGACGCCTGCAGATCTCGGCCAGGATGTCATCCGGCGTCCAGCTCCGATTCCGGCGGATATCGCCGTAATCGAGCCCGGCAGCCTTTAGCGCCGCCTCCCAGCTCTCGAATCGTCCCGGCCGGATGGCGGCCGCGGCAAGCGGCGGGTCGAGTTCGAGGGAGACGTGTCGCCACGAAAGGTCCAGCCCCTTGGCATGGTATTCCTGGATCTTCTCCACGATTCGCTCGTCTGTCCAAGCCTGGTACCGACGAACCTCCTCGTAATTGATCCCGGCAGCCTCGATCGCCTCCCTCCACGTTCCAAAGTAGCGCATGCCGGCTCGGAGGAGCCGGATGTGAGTGCGCTGCATCTCACCGTAATTCAGAGCCACCCCTTGCTTATGCAGTCGGGCGATCTCCAACATCACGGTGTCCCGATTCCAGACCAAGTTCCTTGAGGTACGCATCGACAAAGTTGACCGCGAGTCACTACTATCTTCCAGTTTAGATTGTAGTCCACTGTGGAATGCTCGCCGGGGTCCTGATAAAGGCGATTGAGTTGCGATTTCCTGCCCGGGCTCCCGAGAGGCGTCGGATATACTCTCACCTGGGTCGGCCGCCAACGGCGCGACATCGGGCTGAGGCTGGATAGGTGGGGAGTTGTTCGGTATGCCGTTGTTCATCGCCGGGGCGTTCAAAGATCGGGGACAGGCTCAAAGAGTATTCACGGCCCTCAAGGCAGCGGGAGTTCCCGAAACCGAGGTTTCTCTGGTTGTCCGCGAGGTTGCCGAGGAGGATGTGACGATCCGACCGGCCATGCTGGATGCAGGCGACCCATCCTCTGCGTATGCGGGCCAATCCGCCTGGGATCGGCTGGGATGGCAGGGAGGAGCTCGACCCCCGTATCGCAACACGGTGGCGCCCCAGATCCAAATGGCTTTTCTCGCGGCGGGCCCGGTCGCCGTTGCGATCGGCGGCGCTCAGATCGGAGCGGCCGCCGGCGGAATCGTTGGAGCCATGGCGAATTTCGGTTTCACGCTTGAGACCGCTCGCAAGTGGTACGAGGGCATTCAGGGCGGGCAGGCGTGGATGATGGTGCGAACGACCCCGAAGGAGGCCTCTCGCGCCCGAGAGGTCTTTGATCGCTATCAGCCTGCCGACCCCGCAGAGTCACTTCGACACTGGTGAATCGCTCTCTGCGGTGAGCCCGCTGAGCACATCCGTCAGATAGCGGCGCAATCGGAATCCATCCACGGCGTCGGGTTGCGCCGGCCGGAAGACGCGGGCGTCCGTATTCGTCGGCGACTTCCTCCAAGCTGCCAGCGCCAAAGGCGGGGCGGCAGCCTGTGGTCGCGACGGCAAGGTCACGGTGGCCGCAAGAGCAGCGCGCTGGAGCCACGCTCTCCGACGACTTGCCAACTGCTCCCCGACGAGCCACTCCTGGGGCACGAGGGCGATCAGCAGACCAGTCGGCGGCAGAGCAGCCAGCGCGCTGTCAACGGCATCCAGACGGGCGCTGGTCCCAAAACCGCAGTCGAGAAGGCTCACGGCGCCGCCAGAGCCCTCGGAAGTCACGCCAAAGGATCGTGCGGCGTCCACGAACGGGCCCGTGCGCGGCTGCACGGAGAGGGTCCGGAGCGGAACCCCCGACACAAGCGCCTGCGCCAGGCGAATTGCGAAACGAGAGATTTCGGTGCGAAAGCTCCTCGAGTAGTCATCCATGCGAGGCGCGCGCGGCCACCGAAGCCGGGCCAACAGCGTTTCCACTGCCTCGTCGGCGGACGCGCCCGGAAGCCCAGGGAGCAGATCACAGACTTCCGATCCGGAGGGCTCACCCGCCGGACGCCATCGGAAGACCGGCCGCCCAGCCAGGTGAGCCTTGCCAGCCAGCGCTTCCATGGTCCCCCCACGCCGGGCATGAATCACGACGGTGGCCGCGGCAAGATTGACGATCAACTCGTCACGCCGGGTCCCCGAAGAGGCGTGCCAGATTCCGTTCCACGGATGCGCCGACACCAGCAACTGGATATCGGGCTCAAACCGAGGATCCCAGATTCGAGAAGCCGAAACCGGTTCGCCTCCAAAACCGTTAGGAAACGCGGACGGGAGGCCCCGGTCGAGGGCCAGGACGACGGGAGCGCCATGACGTTTGGTGGCGGTTGCCGAGACTTGAAAGCCGGCTTTGTTCGTACTCGTACAGATGGGAACATCTCGCCGAGCGAGTGCGTCCGCCATTGCGGCTATCGCCGTCACAAGATTCGGCGGCACATCCCTTGAAGAGAGCAGGGCAACCGAGGGTTCATGCAACAGGGCAATGTCGCCGTAGACAAAGAGGTACGGCCAGGCGGTACGTACATCGATGGGTGTCTTGAGTCCGGTGGGAAACTCCGGATCCACCGCGAGCAGCAACTCCGCGCCGGCTCCGCGCACCTCATCGGCCAGCATTCCAGCCCGGTCCCACCGCTCGGATGCCTGATCGCGCCAGGCAGAACGGCAGCCCGCCGGCATCACCACATCCGTGGGGAGCGACGTGGGTCCGGCCTCCCAAATGGCTCGAAGATCTCCGCCAAGACTTCCAGCCAGGGACAGAAGCTTTGCCAGCCCACTCTGCCCCAGACGCGGCAGGGCCGAAAACGCAAGGAATGCCTGAAGATCGCAGTGTCTTCTCATCTCTTCCCATCACTTCCCAACGCCGATCATGCATGTCATCCTGTAGTCTGTAAGGGTGGTGTCTCTCGTGCCCTCGCGTGTGTCAAATGGTTGTACTTCGGCGCTCCATCCGCCCCCCGGAGAATTGTTGGTGATTGAGATTAGACACCGAAAGACCAAGGCGGTGCTTTTGAAGTTGGACATCAATTCCCTGGAGCGTGTGGACCTTCGAGGAGCACAACTCTCGGGGGCCGATCTCAGCAAGGTCAGCCTGTATCGAGCCATTCTCGCAGGGACCGACCTGTCAGAGGCCGATCTTCGAGGCGCCGATCTCCGCTACGCCGATCTTCGCACCGCCAATCTGTGCGGCGCCAACCTGCGGGGCGCCGACCTCGCCGGCGCGAATGTGCGGTACGTTCGCTACAACAAACGGACCACCTGGCCGTTCCGGTTTGATCCCGAATATGTGGAGTGATCGTCGAGAACACGAACTCGTGGTTCCCGGAGTCTCGTGACGATGGACGTCGGAAGCGCGGAGCAACTCACTCCTCGGCCGGGCTTCCTCGGCATCACGATCCTAGCCGATTACATCCTGAGCGACGGTCCGGAGGTCGCGCTCGATTCCATCGCGGTCCGCGCGGGCGCCACGGCCGTCGCCACCAACCCGACAGTTACAGCCGCCTCTCCAGTCGGAGTCGGTTCCTTCCAGCCACCGGATGATGCCGGCTCCAGCCCACGCCTTTTCGACCGCCCCCTCTTCGGTCGCCGCTCGCTCTGGGTGCGAAGCGAGTGCAGTTATGTGCCCAATCGCGCCCTCTATCCGGGTCCTTACCCCGCGAGGCGGACGGGAGAACTGACGGCGACCCACGGCAAGCTCATCGACGATTTCCTCGCCGGGGCCCGTGCCCGTGGATTGGAAAGCTACTTCCAGGTGGGTGCGAGCCAGCCGCCAGACCTTCGGGACGAAGACATTCCGCGGTTGCCCGACGGCACAATTCCCGGGCTCCGCGTGGCAAACGTTGCGTCCCTGGCCTCGGAAGCAGTGCGGGCGTACAACCGCGCCTACGTACAGGACCTCTTCGAACGCTATCCAGACCTCGACGGCATCCGCATCGATTGGCCCGAGTATCCGTGCTACTGCCTGGATGAGGCCTTTCAAGACTTCGGAAGGCCCGTGAAAGAGTGGTCCGAACGAAACGGCTTCGATTTCGAGAGCATTCGCCGAGGCGTGCTGGAGTTCCGACGAGAGTTGCACGGAGCCATCGTCGACTCGAGTCTGGACGATCTCACCGGACCCGATCGTGGCGCGGCTGCTATCGCAGAGTTGTTGATGAAGCGGCCGGCTATCGCAGAGTGGCTCCGACTGAAGGCCGCGCTCTCTACCGACCTGATTCGAGATTGGCGCGCCGCCGTACGCGAGTTCGGAGGACCCGGCAAGAAGCTCTCGGTGAACGCCTTTATGTCGCCGCTGAATTTGCTCACGGGATTGGATTACGCTGCGGCTGCGGAGCACAGCGACTCCATCTCGCCGAAGTTGTACACGATGCACTGGATGCAGATCGTGGCATTCTGGGGTGAGGCTCTCGCGAAGGCGAACCCAAAGGTCTGCCCGGATCGACTTGCCCGGGCGATCGCGAGCCTTCTGGGAGTCACCGGCGGAGCCCCCGAGCTGCGGCTGGCGGACTACCGCTATCCGGACCCCGAAGAGCCTCATCGGATCGACGCCGCGGTACAGCGGTCTCGCCTGGAGCGAGTCTGCCGGCAGATCGCGGGGCGCGTCCCCGTTTACGCCCTGGTGCACGGATATGGTCCGCTGGATGACTTTCAGCGTCGCTTCCGACTGGCGGCCCGAAGCTGCGCCGATGGGGTTTGGATCAATCGGGAAGGCTACCTGAGCGATGCTAAGTTGGATGCGGTTCGCCGGGAGTGGCTGGCCGCCGGAAGAGGATGATTTCCCATGCCGTTCTTGAATCTGTCGGAGCAGCCGACCCACCGAATCTTCCCTGGGGTGACCATCACCACAGCCTGGGGAGACCGTCTGATGATGTCGTTCGTCCACTTTGAAACCGGCGATGCGCGGGTGCCCGAACACCAGCATCTTCACGAACAGATGGGGATGGGACTAGAAGGCGAGTTCGAACTGGTGATTGACGGGGAGGCGCGGATCATTCGGGAGGGAGACATCTATCTCATCCCCGGCGGCACTCTGCACAGCGCTCGGAGCCTGGAAGGACCGGCTCGAGCCCTCGACCTCTTCAGTCCCCCGCGCGACGACTACAAATAGGGTAGAACACGGACCGGTGAACCAGCGAGGTACGCCGCCGCGTCGGGCTATTCGGAGGCGTCAGCCGCAGCGATCTTCCGCAGGATCGCATCGTCCCCAACTCGGCTGAGCCCTTCTCGCGCGACCCGTGCCGCCTGACGGCTCTCGCCTCGATCCCGATGGGCCAACGCGAGCCAGCGGTACAGATCCTGAAGGGTGGTCTGCTCTTGCTCCGAGAGCTTTCTGCCGGTGGGGACGAGCGTCAGACCGTGGCGCAGGTAGGCGATCGCGCCCGCGAGATCCTTGCGCCCGACGAGGGCGATATGCCCCAGTTCTTCCTGGATCTCAAAGGAATCCGGATTGTTGCGGGCCCCCTCTTCGAGAAAGCGCATCGCCTCCTCGGTGTGGCGGCCCGCACGGTAGACGAATGTTGCTCCCGTGGCGTAGGCCTCCACGAAGTGCGGATCGAGCGCGACAGCGGCCCGGCACAGCGGCAGCACCTGGTCGGGATCCACGGCGAGCACGCGACTCTGTCGAATGAAGTAGGGCTTCACGTCTCGTTCCAAATCCCCCAACACCCCCCGAAAGTCGTGTTCAGCGTGCGGGATGGCGATCTCGTGCTCCTCTTCCTCGGCGTGCGGCACCGTCGGCACTCCGACATCCCCGCCCACCGAGTGGCTCTGATTCTTTGGCTCGGCAGGCTCGTGAGCGTGGTCGTGGTGACTTTCGTGGTCGTGATGCCCGGCTTGAGCAGTCTCTGCATGCGTGTCTGCGGCGCCACCGTAGCCGGACTCACCGGATCTTGACGCTTCCGCGGGCCGCTCCCGTTGCTTTTCTTCGATGCCCGCGTGCAGGATGGCATGAACCTTTAGCCAGGCAAACTGCGCCAACAGTCGGCGGGCTTCCCAGGCGGACCCCGCCAACACCCTCTCCTGCGAGTCCGATGGCGCGTGGGTCCGGTCCACCGAGTCGCGGAGCACTGGCGAGAGGGCGCCGAGGAGAACCCAAGCGGCGGCAAGCCCGAGCCCGCCCAGCGGTCTTCGCACGACTTCCTTCACAGCCGCATCCCCTGGAACCGTCGCGAGGCCACCGCCAGGAACAGCGCCGTGTAGGCGGCCGAGTAGCCGATCAAGAGCGCCACCGATCCCGCCGGGATGGGCGGGTACGCGTAAGCGGTGCGCTGGGCGAGATCGAACAGATCCAGGTGAGGAAGGGTGAAGTAGGCGGCCTTCACCAGCCACTCCTCCGGCCCGGTCAACTGGGGTACTGCGTCAGCGAGGGTCCGGCCGAACGTTGAGCCGAAGAGCGCCAGCAGGGCACTCACGATCACCGCAGCCGCCGGCGAGGTCAGAAGCGAAAGCAGGATAGAAAGACTCCCGATCGGACCGAACGACAGGAATCGCAGCAGCAAGAATTGGCCGAAGATGGGTCCCGGTGAAGCTCCTGCCACCGCGAGCACCAGAGCCGCCAACAAGCCCATCAGCGTGAGACCCAGCCCGGAGAGCAGCCACACGACCACCAACTTGGCCGTCAGCACATCAAAACGTCGGACGGGACGAGCGAGAAGCGGGAACAGGGTCTTCCGCTGCAATTCCTCCGGAAACTGACGACAGGCGAGCCACACGCAGAGCAGCACCGACAGGGTATTGATCACCGCCAGAGACACGTCTCGGAAGAAGATCTCGAAGCCCCGCACGCCTATCCCCGCCAGGACCGCCCCTCCGCCCATGCCGACGAGGGAGAGCAGCGCCACCACGTAGAGATCCTTCCGCCGAACCGACTCCAAGAGGCCGGACCACACGAGTACCTGAATCTGTCGCCGCCGCGAGATCCGCGAGTTCATGAACAGGCTCCCGCACTTCGAGACTGAGCCACTCGATCGAGGAAATAGCGCTCCAGGGTCCCCTCTCTCTCCCCGGCGTCCAGGATCCGACATCCGGCTGATTCACTCAGGAGATTGAGTTGGGTGCGCCAGTGGTCGAGGTCCTGAAACTCAGCCTCCCAGAATTCCGAGCCCCGTCTGGATGGCAGCGGGGGTTCCCCAGCACACGCATACCGCACCCAATAGCGCCGGAGCTGCCTGAGGAGTTCCGGAACCGTACGATCCTCGAGGAGCGTCCCGTCGGAGATCATCAGCAGCCGATCGCAGAGTTGTGCCACCTCCGTCAATTCGTGGGATGAGAACAGAATCGTGACGCCGTCCCGCTTTCGCTCCAGCAGAATCTCCCTCAACTCGTGCCGTCCCTGGGGATCCAGGCCCGACGAGACTTCATCAAGCACGAGCAGCGAGGGGCTGCCGAGGAGCGCCTGAGCAATACCCACGCGCTGAACCATCCCCTTTGAGAATCCGCCCAACCGGTCGCGAGCTTGCCGATACCGAGCGGGGTCTAGCGTCAATCA
>SYKE01000038.1 GCA_005798285.1 Actinomycetota bacterium
GTCGAGGAACGAGGTGAACATCCGCGGGTTCATCCCCGCGCTCAGCGCCTCCGCTTCCGAAATGCCGTAGTTCTCCCACACATTCGCCGTGGTGACGGCGTGATACGACGGCAGGTAGCGGGTCCCCTTGCCGGCGGCCACCACCGGGAAGTTGCACTCCCGGGCCCAGTCCACCAGCTCCACAATCAGCGCCGGTTGATCGCCATACGCCAGCGAGTAGACCCTCCCCAACCGGCGCGCTTCGGCCGCCAGCATCGGGCCCGCCAGCGCATCCGCTTCCAGGTTCACCATCACCACATGACAGCCCGCCCGCAGCGCCCGCCGCGCGTGATCGATCCCGGCAGTGGGCGAGCCGGTCGCCTCCACGATCACGTCCACCCAATCCGAGCAGAGCAGCGGCGCCGGGTCGTCGCCGATCCAGAGCCCACCGGTGCGGACGGCAGACTCCGGCGAGTCGGCGAACTCAAAAGCGGCGCCCCGGCGGCTTCGGCAGCCCTCCCGCACCGCCTCGGGGCGGAGGTCCGCAATGCCCACCACCTGCAGGTACGGCGACCCCACCGACTGCTCCAGGAACATCGTCCCGAACTTGCCCGCGCCGATGAGCCCAACCCTCACCCGGCGTTCCGGCACGGGACGCCCCCGCGTGCTTACAGGCCGCTGCATCTCCAACTCCTTGCTTTTCCGGACCGGAGTCCGGTCCCCCCACCGTGAAGAGATTCGCCGTCCTCACTCGCGGTTCCCCGCTGTCCACACTTTCGTCCACGGCCCGGCCCGATACTGAGTTCACCGGGGCGAGGCGCGAGGGGGCGCCCCCACGGATCGGACCGAGACCGCCGCCGCCCTCCGACGCGGCTTTCTCACCGCTTTCACAAACGCTTTCACAACCGACTTCACAGGGTGACCTTCCATGTACAACGCCTTCAACTCCGCCGCCGCGAAGCTGGCGCAACTGCTGCCGCTCCGACGGGGCGCCGCCGCTCCCGTTTCAGTGGAACACCTCGAGTGGGCCCGCGCCCTGGTGCGCGATCTGGCCCCTCAGAACAACACCTACGGCACGCCGGTCGACATCGTCTGGGCGGGACCGGACGGCGCCGCCGCTCGAAACCGCAGCGACGCCCCCTCCTTTCTCACTCGGCTGCTGGAGCAGGCCTACGGCCGCCGCGAGAGCGATCTGCGAAACTGGCTGGGCCGGATTCACCCGACCTCGCGGGACTACCATCAAGCGATCGTGAGCCAGAAGGGCTTCCTTCGGGTTCTGCGGGTGAGCGAGCTGCAGCCTGGCCATCTGCTCGCCATCGACTACCGCCGCACGCTTCTCGACAGCGACGGACACGTCGCCGTCGTCTCCGGCGTGCCCGTCGATCACGGCGTGGCGTTCGTCCGCGGACAGCAGCTCAGAATGTATGAAGTTCGGGTGATCGACTGCAGCCGCGGCTACCACGGCTATCGCGACACGCGCTACACCCGACGGGCCGGAGCGTCACCCGGGACGGGAGTCGGCGAGGGTCTGATGCGGCTCTACGCCCACCCCGCCACCGACCAGTTGGCCGGCTACGCCTGGAGCGATGTCGACGGCAGCGAGTTCCAGGGTCAGGCGGGAGATCGGTGCGCGTCCGAGGGTCGCCACCTGGCGCTGGGACAGCTCGCCGCCGGCTGGAGTGCGCCGGGCTCGACAAATCCCGAGCCGCTTCATAAGAACTTTAGAGTCTCGGGCTAAAGTTCATCTCAGAGCGCCCCACCGAGAAGATCGGCTTCCCGGACGGGCGCCTCGCGGGGAGCCGAGATGTCGCGCTTGAGAACGATCTGCCTTGCCACCGCCGCCGCCGCCACGATCGGATCGATGGGATCCGCGCCCCGTCCTGCCGCGGCGGCGCCCGCCGGCGCCCAGACCCGACCCACCGGGGGCATTCAGTGGTTCTCCCGATTGAAAGACGGTCTGGCCGAGGCGCGAAAGACGGGTCGCCCGATCCTCTTTCTCTCGGCGGCTCCGAGCTGCGGCGGCGTGCCGGGCGTGTGGTGACCGGGTAAGCAAGATATGGACAGGAGTTTCCTGTCCCTCACCCCGGTCATCCAGGCCTCCCGCCGCTTCGTGTGCATCCGAACCCTCACCTACGAAAGCCCGGAGGAGCGAGAGTTCCAGCGAGCCCTCTTCGTGGGTCGCTCCGGCGATGTTGAGAACACCACCTTCTGCGTGCTCTCGCCCGATGGCAAACAACCCATCACCCGCGCCGGACGGGGCATCCGCCAGATCTTCCAATCGCCCGATCAGATGGCCGAGTGGATGGGAAAAGCCGCCGACTACTACGACGACGAGCGCAAGAAGGCGGGCGAGAAGGCCGCGGCCCCCACCGCGCTTCCGCTCTCCGACTCCGTCCGATTGGGTCTGAACACGGCCATGGCCGACGACCTCCCGCTGGTGGTCGTCTACGGCGCGACGCGGGAAGCCGCGGCCAGACTGGAGCAGGCGGCGGCCGAGCTGGCGTGGAAGCCGGAGTTCATCGGCAAGTTCACCTACGCCTCCTCCGAGAAGGCCGCGGAGCTCACGCCGATCGACCCCGCAGCGAAGCCGGGGCTGCTCGTGGTGCAGCCGGACAAGTTCGGTCTCGCCGGAAAGGTGCTGGCCCGCATCGAAGCCGGCGCATCCACCGAAAAGCTGTCGGAGACGCTCCGCAAGGGCCTCAGGGCGTACCGACCGCGAGCGCTCTTCGGCTGGGAGTACCTCCGCGCCGGCCAATCCGCCGGAGCCTTCTGGGAAACGAGACTCCCCGTCACCGACTTCCAGGAAGCCCAGGCCCGCGAGCGCACCCGCCGCTTCAGCGCCCCTCCCAACCCGTAAGCCCGACCTCCGCCAGCCGGCGGAGGTCGTTTTTCTGGTCATTCCATTGCGTTCAGGGGAGGGATGGGGCCCTCAGGGAGGTGCCTGTTCGAGGAAACATAGATTTAACAAATGCGACACTAGAGGGAAACATCGAGCCCATAACCTTTCTCCGGCGACCAAAGGGATCTTGAGCCCGTCTCAGCGGCGGGGAACGGAGCCCGCTGGGGATCGCGTTAGGGTTCAGGGAGGAACACGGAGTTGAGTAAGACACCAGCAGATGTCCTGAAGTTGATCAAGGACGAAGGCATCGAGATCGTCGATGTCCGCTTTATCGATATGCCGGGCGTCTGGCAGCACTTCTCGATGCCGGTGGACCATTTCGACGAGGGCTCGTTTGAGGAGGGCCTGGGCTTCGACGGATCCAGCATCCGCGGATTCCAGCAGATTCAGGAGTCGGATATGCTCCTGTTCCCGGACCCCAACACAGCCTTCATCGACCCGTTCACCAAGCACAAGACGCTGAACCTGATCTGCGATGTGAAGGATCCGCTGACGCACGAGGATTACTCGCGCGATCCGCGCTACATCGCCCGCAAGGCCGAAGCCTACCTGACCCAGTCCGGTCTGGCCGACACCTGTTTCTTCGGGCCCGAGGCGGAGTTCTACATCCTCGACGACGCCCGCTTCGACCAGACCTCGCACTCGGGATACTACTTCCTCGACAGCAACGAGGCGGCCTGGAACTCGGGACGTGAAGAGCCGGGCGGCAACCTCGCCTACAAGATCCGCTACAAGGAAGGCTACTTCCCCTGCCCGCCGACCGATCAGTATCAGGATCTCCGCAGCGACATGATCCTGACCATGAAGAAGTGCGGCCTGAACGTCGAAGTCCA
>SYKE01000039.1 GCA_005798285.1 Actinomycetota bacterium
ATCGCCATCCTTGGGCTTGACCCGAGGATCGAGCGGTGCAGATGCCGCAAGCAGTTCTCGACAAGCGCGCCCGACCGAGCCAGTTGGGGCGACGCGCCAGGCCATAGCGAATGGATCACCGCTTTGTGGAGTAAGTCTCCGCCCATCGCGACTTCTGCGGGGATGACGATCGCGGGGAGCCGCACGAAGGGGACCTCCGCCCGAAGCAACGGGCCGGGTGTCACCATCAACCCCGAGAGACATTGTCATCCTTGGGCTTGACCCGAGGATCCAGCGGCGTAAATGCCGCACGCAGTTCTCGTAGAATGTGCCGAGTCGTCCGGCCAGTTACGCACGATCACCCGTACGCACCTGAGGCGACGCGCCCTGTCGCAGCGAATGGATCCCCGCTCTGTGGAGTGGGAGTACGCCCAGTGCGACTTCTGCGGGGATGACGAGGTGTAGGCACTGGTTGGGATGGATGCAAGATGGAGATCTTCGGCACGAGTCCTGGGGCGCTGCCCCAGACTGGGATGGGCCCGGGCCGTTGGCCCGCAGGTGCGGGGCAACGGCTCGGACTTCGTGGCGCGGCGCCTCCACGCGTTACGCGATCAAGCCCGGCAAGGTCGAGGCTCCGACCGAGCCGCGAAACGACATCTGCATCCGTCGTGGCAGCACCGGATCGGCGATTGTCTGCTTCGCACATTTCCGAATGTGCAGTTCATCGTCTCCACGCACAGTCCGATCATCTGCCAGGCTGCGCTGCCGGGATCTGTGTTCTACTTGCCGTCGCCCGGTTCAGAGGATGTCCCGAGGATGCTACGGGGCACGGATCTCGACCGCCTGCGTTTCGGAAGTGTAATGGAAGCGTATGGCACAGGTGTTTTCGGCGTCGGCGTCACTCGATCCGAGGAGGGGCAGCGGCGGGTGGATGAGCTCGCTGGCCTGAATGTCGCGAGCCTGGACCGACCGCTTTCCCCGGACGAGGCCACGCGTCGTGACGCGCTGAGCTGGTAGTCCGGCTTCTCAGGCGCCTGGACGGAGGGGCTCAGTCAGTCTCCAAAGGTGGCGAGGTACACCTCGTCGTCCCACGGGAGGCCGTAGGGGCCTTTGAGTCCGATGGCGCGAGAGTAGCTCCGGCGGGGACCGTCCACGATCATCGCCAGCGGCCGCTCTCCGTAAAGAACGGCGATCGACTCTCCATCTTCGCTCCATGCCAGGGCGAGCGCGTCTGGGTTCGCCAGTTCCAGAATCGCCTCATCCGAGGCGAAGGGCTCCGCCAACGGGGGCGCTTCGCCGCTTTCCGCCGCCTGCTGGGCCTCTTCGATGGTACAGAGATAACCGGAACTGAACACCAGGGCATCCGCCTCTGGGCGTCCTTCATCGGGTGCGGTCAGGTACAGCCATCCGCCATTGTCGTTGGTTTCGAAGATGGCGTACCGCCGCGAGTCGGGGTGCTGGTCCTCAAGGAAGAGGTCGTCGGCTTCGTCCACGGTAGTTCTCCAGCGGCAGGCGAAATGGGGCCGCGGATCGAGCTGCGGCAGCGTCCAGACCAATTGGAGCGAGGAGCCGGCGTTCCCTCCCACGAAATGGCGTGGCGGGCGGAGCCGGAGGGCCTCGCCGGGTGGGAAACAGGTGCACGATGGAAAAGCGTCGGATTGGATCGTTGGAAGTCTCGGTGGTGGGGCTCGGCTGCAATAACTTCGGCGGTCGTCTGGACGCCGCGGCGACGGAGCGAGTTGTGCTTGGAGCGTTGGATGCCGGCATCAACTTCATGGACACGGCGGACATCTACGGCGGCACGCGCAGCGAGGAATACATGGGCCTGGCCCTGGCAGCCCGCCGCGACGAGGTGGTTCTCGCCACGAAGTTCGGCGGCCGCATCGACGATGAGCGGCGGGGCGCCCGAGGGGAGTACGTGCGGCGTGCTCTCGAAGACAGTCTGCGCCGTCTCAAGACGGATCGAATTGACCTGTATCAACTCCATATGCCCGATCCGGAAACACCCATCGCGGAGACCCTGGGAGTGCTCGATGAACTGGTGCAGGCGGGCAAGGTGCGCGAGATCGGGTGCTCCAATTTCTCAGTGGATCAGCTTCGAGAGGCGGATAGCGCGGCGGTCGGCGCGAAGTTCGTCAGCGTACAGAACGATTACAGTGTGCTGAAGCGCGACCCGGAAGCGGGAGTGCTGGATGAGTGCGCCCGGCTGGGCCAGGGATTCTTGCCCTACTTCCCCCTGGCGAGCGGTTTGCTCACGGGCAAGTATCGCAAGGGGACGCCGCTGCCGGAGGGGACCCGACTGGCCGGAGCGCAGAACCCCGAGCGCTTTCTGAACGAGCGAAACGTGGAGATCACCGAAACCCTGATTACGTTTGCCGAATCCCGGGGCCGGACCATTCTCGAACTCGCCTTCTCCTGGCTCCTGAGCCGGCCGGTGGTGTCCTCGGTGATTGCGGGCGCGACTCGGGTGGATCAGATTGCAGCGAACGTCGGCGCGGCGGGCTGGAAGCTGACGCCCGAGGAACTGGCGGTGATCGATCGACTGGCGCCCGTGGGATGAATCGGTTCGAGCCGGGCGTCAGCGGCGTGGAGATCCGCGCCTCCCGGACCGATGACGTGCCTGCTCTCGCGGAGATTCTGGCGAGTCAGGATCCCTGGCGGAAGCTCGGCTTCGGACGAGACGACTGTCGCCGGCTGCTGGAGCGAGCCAACCAGCAGATCCTGACGGTGACGGACTCCCGCGACGGTGTCGTGGCCCTGGCGGGGTGGGTTCAGCGGGGCGTCATCGGGCAGCCGTACCTCAACCTGCTGGCAGTCAGCCCTGGAGTACAGGGCCGCGGCATCGGCGCGGCCCTGCTTCGTGAGGTGGAACATCGGGCCTTCGAGACGAGCCGGAACCTGTTCCTCTGCGTCAGCGGCTTCAACGAGCGTGCCCGCCGCTTCTACCTCCGCGAGGGTTACGAAGAGATCGGCGTGATCCGGGAGTTCCTGGTAGCGGGCTGCGACGAGGTGCTGATGCGGAAGTCCCTCGGTCCCCTGCGAGGGTAGGGCTCTCGCTTACGACAATTCGGGGATCGGTTGGCCATTTCCGGCGAAGGGGCGGATGCGGTCGTCCAGGTTCGGGTTCAGCCCGAGCTGGTGGTAGATCGACGCGGTGAAGTCGGGAAGCGATACGGGGCGCGACGCGGGATAGGCGCCCTGCGCGTCACTCTCTCCGATCACGGTTCCGCGAGGAACTCCGGCCCCGGAAATGAGGATCGCCTGGCACGCGGGCCAGTGATCGCGTCCACCGGAGCTGTTGATGCGGGGTGTTCGGCCGAACTCTCCAACCGCCACCACGAGCGTACTGTCCAGCAATCCCCGCTCATCGAGATCTGCAAGCAGAGTGCTCATGGCGTGATCGAAACGTGGGCAGAGCTGGGTTTCCATGCGCTGGAGCCCGGGAAGTTCCGCACCGTGAAGGTCCCAGGCATCGTAGGCGGAGCCGCCGGAGAACTCGCCGAACCACTTGATCTCCACGAATCGCGTTCCGGCTTCGATAAGTCGGCGGGCCAGGATGCAACTCTGGCCGAATTTGTTCGCGCCGTAGGCGTCTCGCAGGCGGTCCGGCTCCTGCTGCAGGTCGAAGGCGCGGTGCACCTCCTCCGAGGTGAGGATGGACAGCGCCTTCCTGTAGCTCTCATCGCGCAGGGCGATCACCGGCTCCCGATCCACCGCACGCCGAATCTGCTCCATTTCCTGCATCAGGCGGATCCGTCGTTCCTGACGCGGTGGACCCACGTGCTGCGGCGCATCAAAGTCCGGCAGCGCTACTTTTCCACCCAGCGGGTCCGGCACGTGAACCGGGTCATATGCCGCCCCGAGCCGACCGCCGCCGACCCCAACCATCTGGACTCCCAGCCGCACAAAGGGAGGAAGCGTGCCCCGTGCGCCGCGGACCATGGTGGCCACGGCGCACATCGTGGTGGATCCGGTCGGCGTGCCGGTGAGGGTGTGGTGCGGGGAATGGATGTCGAAGCGGTGGGTGAGGCTTCGGATGATGGAGTAGCGGTGAGCCTGCCGGGAGAGGCGGGGCAGCAACTCGCTGATCCGAATGCCCGACACATTGGTCTCGATGGCACCGTAGGGACCGCGAATGTCGGCGGTTTGCTCCGGCTTGGGGTCGAAGGTCTCGAACTGACTGGGGCCGCCGTTCAAAAAGATGAAGATACAGTTGCGATCGGTGAGCGGCGCCGGCATCGCGGTGGCGGCCTGAGGCAGCGCCAGACCCACGGCACCCACGCCTCCCAGGGTCAGCATGGATCTCCGGCTGAACCCGCGGCAGTTCTTTAACCACACAGAACCCAATTCGAGCACGCGGCGCCTCCAGACTCAGGCGCGCTCCTCACAGGGTCGGCCGGTGGAGCGCACGGTACCATCTTACCGGATCCCGGGTGGAATCCCTGCCGAGGGGACTCGCCGACCCGGGCAGAAGTTGGTGATGGATCCTCCAGATGGGGAACACTGGCACGGGTCTGCTGGCGGCGGAGAGGGCCGGGATCCCGCCTCGCTGGTTCGGAAGGAGCGCTCGGATGTTCGAAACGGCGGAGATCGGGAATCGGCTCTCTCGCGAGGAGTACAACAGGGAGACTCCGGCGCTCCGTGAAGAGCTGCTGGAACTTCAGACAGAGCTGAAAGAGTCGCCGCTGCGAGTCGTCATCATCGTGGGTGGGGTAGAAGGCGCCGGAAAAGGCGATCTGGTGAACCTGCTCCTGGAGTGGATGGATGTCCGCGGAATCGACACCTATGCGTTCGGGGAATTGACCGATGAAGAACGAGAGCGACCCCGATTCTGGCGATACTGGCGAGCCCTCCCATCGACCGGACGAATCGGGATCCTCTTCGGCTCGTGGTACACCGAGCCGATCGTGGATCGTGCGTTCAAGCGCATCCGTCGGCCCCGCTTCGATCAGGAACTCCAGCGGATCGATGCCTTTGAGGAGATGCTGGCCCGAGAGGGGACTGTCCTCATCAAGCTCTGGCTCCACCTCTCTCGTGCGGCTCAGAAAGAGCGGCATCGGGCGCTGCTCAAGGACCCTCGAACCCGATGGCGGGTCTCCGCTCGCGAACTCGGCTACGCGAAGCTCTATCAAGCGTTTCGAACGGTCTCCGAACGTGCGCTTCGGCGTACAAGCACGGAGCATGCGCCCTGGAATGTGATCGAGGCGACGGACTTTCGGTATTGCTCGCTCACAGCTACCAGGCTGATACGGGATGGGATCCGAGTTGCGCTCCAACGAGCAGCGCAGCCAGGACCTCCCAAAGAGCCTGATCGTCCTTCACCTCAGCCGGTCAATGTCTTGAGGCGAATCGATCTGAGTCGAAAACTCACTCCCGAGGCGTACGAGGAGCAGTTGCCGCGATATCAAGGTCGCCTCGCACGCCTGAATCGGGAGCTTGCCCTGCGAAAGAGGTCGCTCACCGTGGTGTTCGAGGGGCCCGATGCGGCGGGGAAAGGGGGCGCGATTCGCCGCGTGACCTCCGCACTGGATGCTCGAAACTACCGCGTCATATCAGTAGCGGCACCGACGGACGAGGAGCGCGCGCACCCGTACCTGTGGCGCTTCTGGCGGCATTTGCCTCGAACGGGGCAGGTGTCGCTCTACGACCGCTCCTGGTACGGGCGGGTGCTGGTTGAGCGGATTGAGGGCTTTTGTTCTCGGGAAGACTGGATGCGTGGTTACCGGGAGATCAACGCGTTCGAGGAAGAACTCGTTGAGTTCGGGACCATCGTCGTGAAGTTCTGGCTCCACGTGAGTTCGGAAGAGCAACTTCGGCGCTTTCAGGAGCGCCAGAACACGCCCTACAAGCACTACAAGATCACCGACGAGGACTGGCGCAACAGGGAGAAGTGGTCGGCGTACGAGGCGGCCGCGTGCGAGATGATCGAACGGACCAGCACCGAAATCGCCCCCTGGACCCTGGTGTCGGCCGAAGACAAGCCGTGGGCTCGGATTGAGGTACTGAAGACGATTTGCGACCGGGTTGAGCGGGCACTGAAGAGCTGACCAAAACCCAGAGGCGACGGCAAGAGAGGCGACGAGCGATGCGCAAGTATGTTGTGATGGGCCCGCAGGGCAGTGGCAAGGGCACTCAGGCCAAGTTGTTGAGAGAAGGCACTGAGATTGTGCACATCAGCGTGGGAGACATTCTGCGCTGGAACATCCAGAGCCATACGAAGTTGGGCGCCGCCATCGCGAGAACCGTCGCGGAAGGTCATCTCGTTTCCGACGACGTTATCGAGTCAGTGGTCAAGACCCGCCTCGATCAGCACGACTGGAACTTCGGTTTCGTGATCGACGGCTTCCCTCGAAATGAGCGGCAGGCCTTGTTCTTCCTGGAGAGCTACGACATCACCGCCGTACTGGAGATCGACGTGCCGGACCACGTGGTGACCGAGCGAATCCTCGCCAGACGTCTCTGCTCGGAGTGTGGGCTCGACTACAACCTGATTCATTCGAGACCGGCTGTGCCGGACCGCTGCGACGTCTGCGGCGGTGTGCTCAAACCGCGCGAGGACGATGAACCGGACGCGATTGCGCGGCGGCTGCAGGAGTACCGGGAGCGCAACCAGCCGATCCTGGAGTTGTTTCGCAAGAAGGGACTGGTGCTTCGCTTTGACGGCGAGCTGCCCATTGACACCTTGCAGGCGGAGATCCGTTCGCAGTTGGGTTTGCCCGGCCGCGTTCCCGCAGGCTGAGCGCCGGTGGGAACGCAGCCGGGGGAGAGGCTCATGGCGCGAGGACTCGGGCGCGTTCGAGGGCCGCGGCTACGGTGGGGAGGATGTTCTCTGCCCCGATATGGTGCACAACGCCGCTTTGTTGGATGACCTTTCCCGGTTGGTCGCGGGCTCCACACAGAAGGAGGGTGCGTCCCGACTGACGAAGTCGCGATGCCAGCGTCTCAATGGCGTGGAGGCCTGAGGCGTCCAGCGCCGTCATGTTTCGGAGGCGCAGGATGACCACGGGTTCGAGGGTGGCCAGATTGGACGTCTCTTCGACCAGCTTTTCGGTGCAGCCAAACAGGAACGGGCCGTGGATCCGGATGATCGTGACGTGATCCGGAATGTCCTTGTCCTGGAGCGTGTGCTCCCGACCTTCCTCGATATAATCGTCCGTCACACGGCTCACCGTGGTGGTTTGAGCCACCCGATAGATGTGCAAGAGCGCCGCCATCACCATGCCGATTTGAACCGCGACGGTCAGGTCCGCGAACACGGTGAGAATAAACGTAGCCGCCCAGACCGAGCGATCAGTCTTGGTCAGCCTGAGAATCCCGCCCACCTCGCGCCACTCGCCCATGTTGTAAGCGACGACAAACAACACCGCCGCCAGTGTGCAGAGCGGTATGAAGCGGGCGACGGGCGCCGCC
>SYKE01000040.1 GCA_005798285.1 Actinomycetota bacterium
ATGAGGCGCTGGATCTCAACCGTGCGTCCACTGGCGGGCTTGCCCACGTCGCGCGGAGTCCGCTGCCGATTGGCCCGCGGGATCATCGCGTACTCCGCAGTGACCCAACCGGCGCCCTGCCCTTTCAAAAACGGAGGCACCTTCTCTTCAATGCTGGCGGTGCAAATCACGTGGGTCTGGCCGATCTGAATCAGGCACGAACCCTCCGCATAGGGATTGAAACCGCGAGTCATCTTCACCGGGCGCAGATCGCCCGGGCCTCGACCATCGAGTCTGGAGCCCATTTTCGTTCCGCTTCAGCCGCCCGAACTTGGGCAGCGGTCAGTTCATTCGTAGCAGACGGGGCGATTCCCTGTGCGCTGTCCGGTAGCAACCGGCATGGCCGGCCCCCCCGCGAGCGGCGGCGCCCCTCCGGCTCACAGTCTACAATCCCAGCCGTCTGGAAGCCACGCGATCCTGGGAATGTCGGAGCGCCCTCGGATGTGGAAGCCGCCTCTGTTGAGCCGCCTCCGTGGACCCGTGAAGTTGGTGTATAGTGTCCTGAACACTTCGGCATTCTGGGGCCGAGACGCCGTGGCGACGGCGGGGCGCCCGTGGCGGTAACGCCGCGCAGGGAGCGCCAGGGGCGGCAGGCGCCGGCTCGGAGAGATTCTGAGGATGAATCGGTTCTACGAAGACCTGATGCGGCAGATGGAGCAGGAGTGCGAGCAATCGGAAGAGATCCTGCGACGCTATTTTCATTCCATGTCGGCGCCCCAGCACTTCTGGGAGCCTCAGGCGGACGTCTACGAGACGCGCGAGGCGGTTAAAGTCAAGTTTGAGCTCGCCGGCGTCCGGGCCGACACGATTCACGTGGAGTTGTCGGGCGATAGTCGCGCGCTGATTGTGCGCGGCGTTCGCGAGGACGAGCGAAACGAGGCGGTGGATCGAATCCTCTTTCATCAGATGGAGATCTACCTGGGGCCCTTCGAGCGGGTGGTGGCGCTGCCCCCAAATGCGGAGATCGATCGCGACCTTGTGGAAGCGACCTACCGCGATGGTTTTCTCTTGATCACGCTTCCGAAACGTTCCGGACCGCGTGTCACACAGATCTCGGTTCGAGCATAAGACGAACGTTGAGGACACCACGCATGACGAATTCAGACCGGCTTCGCCCGGACGTGGACGCTCAAGGGTTGCCCGAGTCGGACCCGGCGCCGGTTGCAGAGTTGGTCGAGGAAGCGGAGTTGGGGGTTGAAGAGCCCGATTTCGAAATGGACGAGGCTCCGGGCGCCGCGATGTCGGCCGTTCCGCTTGGGGTGCTCCCGCTTCGCGACAACGTGTTCTTCCCGGGCCTGGTGGCTCCCCTGAATGTGATGCGTCCGGGGTCGGTCCGAATGCTGGAGGACCTCCCCGAGGACGGGGAACGCGTGATCGCCATTTTCGCGATGCGGGACCCTTCGATCGAGACGCCCACGTGCGACAATCTCTACCAAACGGGAGTCGTTGCGGCTATTCGGGCCATGGTGAAGGTTTCCGAGGGCTATCGGATTGTTTTGCAGGGCCTCAGCCGCGTGCATTTGATCGAACCGCTCCAGGACTCGCCCTACATCCGCTGCCTCGTGGTGAACGTCGCGGAGACAGAACCCACCGAGTTCGAGGATGCAGAGGAGATCCCGGCGCTCCGCGAGGAGTTGACGCGATGCTTTCATGAAATCGTACGCCGGTCGCCCGTTCTGCCCGACGAACTGCACAGCTTGCCGAGTTCGGTGGAGCATCCGGGGGAGCTTGTGGATCAGATCGCCGCCCACCTGCCGTTCAGCGTTGAGGAGAAGGACGAGATCCTTCAAGAAGGCGATGTGTTGGTGCGCGTGCGACGAATGACGGAACTGCTCTCCGAAAAGCTGAGCATTGCCGAGGCGGGCAGTAAGATAGCGGTGGAAGCTATCCCCGGCGGTAGCACCGGGGAGCCGCGAATCGTGGGATTGAAACAAATGGAACCAGACGGCGCAGCCGCCGACTCGCCCGAAGTGCGCGAGCGGATTGAGGAGCCGGAAGCGACCGACGACGCCGCCCCGAAAGGGCTCCCGTCGGAGTCCGAACTCGGCGCCGAGACGGTTTCGCAAGACAGCTTGCCGGGGGAGCTCTCGATTCTCCCGCTCCGTGACAACGTCTTCTTCCCCGGCGTCGTTGCGCCGCTCAATATCACCCGCGACGGATCGATCAAGCTGATCGACGACGCGGCGGTTGCGGAGAACCGGATCATCGGGATCGTCACGCTGAAGAACCCCGAGGCCGAGAACCCCACCTTTGCCGATCTGCATCCGTACGGGGTCGCCACAGCGATCCGGATCATGATCAAGGGCCAGGATGGCGTGCGGCTGATCCTCCAGGGACTCCGGCGGATCCGACTGCTGGAGCCGGTGCAGGATTCGCCCTACATTCGGTGCCGCGTGGAAGAGGTCCAGGAGATCGACCGCTTCGAGGGAGAAGCCGAGGTCGAGGTCCGGGCGCTCCAGCGCAACCTGTCGCAGGGATTCCAGCGCATCGTCCAGATGTCGCCGCACCTTCCCGATGAGTTGCAGGGTCTGCCCCAGAGCGTGAAGGATCCCGGCACGCTGGCAGACCTCATCGCCGCCCACCTGCAGATCGACACCGCCGAGAAGGAAGCCATCCTCGAGGAACTCGATGTCCGGAACCGTCTTCGCCGCCTGGCCACGTTGATCCAGCAGGAACTGAACGTGCTGGAGGTGGGGAGCAAGATCCAGGACGAGGTCTCCTCCGAGATGAATCGCATGCAGCGCGAGTACTTCTTGCGCGAGCAGATGAAGGCGATTCAGAAGGAACTGGGCGAGGGCGAAGATCGCGCCAACGAGATCCAGGAGATCAAGGCGAAGATCGAAAGCTGCGGGATGCCCGAGGAAGCTCGCAAGGAAGCCGATCGGGAGCTTGAACGTCTCCAGCGGATGCCACCCGCGGCGGCCGAGTACACGGTGGCGCGCACCTACCTCGACTGGTTGACCACCCTCCCGTGGAAGGAATCCACAACCGACAACCTCGAGATCGCCGCGGTGCGGGACGTGCTGAACACGGATCACTTCGGCCTGGAAAAGGTGAAGGATCGGATCCTCGAGTTTCTCTCGGTGCGAAAGTTCAAGGCCCAGGGGGATGTTCGACAGCCCATCCTGTGTCTCGCCGGACCTCCCGGCGTGGGCAAGACTTCTCTGGGCAAGAGCATCGCCCGGGCGCTGGGCCGAAACTTCTACAGGTTCTCGGTCGGCGGCATTCGGGACGAGGCAGAGATCCGTGGTCATCGCAGCACCTATGTCGGCGCCATGCCGGGCCAGGTCATCCAGGGGATGCGTCGGGCCGGCAGCATGAACCCGGTGCTGATGCTGGATGAGATTGATAAGGTCGGTCAGGACTTTCGGGGAGATCCCTCCTCGGCGCTTCTGGAGGTGCTGGACCCGGAGC
>SYKE01000041.1 GCA_005798285.1 Actinomycetota bacterium
GTGAAGCGAACGATAAGCGGGTCGGTGTCCGGATACTTCTCGGAGAGTTCTATGCCGATGTCCTCGGCGTCGTTCCAGGTGAGCTTCATGGGGTTCTCGGGGTTCTCGGGGTTCTCGGGGTTCTCGGGGTTCTCGGGGTTCTCGGGGTTCTCGGGGTTCTCGGGGTTCTCGGAAAGTCGGGCCGAGGATCAGTCGTACGATTCACAGCGAATGGCGCGGCGCTCGTAGCCGCGTTCGACGAACCAGTCTCGGATGGCCCGGACAAACGAGCCGGCGCCGCAGACCATCGGAACCGCCCCCGACTGTTGGGCCAGCAGCTCCGGCAGGCGGGGGGTCAGGCTCTCCGGACCGGATCCGAGGGAGGTCTCGATTCGCAGGGTCGGATCATCGAGGGCCCCCTCCTGGAACTCGTCGAGGTAGATGAGATCTTCCTCGCGGTCGGCGGCGTAGAGCAACGTCACCGGAGCCCGCTCGTCGCTCTTCCGACGCTCCTGCAGCATGGCGCGGAACGGGACGATGCCGGTGTAGCGGGCGATCCACAGCAAGGGCAGCCCGCTCTCGGGCATGGTGAATCTACCGAGCGGGCCATCGAACTGGAGCCGTTCTCCCACGGGCAGGGGGAAGAGGTACTCGGATCCCAGTCCATCCGGGTAGCGATCGAGACAGAGGTGCAGCGCTTCCCGGGAGGCCGAGGCGAGCGTGTAGGCGCGCACCAGCGGCGGCTTCTCGCCGACGGGAAGATGGAGCGAAATCCACTGGCCCGCACGATAGCTGAAGTCGCCGCCGGGATGCTCCAGCGTCAATTCGCGCACCTCTGGAGAGAGGAGGCGCGCTCCGAGCACTCGACTGGTGTAAGCCGCCGATCTCATGGTGTTAATGCGGGGTTTCCTTCACGGCGTTGCGGTTCCAGGCGGGGATCTCCACCACCACATCCATGGAGCCGTCGGGAACGCACTGGCAGCTCAGGCGGCTCTGGATGGTGAGGCCGGGCGCCTCTTCCAACTGGTCTTCTTCATCCTCGGTCGCCTCATTGCAAGAGGCCAGACCCGAGCGGACGATCGAATGGCACGTCGCGCAGGCGCAGACGCCCCCGCAGGTGTGCTCCATCTCGATGTCGTGACCCAGCGCGATATCCAGAATGCTGCCGGGGCGACCGGTCCGCTGGAAGGGAAGCCGGACGGGATCGATCTCGATCACCCGGCTCTCGCCCGTCTCTCGAGAGAGAAAGGTGATCCGATAGGGCCGCGTGGGGAGCGCGACCTCGGTTTGTTTGATGTAGGGGTTGATGCCTGCCAAGGAATTGTTCTCCGGCGGAGCGGGGCTAAACTTCTTCCAGGGCCCGACCCTGGAGAGCATCCCGCACCGCGCGATCCATAATCAGTTCCGCAAGCGGACGGCTCGCGGCATCCAGCGTCTCAATGCCGGCTCGGAGCGCCGTGGGGTCATCCGAGCCCAGAAGTCCCTGAAGCGCGGCCACCGACTCCTGGATGCGCCGCAGCGCTTCGTCCCCGAGGAGCCCCTCCGCGACAAAGCCGGCAGCCCGCGGCAGTTGCTTCAGGGTGTGCAGCACCACCTGTTCCGCCTCGACACGGGCTTCCACGAGTCGGCGAACCTGGAGGTCCTCGGCGGCGTGCTCGAAGGAGTCGAAGACCATCTCCTCGACCTCGTCTTCCGTCAGCCCGTAGGAAGGACGGATGTCGATCTTCGCCTCGGATTCACTCCGATGCTCGTAGGCGGAGACGGAGAGGATGCCGTTCTCATCCACCAGGAACGTCACTTCCAGGCGCGGCCAGCCGGCTGGCATCGGTGGGATGTGAATCTGGAAGCGGGCCAGACTTCGGCAGTCCGTGGCCAGCTCGCGTTCGCCCTGGATGACGTGCAGATCGAAAGCCGTCTGACCATCGACCGCCGTGGTGAATCCCTGGTGCGCCACGGTGGGAATGGTGCGGTTCCGGGGGATGAGTTTCTCGACCGTACCGCCATAGGTTTCCAGACCCAGCGACAGCGGGATGACATCCAGCAGCAGCAAGTCTTCGACCTCACCGGCCAGGATTCCCGCCTGCACGCCGGCGCCGAGCGCCACCACTTCATCCGGGTTCAACTCGCAGTGGGGCTGCCGTCCGAACAACGCCTCCACCCGCCGCCGCACGAGAGGCACGCGCGTGGAGCCGCCGACCAGCACCACTTCATCGACCCCTGCCGGAGTCAGTCCGGCGTCGGTCAGCGCTTCCCGACAGGGCGCCAGGGTGCGCTCCACCAGGGGATCGATGAGCGTCTCGAAGGTCTCGCGGGAGAGCGCTGCGCGCCAATCCGGGGCGCCGGGCAGCGTCAGCACCACCTCGGTCTCTTCCGCACTGCTGAGCCGATGCTTCGCCGCCTCGGCTTCCAGGCGGATGCCCTCGCGGAGGGAGAGATCGTCCAGGTCGAGCTCGGGGCGCTCCCGACCCAGCCTCTCCGTCAGATAGTCCGCCACCGTCCGGTCGAAATCGTCACCGCCGAGGTGGGTGTCGCCATGGGTGGATTGCACCTCGAAGATTCCGTCCCGCAGGCGGAGGATGGAAATGTCAAAAGTGCCGCCGCCGAGGTCGTACACCGCCATCGTTCCGTTCCTCTTGCGGTCCAGCCCGTAAGCGAGGCAGGCGGCGGTCGGCTCGTTGACGATGCGGAGCACTTCCAATCCCGCGATGCGCCCGGCGTCGCGGGTGGCCTGCCGCTGACTGTCGTTGAAGTAGGCAGGCA
>SYKE01000042.1 GCA_005798285.1 Actinomycetota bacterium
ATAGGTCTGCTTCGAAGGAAGCTGCAGTCCGGCGGCCTGTGCGTGCAGACCCCCCTTGCGGTGCCTCGCCTCGTCGATGTTGACGACCTCGGCCCTGCGGGGTCCGGTGGGAGCGGGAGCCAGCGTCCTCGTGGCCGTGGGAGACTGCGAGCCGATCCTCCGCGCGGTGGAACAGGAGATGCGATGCCTGGCCTGCGGCTCTGAAGTGGGTGCCATCATCAGCGCCGAGGCGAAGGATCGCATCGAGAGCTACATCGCGCGCGCAGTTGCAGGAGGAGCGACCCTCCGCCTGGATGGGCGCGGACAGTCTCCGCCCGGTCGAGAGCAGGGAAACTACGTCGGCCCAACGCTCATCGACGGTATCACCGTGGAAGACGAGTGCGCCAACGATGAAATCTTCGGCCCGGTGTTGAGCATCCTCCGGGTGGGTTCGCTGGATGAAGCTCTCGCGATCGAGAATGCAAATCCCTACGGCAATGCCGCCTGTATCTTTACTTCCAGCGGCGCAACGGCGCGCCTGTTTGAGATGCGCGCAGAGGCCGGTATGATCGGCGTCAACATCGGGGTGCCCGTGCCACGCGATCCGTTCGGCTTTGGGGGCTGGAACGCGAGCAAGTTCGGCCAGGGCGACATCACAGGGCACGAAGCCATCGCCTTCTGGATGAAGACCAAGAAGATCACGGCAAAGTGGACGGCCCCCTCAACCAGTTGGATGAGCTGAGGAGAGATCGACCATGCAGGCGGCCGTGTATCTCGGAAAAGAGAACATTCAGGTTCTGGAGGTCGAACCGCCGACTCTTGAGGACGGTGAGGTGCTTCTGCGAGTCCATGCCTGTTCGGTCTGCGGGACGGATCTGCGGACCTACCGGCACGGCGATAAGAAGATCACCCCGCCGCGAATCCTCGGACATGAGTTCTGCGCCACGGTGGTAGAGTCTCGGGCGCCGGACGCCAACGTGTCGGTTGGGGATCGTGTGGTGATGTACATCGTCCTCGTCCACGGCTCCGATCGATATGTGGAGATGGGTCGGGAGAACCTGTCCGGCCACCGAACCACCATCAGCTACCACCACGACGGGGCATTCGCGCCGTACTTGAAAGTCCCTGCACTGGCCGTCCAGCGGGGCAACCTGTTCCGGGTCACTTCGGAAATCTCAAACGAGCAGATGTCTCTGGCCGAGCCGCTGGGCTGCTGCATGAACGCGCACTCTCGGCTCGGCGTGGGACTCAAGGACACGGTAGCGGTCTTCGGGGCGGGACCGATCGGCATGATGCACGCCTGTCTCGCGCGGCTGCAGGGCGCGCAGAAGGTCATCGTGCTCGACACCAACCCGGCGAGGCTCGCGATGGCGAGACGCTTCGACATCGACGCGGCTGTGCAGGTGCGACCCGACGGATCGCATCGGGAAGAGGTGAGGGCCCTCACGAACGGCTTCGGCGCCGACGTCACCATCGTCGCCGTGAGCTCGGCGGCGGCGCAGAACGACGCGCTGGACGTCGCTGCCCGGGCGGGCCGGGTGAACTTCTTCGCCGGTCTGCCCAAATCCAACCCGATGGCCTCGCTCGACGTGAACCAGATCCACTATAAGGAATTGGTCATCAGCGGCAGCTACTCGGAGAAGAAGAGCGACTTTCAAGCCAGCTTCGCGCTGCTCCACAGCGGGCGATTTCCCGCCGATCGGTTCATCACCCACACACTCCCCCTCCCCCGGATCCACGAAGCGTTCGAGTTGATGGAGAGCGGCGCCGCGCTCAAGGTCTGCATCCTTCCATGACGCGGACTTCGTGCAGCAGCCGCACTGCCCAAGCCACCCGCGCCGGAGGAGGTGAACCATCCCCCTTTTGAAGCCCGCTGAGTCTCGCGCGCTCCTGGAACTCGCCGCGCAGCAACGATATGCGCTCCTGGCGGTGAACGCTGACAGCCAGGCCGCGGTCACCGACTGCCTCGAAGCGGCTCGAGCGTGTGACGCTCCGATCATTATCGAAACCAGCCTGTGGCAGCTCACCGGCCACAGCTACGGGAATGGCGATCCGATCCTGGGCCTCACGCGTTACCTGGCCGACCTGACCGCGCTGTCGAAGAGTGATCGCTACCGGACCGTGCCCGTCCTGTTTCACACCGACCACATCAAGGGGCCGGACGCGCTCCGCATCCTCTCCGCCGCGATCCGAGGCGTGCCGTACCGCGCCTCGACTGTCTCCCTGGACTCCTCCGAACTCAGTGAGGAAGAGAACATCGACCTGATCTGCCGGCTCTGCGAGATCGCCGACGATGCGGAAGTCCCGCTCTCGCTGGAAGTGGAGGCCGGCATCGACGCGGGCGTTACGGAACTCGCCGCCGCCGACCGGCTCCTGGGCGCGGTGGAGGCGAGCCATCCCAACCGGCTCGCACTCTGGGCGCCGGGCGTGGGCACCCAGCATGGGCTGTCGATGCGACGCGACGCCTTCTCTCCGGCGGCCGTGGAGCAGCATCAGCGGCGCGCTTCCGAAATCTGCGGTCGACCGATCGGCATTGCCCTCCACGGCAGCAGCGGTCTCTCCGAGTCGGACCTCCGCGCCGGTGTGGCGGCGGGGGTGGTGAAGGTGAACTGGTCCAGCGAATCGCTCTTGATCCGCAGCCGAGCCGCGCAAGAGTACTACGCCACCCACGCGTGCGAACTGGAGAAGACCCATCCGAACTGGAAGTCCGCGGCCATGGACAACGGCGTGCAGAGCTTCGTCTCAACCCGGTACGTGCCGGCGGTGATCCATCGCATCCAAACCCTTGGAGGTGAGGGTCAAGCCGCGGAGTGGCACGACCGCCGCTGAGAGAAGTCCCAAACCTGCGGACTACCTCTGAACCTGCGATGGTGAGGCGCTCCGCCGCCCACCACAGCCTCCCATCGCGCAGATCCAGCGGGCGCCGCGCCGAACCAGGAAGGATGAGCAACTTCTTGACGACGATGCTCGGTTGTCACAGCTGTTTGAGGAGCCCGAGAGTCTGAGTGGATTGCCGGTCTGGAAGGCAGTGGGGCTTATTGCTTCACGGGCTCGGTTGCGGCTGGATCCCCATGGATCGAAGAGTACGCGCATCGGCCTCACAGCCCTTGGAGTAGGCAAGGAGCAGCAGGGAAACGCGATACGGCGGGCGTTCGCCGCTGTTAGCGGTCGATGAGCCCACGGAGCCACTCCGTAAAGATGCGCTGCGAATACTCGGAGTTCGAACAGTGCCATCGGCGGGAGGTGAGGACGACCCGCACCGGACACGGGCCCCATGGGAGCGAGAAGAAGGAGCGGGAGTAACGGCTGTGGACGCGAGTAGAAGCCATGCCACACTTTGGACAAGAGGCTTCAGCGCTGCAGGCCACGGACTCAATGACCACACTGCCGTCAACTTGCTTGAACTTGACGGTGCGGACGAGGGAGGG
>SYKE01000043.1 GCA_005798285.1 Actinomycetota bacterium
ACTTGCTTGAACTTGACGGTGCGGACGAGGGAGGGGTCGGGGAGGACGCAGGGGGTGCTCATACCCCGGATAGTCGTCTTGATGGTCAATGTTCTTCAAACGGGGGACCACCATTTTTGCGGAAGAACCCACTTTGCGTTAGAATGCGCACCGAGTCATCCAGAGGGATTCCTCGCCCAACTCTGGTCGCGAGCCATCTGAAAACCCAGCAAAGAGCGCCTTGCCTCTGTCGGAGCTCCCTGTAGCCAAGAACGCGAGCCCGCTGCCTCTTCTCGACCACGCGGCTGAGGTAGGGTCGTGCGATGACCGCGCTCTCAATTTGCGGTCACCACAAGACCCGCGCCTGACCAGACCGTCACACCGGGTCAGGCGAGAATGTCTTTTTGAACCACGCCTCCGACGTCGGTGAGGCGGAAGTCTCGGCCGGAGTAGCGGTAGGTGAGGCCCTGGTGATTGAGTCCCATCATGTGAAGGAGCGTGGCGTGGAAGTCGCGCACGTGCACGGGGTTCTCGGCCGCGTTCAGACCGAACTCATCGGACGTGCCGTAGGCCGTGCCGCGCTTCACTCCGCCGCCCGCCATCAGAAGGGAGAATGCCGTGTGGTGGTGGTCGCGGCCGGCCTTCTTGGCATCCTGGTTTTCGGCGTAGGGCGTGCGGCCGAACTCGCCGCTCCACACGACCAGAGTGTCGTCGAGCAATCCCCGCTGCTTCAGGTCTGAGATGAGGGCGGCGCTGGCGCGGTCGGAGTCGGCGCAGAGCTTAGGGTGGTTGTCGTTGTGGGAGGTGTGCGTGTCCCAGGGCTGATTGCCGTTGTTCACGTAGTAGACACCCACGTACCGAACCCCATCCTCCACGAGCCTTCGGGCGAGCAGGCAGGAGCGGCCGAAGGCGGTGTCGCCATACTGCTCGCGAACATGCTGCGGCTCCTTCGAGATGTCGAAGGTGCGCATCGCCTCGGACTGCATCCGGAAGGCGGTCTCCATGCTCTTGATCTGGCCCTCCAACTCCTGGTCGTTGTCGCGGCGGAGGAGGTGTCGGCGGTTGAGCGTGCCGAGGAGATCGAGCTGTTCGCGCTGCTCGGTGGGGGTGATCTTCGGGTTGCGGATGTTGGCGACGAGTTTGTCGACCTGCATGTTCTCGGTGACGACGCTCGCGGCCTGATACTCCGGCGGGAGGAAGCTGTTGCTCCAGAGCGCCGGGCCGACCACGATCTTGTTCGTGGGTCGCAGCACGACATAGCCGGGCAGGTTCTGGTTTTCACTGCCCAGACCATAGAGCAGCCACGAACCAAGAGACGGCCGGATCGGCTGCACGTTTCCGGTGTGCATCTGCAGCAGTGCGGGCTCGTGATTGGGAACGTCGGTGTGCATCGAGCGGATGATGCAGCAGTCGTCGATCAGCGCTCCCAGGCGGGGGAGGCTCTCGGAGACTTCCAGGCCACTTTGTCCGCACCGCTTGAATGCGAACGGAGACGGCATGTAGCCGCTGCCCTTGTTCTCCCGGTAGAGCTTTCCCGACGGCTGCTGACCCTGATATTTCAGAAGCGACGGCTTGGGGTCGAACGTGTCAACGTGCGAGGGCCCGCCATTCATGAAGAGGAAGATGACGCGTTTCGCCGTGGCGGGGTGATCGGCGGAGACGTGGAGTTGTGCGGCGGCTTCGGCCTGCGTGCCGAGCGTTCCCGCCATGCCGAGGGCGCCGAAGCCCATGCACATGCGCTCCAGCAGCTCGCGTCGGTTCAGCGGCGCGGCGGCGGGCCCATGGCAGCGCTCGTGGTTCAATCGAAGGGTGTTCATCGGGATCCTCACAGGGCTCGCGTCGGCGGTTAGTCCACGTAAAGCAATTCGTTGGTGGCGAGGAGCATCTGGGCGTACTGCTCCCAGCGAGAAACGGCGCCCGTTGAGGGGCGGGACACGAAGTCGGCGCCGAGCCGCACTTCATCCGACTCGGCGGGTCGGGCGAAGAGGAGCTGGTAGGCCCGCTGAATTCGTGCCTCGGGATCATCGGCCGGCACGTCCTTGTTGACGCGCGCGACCAGTTGCTTCGCGGTGGTCATCACAAAGCTGCCGTTCAGCACGAACAGCTTCTGCATCGGCGTGTTGGTGGTGGGGCGCTTCTCGGCATGTACGTTGGCGTCCGGATAGTCGAACTGAGCGAGCAGGTCGTTGAGCTTCAGTCGGCTGACGCGGGTGTAGACGGTCCGTCGCAGGTTCGTGGGGTCGTCGAGTTCCTTGCTCGGGCCGCCGGAGAGATCGAGCTGGCCCGCCGTCGCAAGGAGCGTGTCGCGCCACTGCTCCACGGTCAGGCGGCGTCGATTCATTTTCCAGAGCAGCCGGTTCGCCGGGTCGTTGACCGGCGCCTTGCCGCTTCCAATGGCGGACTGCCGATAGGTGGCGGAGAGCATCATCTCCCGCACGAGCGATTTGACGGACCAGCCGTTTCGCACGAAGCGGACGGAGAGATCGTCGAGCAACTCGGGATGGGTCGGCTTTTCGCCGAGGATGCCGAAGTTGCTGGGGGTGCTGACGAGCGGCCGGCCAAAGATTTCGCCCCAGATGCGGTTGACGATGACGCGGGCGGTAAGGGGGTTGCCGTCGGATGCGATCGCCTCGGCGAGCTCCCGCCGACCGCTGCCTTCCTTGAACGGCTCTGGCTCATTCTCGGAGAGCACCCGCAGGAAGCGGCGCGGCGCCACGGGTCCCGGCTTCTCCACGTTGCCGCGGAGGAAGATCGTGATGTCGTGAGGCTTCTCGTCTTCCACCATGTGGAGGGTGCGGGGGCTCATCTTGACGGCCTCCGCCTTGGCGTCCTCCACCTTGCCGTCGGCGGTGCGGTTCACCATCTGGGTACTGGCGAAGACCCCGGCGAGGGCGTAGTAGTCCGACATGGTGATGGGGTCGTACTTGTGATCGTGGCAGCGGGCACAGGCGACGGTGAGCCCGAGGAAGGTCCGGGTGACGGTGTCGACCCGATCCTGCCACTCGTCCGCCATCACGTCGAGGCGGTTGCGGTTGTAGTACTTGGGTCCGAGCCCGAGAAAGCCGAGCGCGGCGAAGTCATCGGACCCGGGTTGGGCCACCCGATCCGCGGCGACCTGCAGCTTCACGAACTGGTTGTAGGGCAGGTCGCGATTGAAGGCGTTGATGACCCACTCGCGGTACTTGTAGGCGTTGGGGTAGAAGAACTTGGTGTCGGCGCCGACCTGATGCGCCTGATCCTCGGCGTAGCGGGCGAGGGGGAGCCACATGCTGGCGAGGCGCTCTCCGAAGCGAGGCGAGGCGAGGAGTCGCTCGATCAGCCGTTCGTAGGCGCCGGGGGCGGTGTCGGCCATGAAGGCGGCGGTCTCCTCCGGCGTGGGGGGCAGGCCGGTGAGATCGTAGGTGGCCCGACGGAAGAGCGTGTGGCGGTCGGCCTCGGGAGCGGGATTGAGCTTGTTGGCCTCGAGCTTCGCGAGGATGAAGGCGTCGATGGGCTGGCGTACCCACATCCCCCGCTTCACACGGGGTCGCGCCTGAGCCTGGGGCGGCTGGAACGACCAGAACTTGCGGGCGGCGCTCCAGTCGATCGCGGCGCCGGGAGCCGTCGGCGCGGGCGCGGCGGCGGCCAGGGCCGAACCGCCCACGAGCGCGACAGCGACCCCCGCCACCCACAGGGCGTTCGATCCGGCCGGTTTTCGTCTCAGCAACGTCGTCTCTCCCCCACACGCCGCCGCCTCGCAGGCGGCGCGCTTCACCGTTTCTTCATTCGACACCAATCATCGGAGTTCGGCACAGCAAATTTTCTCAATACCCCACCTCTGGAAACGGCCGGTTGAGGATGTCTCAGGGTTCCCGAATCACCATGGAGTGAACGGCTAACGGTGGGAGATCGGCAACCCATTCCCCGTTCACGGGACGGAGTCGCACCCGCACGCCGCCGGGCTCGATCCGCACGCGCTGGGTCCGCTCCCGATAACGCACCCGAATGCCGTGGACGGGGATGCTCTCTTCGCGCAGGGGAGTTTCCTCGGCCGGTTTGCCGTGCCCGCCGGTCGTGTTGACGCCATTGAAGAGATGCAGTACCCGTGAAGAGCCCACGCGCCAGTGGGTGGCCTCGACGCACATCGGCGCCTCCACCGTGACCGCCGGAGGGGTTGAGGCGGCGAGTTCCACGCAGCGCTTCAACAGTTCACGCTGGTACGGATAGGCGTAGCTCCAGAGGGCGGCATCGAGCGCCACGCCGAGATAGACGACGCGCCCGGCGCCCTGCCGTCGAATCACAACGGCAGGTTGGGGGACACCCGACTCCGACTCACGCCGGACCAGCACCTCGGTTCCCGGCCGCGCCTCAAACGCGGTGACCGGGGCCCGGAAGCGGACGGCAGGGGTGGAGACCAGCCGCCGCAGGGCCGGAGTGTCGATGGCGCCGCCCGCTGTCCAGCTCAGCGTGCCGATCTGCTCTCGGGATCGCCAGAACGGCTCCGGAAGGACGGCGGATCCGCTCGCGGCCGGCGCCCTCCGCACAATTCCCAGGAGGCGCTCCCATTCGGGCCGCTCGCGCACGATGCCGCGCTCGTCGCACCACCCGGTGTCGCTGGTCGCGACGAGTCCACCGCCGCCGTCGACCCACTCCTGGAGGGTTCGCTGCTGGAAGTCGGAGAGCGCAACGCTGTTCGGCAGCAGCAGCACCTTGAAGGCTCGGAGCGCTTCGGGCGTGAGGTCCTCCTCGGAGAGCAGCGCGACGGGCAGGCGAGTCTCGCGGGCCATACGATAGGCTCCGAAGACGTGCGGCAGGAAGCGCTCACCGATGTCTCGGTAGGCGACGAATTGCCGGGTGCTTTCAGAGACGAGGATGGCGCCCCATGGATCGTTCGTCGCGCCGAGGGTCCACCGTTCGCGCGCCTTCACCGCCGCCAGACTCTCCGCTGTGCTCTCTCGGTGCCCGGGCCACCCGAGGGACTGTGCCGTGACATTGCCCTGGCTGAGCGCCAGGAGGGTGCGGACCATTCGTTCGTGAGCGGGAAAGCTGTCCGTGCCATAGGGTCGACCCCGTGACATGAGGTAGGGCTCGGATGCGCATGGGCCGCGGCTGAGGGCGCGGAGGTACGCCGCGCCGAACGACGGTGCGACACTGGCGCCGAGGTTGGTTTCATCGAGCCACCACTCCTGCATCGGGAGATCGAAGAGGCGGTTGACCGAAATCGGCATGGAGCGGGGCGTGGAGAGGAGTTGTCCGTAGCGGCCGGCGTTGACGGTCCAGCTCATCACCACCGCGTCCGGCCGGATCGACTTGAGGCGGCGTTGGAGCTTGAGGTAGTGCTCGTAGAGCCGCTCGCCGCGCAAGATCAGGTAGTCGCGATAGGCGGGCTCGTCGAGGTTGATCCGCTCCGGCAGGGTGCGGCCCGTTTGTCGGTACGCTGTGTCACAGGCCGGACACCAGCAAAGGGGCGGGTGGTAATTGCCGTCGAAGGAGAAGCCGTCGACACCGTAATCGCGTACGAGCTCGGCGCAGACCTCAATGAGGTAGTCTCCCCAGGGTCCGTTGTTGCAGCCGATGCGTGTGCCCAGATCAGCTTCCCGCGGCTCGGGCAGCGTAGCGCCTCTGGCGGGAAGCACGCGCCATTCGGGGTGAAGGCGGACTAACTCCACCGGCGGGAAAGGCGGAAGCCCCAGCACCAGTCGCATGCCGGCGGCCCGACATCCGGCGACGAGCTTCTTCAGCGCCGCGGCATCGCCCGGCGAGAGCCCGCCGCCCTCGGCGGATGCGAGGCGGGCATAGGGCCACACCAGATTGGTGTGGAACACCTGCATTCCAGCCCGACCCGCCGCCTCGGTCTCGCCGGGCGTGGCGAAGCCCATTCGGGAGACGCCGTGCACCCAGCTCGGGATCGGCGGAGGCGCTCCCGCGATGTCGCCACTACCGCTGCCGACCGCCGCGGCGAGCGACCCGGTGAGCAGCAAGAGAAGGGCGACCGCTCCGCGTGCCGTCATCGCAACTCTCGATCGGTTCTTCATACCGAAAGCTTCCGCCTTACCCGGATGTCGACCTCCGACCCCCGGGAATGGGACACCGTGACAAGCCTGCGGCCACAATTGGTGCGGATGAAACGGCGACCCTCGCCGGATCCGACGGGCGCGCTGTGCGGTCACGGGCGCCCGGGGTCGGAACCGGCTGGGTCCCCGCCACAATTTCTAAGGTTTAGACGTGGCCACGGTGGCCACGGAAAGCGGTGAGAGCAGGATGGATCTGCTGGAGCGACGCAGGATCGGCCGGACCGATCTCGAAGTGACCCGGCTCGGGTTCGGCAGCGGTACGCTGGGAGACTTGCGCGAGGTGATTTCCGAAGCGCAAAGCGATGCCACGATGGCAGCCGCTTGGGAAGCCGGAATCCGCTTCTACGACACGGCGCCGTTCTACGGTCATGGCAAAAGCGAACACCGGATCGGCCGGTTTCTCCGCAATCAGCCGCGCGACGAGTTCGTGCTGAGCACGAAGATCGGCCGCGTCTACTACCGACCTGAGACGCCCGAGGCGTACGAACCCTATGGCTGGGCGGCGGGCCTGCCGTTCAACTTTCGCGTGGACTTCACCGCCGAGGGGGTGCGTCGCTCGTACGAAGACAGCCTGATGCGGCTCGGCCTGACACGGGTCGACGCGCTCCTGATCCACGATCTCGACTTCCTCTTCCACAAAACCGAGGAGCAGGTGGAGATCTACATGCAGCAGCTCGAGTCGGGCGGCGGCTACCAGACGCTGCTCGACCTGAAGCAGGGCGGCGAGATCCGGGCCATCGGCGCGGGCATCAACCAGGTAGGGATGATCCCCCGCCTTCTGGAGCGTTTCGACATCGACTACTTCCTCGTCGCGATGCCCTACACGCTCCTCTGCCAGGACGCGTTGGAGGTGGAGTTTGCGCTGTGCCGCGAGCGAGGCGCCGGGGTGGTTATCGGCGCGCCGTTCGCATCCGGCATCCTGGCGCGCGGTCCGGTAGCCGGCGCGACCTATGCCTATGGCGCTCCGCCGGACGGCATCGTGGAGAAGACGCATCGGATTCGAGAGCTCTGCGCCCGGCACGGCGTGTCGATGGGCGCCGCCGC
>SYKE01000044.1 GCA_005798285.1 Actinomycetota bacterium
AGCACCGCTTCGAGGATGCCCTCTCCGCGACCCGCGCGGCCGTTGAAGAGGGAATCGTTCCCGGCGGCGGCGTGGCGCTCGTGAACATCCAGGCCGGCCTCGCCGGACTCGGAACCGAGCACGAGGAGAAGGTCGGCGTCGCCATCGTTCGCCGAGCCCTCGAGGAGCCGCTTAGGCAGATCGCCAACAACGCCGGCTTCGAGGGCAGCGTTGTGGTCGAGAAGGTCCGCAATCTGGCCATCGGTTTCGGCTTCAATGCGAAGACCGAAGTCTACGAGGACATGATCAAGGCCGGCGTCGTCGACCCGGTCAAGGTCACTCGCTCCGCCCTGGAGAACGCCGCGTCCATCACCAGCCTGATCCTCACCACCGAGGCTCTCGTTGCGGACAAGCCCGAAAAGGAAAAGCCCGCGGCGGGCGGCGGTGGCGGAAGCCACGACTTCGACATGTAATCCGACCCCCACACCAGGGATCGGAACACCCCCGGGGATTTCCCCGGGGGTGTTTTTTCGGCAGATCGCTAGCCGGCGGTATCCAATAGCAGCGTTTCGCCATCTTCCAAGTCGTGGCAAACGGTCCGGGCGCCGACCGCGTGGAGCGCCAGTTGGAACTGTTCGGCAGTGCCACGGAAGCGATCGAGCATGGCGGGGAAGCAGGCCATGTGTCCCCAATGCATCGGAATCACGGACCTTGCTTCCAGTTCGCACGCGGCGTGGGCCGCGCGGAGGGGAGTGAGATGACGCTGGAGCGGACCCGCCGCGAGCGAGGAGCCTCCCACCGGAAGTAGGGCCACATCAATGGGACCGCAACGACGAGCAATCTCCCTGAACGGAGTTCGAGGCGAAGCATCCCCGGCGAAGTAGATCGTCTGACCATGAAGCCGGATGAGGAAGCCGACCGAGTATCGAGTGTGAAAGCACGGAGTCGCAATCACCTCCACATCCGACCCGGGGGACCACGAGTCCCAGGCGTCCACGGACCGAACGATCTCGAACCCCATCTGCGTCAGGCGATACAGGGGCGTGCCGGGCGGAGAAACCACCGGGGTTTTCTTGGGGACCTGAGCAAGAGTCTCACGGCAGAGGTGGTCCGGATGGGCGTGGGAGATCAGGATGGCGTCCAGTCCGGCGAGCGACCGGTGGCAAAACCCGGGCTCCTTCAGCCGCTTCCACGGACCGATGGCCGGGCTGAGCCAGGGGTCCATGGCCAGCCGAATCCCCGTTCCCTCCAGGAGGACGGATGCATTGCCCGCCAGCGTCAGTCGGACCGACATGGAGTCCTGCTCTCTCCTAGCCAGACCGGCTCTCACGCCGGCGGTAGTACCAGTAGTCCATCACGTTGTCGAGGTCGAATGAAATCTCGGGGCGGCAGTGATCCACCGCACGACAATCACCGCCCGTTCTCTCGGAAATGCGACGCTCCAGATCCTGAATGGATAGCCGGTGGGTAATGAGATTCCACACCAGATCCAGGCCGAACTGCCGGGCCATGCCGAACTGCGACTTTCGATGGGTAACCAGAGAGCGCAGCACCGTGGCATTGTGAGTGAGATATCCCCCGCGCAACACCACCGCACTCCCACCGGTGACCGGACCATCGGCCAACGGCACGTACACGCCGATGTCTCCGGGAAACTCCCGGCGCAGCGCTTCCTTACGGATGACCGGAAACCCGACATCCGCGCCCGGGGGAGTTCGCACCAACAGGTCCTCCAGAGCATCCGGGACGACATAGGGCAGGTCCGCCGCAATCGCGAGCACCTGATCCTCTTCCCGATCGTGCAGGACTTCCATCCCTGCCAGCAGGCTCTCGAAGGTGTTCTCCCTGGGCGGACAGACCACAACACCCCCGTCCGCCGTGGCGTCCGTTCGTGGGAAGATGGCCTCAGGGCCGATCACACAGATCCTGCCGACGCCTCCCGTTTCCCTCAGGATCCGAATGCTGCGCTCGACCAACGTCTCGCTGCGCCGGCGCACGACACCCTTCCATGGGGACCCAACCGCGCGCTCGAACGCGCCTGTGATTCGTCCCCCTGCGAGCAAAATGGCATCGCGGCGAAGTTCTGAGGCATTCGTGCGACTCACGGGTTGCAATCCTCTGGCGTGGCGATCCTCGCCTGAACTATAATCTGGACGGGCAGGTTAAGGGACGAGGCCCGACGCCCATTCCTCATGATTAACACTTCCCCTGACGAAGGCATCTCCGAGAGTGAGGATTCCCGGTGCACGCAATATGGGCGCGCACGGTTCCAACTCGCGATTGGCGAATTCCTCACTCTGGTCGTTACGCTGCTTCTGTTGACGCCGACGGGGTTTTCGCGCGAGCTTCTGGAGTGGTTCAACTCCTTCAGCGCGCCTCGTGCGGCCACAGACTTCCTCTTTCTCGTGACCATCGGGCTGATCACCAGAGGGGTGGTGTTCCCGTTTCAGTGGCTGAACCAGTACTTGCTGGATCGACGGTTCGGACTGTCCCAGGAGACGTTTTTGGCGTGGTTTTGGGGCTGGATCTGCCGCACGACCCTGTACGGATTGGTGACGATCCTCTGCCTGGCGCCGTTTGTGGAGACACTCCGCTGGTGGCCCTGGTTGTTTCCGCTGTGGGCGGCGGCGTTCCTGGCGGTTCGGCCATTGTTCATTGATTACGTTCAACAGCCGCTCCAGAACCTGTTCTACCCCGTCACGTTCCTTCGTGACGAGACCTTTTCCGTTCCCGGTATCGGGAACCTCACCCTGCCGGTTTACCTGGTCAAAGTCAGCCACCGCACCTCCCGCGCCGACGCCAGCATTCGGCTCAAAGGCAAGAAGAGCGCGATCTTTGTGACGGACACGCTGATAGACGCCTTTACCGATGGTGAGGAGCGAATCGTGATCGCCCACGAGTTCGGTCACCTGTACGATCACTTCCACCTGGAGTCACAAACTCCATCGGGCGTGGCGCAGGCGCAACGCAAGATCGTGCTCGGCTCCGCACAAATCGGCGCCGCCGCTGTGGCGCTCCTCTCGCTCCAGCTCTTCTCCACTCCGCTCGGCCTGTCCGGGGCCCACGACCTGGCTGGATTTCCTCTCGCGGCAGGCGTTGCCATCGCTCTTGCCACCGCACTCTCGCCCTTCGTCTACCGAGAGGCTCGGAGAGATGAGCAGGATGCGGACCGCTATGCCCTCGCCGCAACGGGAGACCCGGCGAACTACGTGTCGGTGATGCAGAAGCTTCGTCGAATGAATCTGGAGGAAGCGCTTTCCACGCGCTGGAGCCGACTGTTCTACGACACCCACCCCACCTACGCCGAGCGGATCCGTATGGCTTCGGAGTACCGCCGCCGGCTCAAGCCCCGCTCTCGCCGTGCTTCGTGGCGGGGCTGGCGGCACATTCAGCGGCACGGTCGCCGCTAAACGAGCGTCGACTTCCGGGTCATCGATGCCTCACTGAGAGCCGCTCCGCCAGACGGACAAAGGTCCCCACTCCGGTGCCGGTCGGACCGGCGGGCGCCCACGGGCGTGCCTTCTCGAATTGCGACGAACCGGCAATATCGAGATGAGCCCATGGGATGTCGCCTGCAAACTCTCGGATGAACCAGGCGCCCGTGATGGATCCTGCGGCGCGCCCCCCGCTGTTCTTAAGGTCGGCAATGTCCGAGCGGATGAGCTCCCGGTAGTCCGAGAAGAGGGGCATCGGCCAGTGCCGCTCCCCGGAGGCGTCTCCGCACTCCTGAATGAGCCGCACGAGTTCGCCATCCGTTCCGAAGAGAGCCGAAGCCGTGTGGCCAAGCGCCGTTACGCACGCTCCAGTCAGGGTGGCAATGTCGACGACATGGGTGCCGCCGAGGACACCCGCGTAGTGCACGGTGTCGGCCAAAAGCATTCGTCCCTCGGCATCCGTGGAGATGGTCTCGATCGTCTTGCCACTCATTGCCCGGATAACGTCGCCCGGCATCCAGGCGTCGGCGTCGGGCATGTTGTTCACCGCTGGAACCAACCCGATGACGCGAGCGGGGACGTTCAGTTCTGCGATCGCCTGCATGGCGCCCACGACGGCGGCCCCGCCAGCCATGTCGCCCTTCATCCGTCCCATCTCGGCGGAGGGCTTCAACGAGATGCCTCCGGTATCGAAGGTCACGGCCTTCCCCACAAGCACCAGGACGGGGGCCCCGTCTCTGGGCATGGAGCGAGGCTCGTGTCGGAGGATGATGAGCCTCGGAGGGCGGGCTGTGCCCCGAGCCACCGCCAGGAACGCCCCCATTTCCAGTTCGGCGAGTTCCTCAGCGCCAAACACCTGACAGCTCAAGCCGGTTCGTTCCGCCATCGCGGAGGCTCTGCGGGCCAACTCCACCGCGTCCAGAATGTTGCCGGGCTCGTTCACCAGATCTCGGGCAAAGTTCTTCGCCCGGCCGAGCGCGCTCCCCCGCTTCACGACGTCCGTCGAGGCGCCGCAGATGCGAAGTTCGTGAATCGCTTCATCGCGGTGGGCGCCGGAGCGGTGAATGTCGACCCGAAACAGGGACAACTCCGCAGCTTCCGCCGCAGCCTCGCCCGCATCCGCAGCGGCAAGCGGCAGACCGGCCACGTCCACCGCCGCCGTACGGATCCCGCGCTTCCCAAGGGTCCGAAGCGCCGCCGTCACCGCATTTCGGAAGGTCCGCAGATCGAGATCGCGCCGCTTCCCCAGGCCGACAAGCGCGATGCGGACTGCGGGGGTGGGATCGAGCGCCAGAAACGTGGGTACGACCACAACTTGCGCCGCATCACCCCGAAACTCGCCCCGACTACGACTCTCGGTGAGCCAGCCGCCCAACAGTTCGTCAACAGCCCTCAGACTGTCCGTGGACTCGCCGTCTTCAAATCCAAACAAGAGCAGCGCTTCGGAAGGAGCCTTGAGCAGGGGATCCTGCTGCGCGACAAGTACGAGTGGCTGGCCCACGTAGATTGAACCCGATTCCTTTTCCGTCAAACAAGACAGTCATCATCCGTTGAACGGCCGTAAGACTAACAATGTACAGTTCTCATCTCTCGAGGTGAAGCCCTCCCCGTCTATCCGCCCCCAGATCCTGGGCCCCACCGTTCTTTCGGGGAAGGTGGATCCAATTCGGGACGGGAACTGTTCCCGACGCCAAACACCACCGAGAATACGCTGAATCGTAAATGTCACAAACATCCCACGATACGCCCGATCGAGACACGATCCACGATCCGATCTCGGCGGCTGAGACCGTGCTTGCCGAGACGGCTAGTGCACTGAGTGAGGGTCGAATCCCACGTGCTCGTCGACCTCTGCAGCAGATCATAGACGCGGCAATCGAGGCGAATAACTCCCCTCGAGCCATCCTGGCGCTTCGGCTGCTCGCGACGCTGGAACTACGCAGGGACCAGTGTCATCGCGCTGTGACTGCGGCGAACTCGGCGCTCGATCTCGCTCGGAAGATGGGGTCGCCCGCGGATCTCGAACAGGCTCTCAATCTCGCTGCGATGGCGACATGTACCAGCGGGGACTTCGTCGGAGCCGCTCGACTGACTGGCGAGTGGCTGCAACTGGCGAGGGCGCGCGGCGACCGCCTTTCCGCCATTCACGCCCTGCTGCGCAGGTCGGTGATCCTCTGGAACCAGGATCTCCGAAGGGAGGCTCTTGAGAGCGTCGAGGAGGCGTCCACTGTCGCAAGCAAGCTCGGCGTCGAAGCAGGAAGCACTTTGGTGGACCGGGTGCTGTCCGGGATGCTATTGCGCCTGGAGTGCACCGCGGCTGCGCATCGGGTGGCCACGGCCGCGCTCAAACGGCATCCGGTGGGTTCCAAAGGTGAACTCTACGAGGAACGCGGTTGGATGGAACTCCGAATGGACGATCCCTCTGCCGCGGGCCGAGACTTCCGTCGCGCCCGGAAGGAGTATCGGAGCGATCCGGATCGACGTGTTGCCACACGGGTCTCATCGTACGCCGCCGCTGCAGACGCGCTGAAGTATCGAGGGATTGACCTGGCCCGCACAGAGAAGGCGCTGGGCGCTCTCCAGCGGCTCAAACTCTCAGCGGAGCGCTTCACCGACGTCAGCCTGGCCGCTGCGCACGCTGCAGCCGAAGCGGCCGCCGCGCGGAACCCATCCAGAGAACCCGCCGCCGATGTGGCCCGGCGCATCGGCGCACTCGGGCGATCAACCTCATCGCTGCTTCTCGTGCAGGCATGCAAGCGAGAACTGGCGCGCCTCAGTCGGCTGGATCCGTCCACTGCAACGACGTCGAGTTCGCCGCTCCCGCCGCTCCCGCCGCTCGGACTGGGCTAACCCTTCCCCAACTCCGCACTTCGGCGCGAGGCGGCATCCACCGCCCCGATGAGAGCCGACCGCAGGCCTCCCGCTTCCAAAGCGGCGAGGCCCGCGATGGTTGTTCCGGCCGGTGTCGCGACCCGATCCTTCCAAACGGCGGGATGGTCGCCCGTCTCGGCCAGGAGTTTTGCTGTGCCCAGAACGGTCTGAATCGCGAGAGTCATCGCCACGTCTCGCGGCAGCCCGGCCTTTACGCCGCCATCGGCGAGGGCTTCAACCACAAGGCACACATAGGCAGGACCACTTCCACTGAGACCGGTGACGGCGTCGAGCAGCTTCTCAGCAACTTCCACACACCGCCCACCTGCGGAAAGGATCTCCCGGGCCGTCGCCGCATGCTCCGCGGTCGCCAGCGATCCGCGGCAGAATCCGGACGCCCCCTCTCCCACCAGAACCGGAGTGTTCGGCATCACGCGAATGACGGGAATTCCACCGCCGGCAGCCTCTTCCAACCGCGCCGTCGTGAAGCCCGGCGCGATCGAGATGAGAAGCTGGTTTGCCGTCAGCTCGCCCCGCAGCTCCGCCAGGACCGAAGCCACATCCTGAGGTTTGACGGCGAGCACCACGACATCGGCGCTCCGGATCGCATCGCGATTCGAGTCAAACGCCGTGACACCGAGATCTCGCGCCACGTCTCGCCGCCCGGCCATCACGTCGCTCACCCGAATTCGATGGGGTGAGCAGACGCCCGCTCCCAACAAGGCTCGGTAGATAGCGGTGGCCATCACGCCCCCGCCCAGAAATGCGATGGTACCGGCAAATGACATCGGGTAACTCAGGACGCTCTCTCGTGGTAGATGCCCTTGCCCGAGGTGTCCATCTCTTCGTCTTCGTCGCTGATCACCACGTTGGAGGGCGTGAAGAGGAAGATCCGTTCACCCACCTTCTCGTAGAACCCATTCAACGCGTAGGTGACGCCGCTGATGAAGTCGATCACGCGCCGCGCCACATCTTCCTCGGTCTGCTCGAGGTTGACGATCACGGGCTTGCGCTCGCGAAGATCTTCCGCAATGCGGGTCGCGTCCTCGAGGGATCGAGGCTGTCGACGGGTGATGACGCCTCCGCCCCGCTGCGTTTGAACCAGTTGGAGCGTATTGTCCGACTGTCCCCGACGGGGTTGAGGCCGCGGCGCCGCAAAATCCGGCTGCACCACGCGACTGCGGATCGGCTCTTCGTCTTCTTCCATTTCAGGTTCAGGCTGGAAGAATCGGTCGAGAAACGACCACCGCTTCGATTTATCGACAGGCTCGTCCGTCATCATTTGCTTTCCCATCCAGTTTGCCTCCTGGAACCAAAAACCGCGGTCCCGACCCGCACCATTGTGGAGCCCGCCTCGATCGCGGTCTCGAAGTCGCCGCTCATTCCCATCGACAGCACCCGCCGATTCGCTGCCGGGAGACGGTCGAACAAGACTTTCACCCCATCGAAGCAGCGCCTGGCCCCATCGAGCCCACCCGCGAGCGGACCCACAGTCATCAGGCCGTTGAGAAGCAGTCCGGGTTCCATCGACACGGCTTCGCACAGTTGAAGCGTTTGGTCCGGCGGTACTCCGTGCTTGCCGGCTTCGCCCGAGCTGTTCACTTCCACGAGCACCTCGAGCTGTTTTCCCAGCTCGACCGCCCGCGTACCCAGCGCTCGGGCCAGCCGCGGATCGTCGATCGACTGCACGACGTCGAAGATCGCGGCGGCCTTGCGAGCCTTGTTGCGCTGAAGATTTCCCAGAAGGTGGAATCTCATCCCGGAGCCCTTCAGCTCGGCGAACTTCAATTCCGCCTCCTGGACGTAGTTCTCCCCAAGATCCAAACATCTCGCTTCAATCGCCGCCCGCATCGCTTCGATCGGCTGCAGCTTGCTCACGGCGACGAGGGTGACGCTTCCGCTCGGCCGTCCGGCCCGGGCCTCGGCTCCAGCGATCCGTGCACGAACCGCCTCGATATTCGCTTCCACCCGCCGGCGCAGCTCAAGCTCATCCGTCATCGACTCAAAAGTTGTTCGATCCAGGGCAATTGCTGAATCCATTATGGCCGATCCGGCCCCGGGAGAGATACCCCTCTCGGTCCGGCGACCCACGGAGCCAACGCCGCCACAGGTATCATCGGCAGATCGCAGGCAGGAGCCACAATCTCTCGTACGACTTCCTGCTCCCGCACCTCGCGGAAGGGCTCCGCGAAGTGCGTCGAGTCGGAAGCGGCGGGGTTGGATGAAGACTTCGAACGCGGATCTCAGGCCGGGAAGAGGAGGCGAAGGCCCTCGCCCTCCACATCCAGACGTGGCTCGCAGCGGCGATCGAACACCATCGTGGCACGAGACTCTGCAGAGTAGGGGCGCCACTCCGGAAGCCCCGAATGGCCGGGTTTGCCCGTGCGGGCGAACTGAACCCATGCATCGCTCATGCGCCGGGCCAGGGACCTCGCCTCGGAGGAGCCTCCGGTCAGATTCACGCACAGATCCGAGTTGTTGAACACAAACGCGATCTCTGCGCTGTGGAAGGCTCGGGGACGCCCGTCCAGCATCGGAGTGTGCCAGGCGAAGAGGTAATGGTAGACTGGCGCCCCCCCGAGCGCCGCGTGCCGCTGGGCCTGCAGCATCGCGTTCCTGCGAATGGGGGCCGCTGAAATCACGGACCAGAGATCGAACGGGAGCGCCCCCGGGTAGGCGTGTCGGTACGCCGCGATGATGGCGCCCGCCTTCGAGCCGGGTCGCTGCTCGACTCGCTGCTTCAATTCGGCCTCGGTCAGTGCGTTGCAGTTGGGATTGTCCACCCCGTTCACACCCTCGTTCAGATTCGTGCCCACCAGGAGCGGCACGTCCCTCGCGATACGCGGGGCGACAGGATCATACGGGTGAGCGGGGAGGTGTTTGCCGTCGACGGTCGGACCCCAGGCGCCACGAGGCGCCTTTGCGAGAGCGGCCGGCGCAGCAGCCACCAGCCGTTCGATCGGAAGGGTGTGGAGTTGGTCCACCGTCGCGGGGGTCAACCCGAGGACCTCCAGATAGGCCGCAGTGAGTTGTGCGGAGGCCTCCGGCACCATCATCCGGAGCACGCTGCCACTCTGAATGATCGCCTTGTGGAACAGTCCCCGGGCAGCCGGCATGGCCATCAGCGCGCCGATCTTGCCCCCGCCGCCCGACTGCCCGAAGATCGTGACGTTCGACGGATCGCCTCCGAAGGCCGCGATGTTCTCGCGAACCCACTCCAACAGCGCCACGAGATCGAGCAGTCCGACGTTCGCCGAGGCCGCGTAGCGTTCCCCCAGGAGCGTCAGGTTCAAGTAGCCGAGCGCGTTCAGGCGGTGGTTGTGGGTCACCACCACCACATCTCCTCGACGCGACAGGTTCTCGCCGTCGTAGGAGAGCAGGTCGTTGCCGGAGCCGCCGGTGAACCCGCCGCCGTGCATCCAGACCAGCACCGGCCGTTTGTCTGCCGCGCGGGCGCCGGGGGTCCAGACGTTCACGCGAAGGCAGTCTTCCGCCGCGGCCGACCAGTTCGCGCCGCGGTGCAGCAAGAACAGATCTTCATCCCGAGGCGCCGTGTTGTCGCCGCCCGCCCGCAGGCCGAATCCCTGAGGACAGACGCTGCCGAACGACATGGAGCTTCGAATCCCCGCCCAGGGCTGCGGTCGCACCGGAGGGGAGAAGCGGCCAGCGCCATGGGTGGGGCCACCATATGGAATGCCTTTGAAGGCGAGGATGCCGGCCCGATCGGCGCCCCGCACCCGACCCGCCGCGGTCTCCACGACGGCATGAGCGTCCGATGCGCTCACCTTCCCGCCGGACGACGCGGACGGGCCCGCTGCCCCCGCAGTGGTCGGGCCGACCGCGGCGGCTCCCAGTCCCGCGGCCGCGCCGCCGATCAGGAAGCTGCGACGGCTCGAGGAGGCGTGACTTAGTTCAGCGCCCTCGCTAGACTCGCCCGGCTCACACGTGATGAAATCGCTCGGTTTGGGATCCATGCTCCGTTCCTCCAGGGGCGCTATTCCCATCCGGGAACCCGGCTTCCTGCGTTCGTGACGACGCATGACTTCGTACCCAACCCGTACGACTGTTTACCACAGCGTGCGCCGGGAGCGACAAAGCCACGAATCGAGGTTTCCCCATGACCACAACGGACGACACGCCACCCAATTCGCCGGCGCTCCCACCCGAGCCGAAAGCGCTGAGAAAGCGCGTTGTGGGGCTCGCCTGGCCCATCATTTCCGAGAACCTGCTGGAAACCATGCTCGGGATTGTCGACACTGCGATGGTCGCCGCCCTCGGCAGCGCAGCGATCGCGGGCGTCGGCACCGGGCAGCAGATGATGTTTTTTGTCCTGGCGGCGCTGGCGGCGCTGTCCATCGGCAACTCCGTCCTCGTGGCGCAGGCCGTCGGCGCGAAGTCGCTCGACCGGGCGGGACATCTGGCCCGACAATCGCTCATCTGGAGTCTGTTCTTCTCGATCCCTCTGGCGCTCACCGGCGTACTGCTCTCCCACTACCTGGTAAAGGGCTTCGGCGTGGCTGAGGACGTGTCAAGCATCGCCATCGGCTACTTTGAGGTGACGATGGCGACAGCGGTGGTGCTGGTCGCGCTCGTGATCGGCAGCGGCGTGCTTCGAGGCGCCGGCGACTCGCGCACGCCGATGGTGGTCACCCTGATCGCGAACATCCTGAACGTGATCCTGGCTTACGGATTGATCTACGGGCACTTCGGACTGCCGAATCTGGGGCCGGTTGGGAGCGCCTGGGCCACCTTCGTGGCCAGGGCAGTTGCGCTGGCGCTGCTGCTGAGGGTGCTGTGGCTGGGCCGAAACGGAGTCAGCATCTCCGGCGCTGGGGGCGGGTGGCGGCCGGAGTGGTCGGTCGCCAAACAGGTGCTGAAGCTGGGTGTGCCGGCCGCCATGGAGCAGATGCTGATTGCCTCCGCGTTCGTGTTTCTCACCGGCGTGGTGGCGCATCTGGGGACCGACACGCTCGCGGCTCAACGGATCTCGATGAGCGCGCTTTCGTTCTCCTTCATGCCGGGGTTCGGCTTCAGCATCGCCGCGACGACCCTGGTGGGCCAGAGCATCGGGGCGAAGAAACCATTGGATGCCGCGGCCGTGGCCAAGACTGCCGCCACCTGGGCGGTCATCTGGATGGGCAGCATCGGTCTGGTCATCATGGTTCTGGCGGAACCGATCATGCATCGGTTTACGTCCGACCCTGAGGTCATCCGGATTGGCGCCGCGGGCCTCCGCATCGTAGCCCTGACGCAGCCCGCGTGGGCCATCGGGATGGTGCACTCCGGCGCCCTGAGGGGATCCGGCGACACGCGCTTCCCGATGATCATCAGCGCGAGCGGCGTCTGGACAGCGGTGCTTCTCGCCGCGCTCCTGACCCGCGTGACGAACTGGGGGCTTCCGGCGGTCTGGTGTGCGTTCCTGTGCACTTCTCCGGTGACGGCCACGCTCTCGTGCCGGCGGTTCTACAGCCGGATCAAGAGCATGGCGGACGCGCAGGGCGAAACTCCGGCCGCCCTGGCGAGTGCCCCGGAGCCGATTGCCGCCCACTGACGCCTTCGCGCAACCGACGGATTACAGACCCAGCAGCCCGGCGAAGTTTCGAACTTCCCGGGCTGCGAGGTCGACCGCCCAGGCGTCCGCTCCGTGCAGATCCGCGGTGAGCCCACCCGCGTAGTCCTCTTCCTCAAGCGCCTCGATCAAGGCCTCGAGCTCCAGATAGCCATCACCCGCGGGCACTCGGCGACGGTGACCGTTGGTACGGGACACGTCATTCAGATAGACGTGGATGGGCTGCACCGGCATCTCCGCCAACTGGAACGGCTCCCACCCCGCCATCACGGCGGCAGCGGGGTCGAGCGCCAGTCCGATTCGTTCCGGCACATCACCGCTCAAGAAGGACTGTGCCGCCGCGAGGTCAGGGAGGAGCGTCTCCGGACAGTGACGCAGTGCAAAGCTGACCTCCAGACCGCCCAGCGCCCGATCCAGCATGCCGAGCGCCTCGCCCAGCTCAGCCAGAGTGCCCAGCCGGGGAGCGCACATCACCACCAGACCGCAGTCCAGCGCTCTCGCCAGCGCCGCGGCGCGACCCACCCGGGCGAGGGACTCGATTCGGTCATCCCCCAAATGAATCACTCCGGCGTCGACGGCGAGCAACTCCAGGTCGTTGGCTCTTAAGGTCTTCCTCAGGCCGTCTTCCGGGGGGAACGGTTCTTCTTTCAGAGCCAGTTCAACGGCCCCGAATTCAGCCCAGGCCACCTTGGCAAGAGCAATCTGCCAACGGTCCTGGGGGAAACTGGCGGTACTGCACGCAAGTCGCATTCCGGAAGCTTAGAACACGCCGCCGCTCCGGGGCAAGTCCGGGCGGAAAACTGGCGCAGGGGATCCCTCCCTCCGGGTCTCAACTGACACGATGAAGAGCCTCGAACCGGGCCTGATGGTCGGTTCCTCATAGAGGAGAGCGTTTGTATGGATACGGTAAATCTGGGTCGGGCCGGGGTGAAAGTCTCCCGGCTGTGCCTGGGAACGATGATGTTCGGCGGGGCCACGGCGGAGGATGAAAGCATCCGCATCATGCATCGCGCCCTGGATCTCGGGATCAACTTCTTCGACACGGCGAACATGTACAACGCCGGACAGTCCGAAGTCGTTGTGGGCAAAGCGATTCGAGATCGTCGCGATCAGGTTGTGCTTGCCACCAAGGCTCGGCAGATGATGGGGGACGGACCCAACGACTACGGGCTGAGCCGGCTGCACCTGATCCGCGCCTGCGAATCGAGTCTGAAGCGGCTTGGGACCGACTATGTCGACGTCCTCTACCTGCATGCGCCGGATTACACCACCCCGATTGAAGAGACGCTGAGCGCTCTCGATTCGCTCGTGGGTCGCGGTCTGGTCCGCTACGCCGCCTGCAGCAACTACTACGCCTATCAGATCACCCATATGCTCGGGATCGCGGACCGCCGCGGGTATGAGCCGATGAGCTGCGTTCAGCCGCTCTACAACCTGGTGAACCGCGAAATTGAGGTGGAGCTGCTGCCCTGCTGCGAGGATCACGGGTTGGGCGTGGTGGTGTACAGCCCGCTCGCTCGCGGCGTGCTGACCGGCAAGTACCAACCGGGCGCGCCGCCACCGGAAGGCAGCCGGGGCGCCCGGGGGGATCGTCGCATTCAGCAGACCGAACTCCGCGAGGAGAGCTACGAGGTTGCGCAGGCGCTGGCGCCGCTCGCCGAACGCCACGGCTGCAGCGTCAGCCAGTACGCGCTGGCATGGGTGCTGGCGAACCGGAACATCACCAGCGCCATCATAGGCCCCCGCACGATGGAGCAGTTCGACAGCAGCCTGCCCGCCCTCGACGTGAAATGGTCGGCCGAGGACGAGGCGGCTGTCGACGCGCTGGTGCCGCCGGGTTGGAAGACCGGGCGGGGTTACAACGACCCCAACTACCCGATCCGCGGTCGCCGAGCCGCCGTTTAGCCGGGCCGGCGCTCCGTCAGGCGCCGGTCCAGAGGCGGATGTAGTCCCGGGCGACCTTCAGGTCTTCCAGGGCTTCATCCGCCTCGCACGGCGGTGGGCGCTGCCCGCGGATCGCCGCCACGAAGTTCTCCGCCTGCCTTCGCATGGCGTGGACCCACGGCAACTGCGGTGAGGTGACGAGCGGAGTCGCGCCTCCGCCCGGGTCGGCCAGCACCTCCACGCGGCCGGGGCGGTTGAGCGTGACCGGCGCCGGAAGATCGAGCTGGATTCGTCCCCGCTCGAAGGCGATCAGCGCCCGCTCTTCCCACTCCACGGTGGTCCGATACGGCGACATCTCGAGGATCCCGGTCCGCCCGCTCTCCGTCTCCGCCACCAGCGCGAAGCCCGCGCGGTCCGCAAACGTCATGCGGTACGGCTCGCCCAGCAGATGGCGCAGCAGATTCACCTGGTGGATGTAGTAGTTGACAAACGAAACGTACTTCCTGTAGTTCTCCGCATCGAGATCCCCAGCGGTGGGATCCCGCTCCAGAGGGGCCATCGGCTCATCGCTTCGAACCAGATCGTAGAAACCACCCGCGATCCAGTCGCCCGCGGGCATCGTAATCCGAACGAACTGCAGGCGCCCCAGCTCCCCCGTTTGCCGCAGGCGATCGATCTCGGCTCGGGCATACTCCGTCGCCGGATCGCTCCGCTTGTGGTAGCCGACCATGTGCCAGGATCCGGCGGCGCGACACGCCGCGAGCATCCGTTCCCCCACCTCGATCGACGAGGCGAGCGGCTTCTCGGTGAGGATGGGCAGTCCGGCGCGGTAGAGCGGCTCGATCAACAGGCCGTGCCGATCGAACGGCTGCGGCGCCACGATCCCATCCAACCGCTCGGCGGCGAGCATCTCTTCGGCGCTCGAATACACCCCGGGCACGCCGTAGCGCTCCGCCACCCGCTTCGCCAGTTCCGGACGGACCTCGGCGAGCGCGACGACGCGGCACTTGGGCAGCGACGCGTAGTTCCTGAGATGGGCGCACTGCCCCATCGTGCCGACGCCCACGAATCCAATTCGGACAGGTTCCATCTCGCTCACGGCGTCTCTCTCATCGGTTCTGACCTGTGGCCCCGGCTTCGCTCGATCCCGGCTCGGACGCCGCCGGATGCTCAAGCACCCAGCATCGGTGCGGGCGCCGATCCTGGAAGTCCTCCGGGATGGTGCGTTCCGTGATCTCTTCCAGACGGCAGGGGGGCAGCTCCTCCGCCAGCATCTTGAAGCGCCGGGAGTTGGTGCTGAAGTAGATCCGCCCGCCCGGCGACAGGAGCCGCAGGCAGTGAGCGAGGATCTTCGGATGATCCACGTCGACATCGAGCACCTCGCGCATCTTCTTCGAATTGCTGAAGGTGGGTGGATCGCACACGATGAGATCGTACCGGCGACGCTCCCGCTCGGCACGAGGAAGCCAGACGAGCACATCGTCTCGGATCAGGCGGTGGTCCGCATCCGGCAGTTCATTCGCCGCGAAGTTGCGCTCGGCCCAGCCCAGATAGGTGTTCGAGATATCGACGCTTGTGGTCGTCGCGGCGCCGCCGGCGGCCGCATACACGCTGAAGCTCGCGGTGTAGCAAAAGAGATTCAGCATGTGCCGCCCCGAGGCCTCATCGCGCACCCGGGCGCGTGTGGCGCGGTGGTCGAGGAACAGCCCGGTGTCCAGGTAATCGGAGAGGTTCACCCAGAAACGCAGACCCTGCTCCACCGCCAGAAACTCGTCCTGCTCCTCGGCGAGGCGTCGGTACTGATCCAGGTTCTTCTGACGGTGGCGCTCCTTGAAATAGAGCTGCTCCTCTTCGAGCGCCAGCCCTTCCCGCACCTCTCGCGCCACGTCTTCCAGCCAGGCATCCCGGGCTTCCGGAGTTTCGTCCTTCTTCCGCTGAAAGGCGTAGACTAACGCGCGACCGTCGTACCAGTCCACAATGAGGGGTTGGTCCGGAATGTCTTTCTCGTAAAGGCGAAAGCACGTGACGCCGGTCCGTCGCGCCCACTTCCGCAGGTGTCGATAGCGCTTCTGCAGGCGGTTGGCAAGCATTCCCATAGGTTAAGGGTAGCATGCGTATCGCTCTGGACTGTCGGGTGGTGACGGCGCCGAAGACCGGAGACCGCACCTATGCATTGGGCCTGACTCGAGCGCTCGCGGCGCTGGAACCGGCCCACGAGTACTACTTTTACGCCGCGGAGCCGACCAGTCTGACCGAGCATCCGCAGACCCACTGCCACGCGATCACGCTTCCCGCGTCTCCCCGCTGGACATGGACGCCGATCCGCTTCCCGTTGGACTTGCGCCGCCGCGGCATGGATCTGGCTCACGTGCAGTATCTGGTCCCACCCCTGACGCCGTGCCCCATCGTGACCACGATCCATGACATCTCGTTTCGGCGGCATCCCCAGCTCTTTCCCCTCAAGCACCGGGTGCTGCTGAACGCGCTGATCCCCTCTTCCATCGAGACCGCCCGCGTCGTGCTCACCGGCAGCGAGGCCACCCGCCGCGACCTGATGGAATTGATGGGCGTACCCGAAGACAAGATCGTCGTGACGCGCTACGCGGCGGACGCGAGTTTTGTGCCGATGGCGCCCGACCTGGCGCGCGCCGAGGTCTGGAAGCGCTTCAAGATTTCGGGGCGCTACGTGCTCTCGGTGGCGCACATCCACCCTCGCAAGAACCTCGCCCGGCTGGTGCGCGCGTGGAACCGAATCGCTGGTCGCGTTCAACAGCGGCTCGTGCTCGTCGGCAAGCGAGGCTGGGGCAATGAGGACCTGAACGCCGCCGTTGCCGACGCCGATCCTCGCAATCCGCCGATCTTCACGGGATACGTCGCGGACGCCGACCTGCCGGTTCTGTACGCCGGCGCCGACGCCTTCGCTTACCCGAGCCTCTACGAGGGGTTCGGCCTCCCGCCGCTGGAAGCCATGTCGTGCGGCACGGCGGTGCTCACCTCGAACGTGTCGTCGCTGCCCGAGGTGGTGGGATCCGCGGGTGTGCTCGTGGACCCGACCGACGTCGCTGAGATCTCGACGGGGCTCTGGGGCTTGCTTGAAGACGAGGCTTACCGTCGCCGCCTCGCCCGGGCCGGTCTCGAACGCGCCCGACGGTTCTCCTGGGAGCGCTGCGCCCGCGAGACTGTCGCCGCCTACGAACGCTGCTTCACGGCCTGAACAGGAGGGTGACCTCGCGCCGCCCTACTGCTGGAACCGCGGCGCGTCTTCCATGATGACGGTCCGCCCTGCCGCACGGCTCTGGGTGACGAGATCCCGAAGCTGCTGGTAGAACTCCCGCGGATCATCGATCGCTTTCACGTGCAGGTCCGCCGCCGTGGTATCGGTGCTGTGCACCAACACATCGCCGATGTTCAGGACTCGCCCAAGGACTCCTTGCTGCAGCCCCACATCGCGCACCCGAAACAGCTCGATGTTCTCAATCTTGCGGCTGACGAGCCCGGTTTCAATTTCCAATCGGTCCTGAAACAGGCGGTAGCAGTACCCCGCCCTCAACATCTTGGACCAGATGAACGCCACCCCCCACGGCAAGAGCCCGATCGGCGCGGCCGGCGGAAAGAACGCAAACATCCCCACCGCAATCCCGACCCCTAGCAGCGCGGCCGCAATCTGCTGACCCAGGCAAGCCTTTGTGGAGATCCGGCGCTCACAAATCAAACTGTCACTGGACATCGCCCGCTCCTCCGCCCTGCTCCGCACATCGCCTGTTCCACGGTTAAGAACTCCCTTGCGGTAGCCCGGTTACGGTTCCGAGATCGGAGCCCGGAACACCTGCGCGGGTCACACCGTTCCCCTGGCTGTGATGTCGAGAATGGCTCCCCGTCCTCTGGGGCAAGGGTCCGCCCGGTGCGACTTCTGCGAGGATGACGTCGCGGAAGTGCCCACAGGCGGGACATCCGCCCGAAGCGAGGGCCAGGTGTCATCAGCCATCTCGGGAGACATCGTCATCCTCGGGCTTGACCCGAGGATCCAGCGGTGTATTTACCGCAAGCAGTTTTCGTGCGGCGCGCCCGACCGAGTCAGCCGGGGCGACGCACTTGGTCGTCGCGAATGGATCACCGCTCGGTGAAGGGAGAGTATGCCCAGTGCGACTTCTGTGGGGATGACGGTTGTGGTCTTGGCCGGTGATGGAGATCGTGTCACGAAGGCGAGGCGTTGGCATGGTGTTGGCGCACACGGAGCCGGCAAGATGCCGGCGCTCCCAGGACTCCCTCCACCCAACCAACGAGCACGTCCTCGCGAGGAGGCGAAACACACCTCTCGTTCCCACCACCCAGCAACCGTTCACGTCATTGCGATCCCCCAACACCCACGGTGTGGGCCCCCACCGGCAGCAAACCGGCGCTGCTCAGTCCATACCGATAACGGGCTCTTCGAACTCTTCGCAATATAACTCGAACGATGAGCACGACTCTCGTAGCCACCGCCTGCGTTCCTATGAGGAGTGGTTGACGACTCAAAGCGCCCTGGACCGAACCTCGTCTCCCGCTCGAGGCGCCCCACTCCGGGGATGGGACTCACCGAACGACGCGGCAATCTACGAGATCCGGGCGTTCCAGATTTGGCCCACGTCCAGAGAGTACGCCCGGGGCCACCGGCTCGTCTCCGAGGTCGCCCGTGTGTGGGACCGCCAACTCAGCCCGCAGGGCTTCAACGCAGTAGCCCGCAATTTCAATCCCGAGCGGCCCATGCACGTTCGTCCCAACCGTGCCTATCTCACACACCCAACCGCCCCGAAGACAGAAAACCTGGTGAATGGGGCCGCATCCGTCTCACCGACCCCCCACGACGACCCCAATCCGGCGGCGGTGGACCAGGGTGACGGTGCGCGGCTCGGCAGCGTTCGAGGGCGTCAGGACCCGCCCTCGTTTGCCGGCGAACGGGAGCACCGCGATCAGATGGGGGCCAGGCGCGCCAGGGCGAAGGGCGGCAGCAGCAGTTCGCCGGAGATCGGGGCGGACGGCAGTCGATCCAGGATGTCCGTGTGCATCGCGGCATTGAGCACGTCGGACTCCGAGAGCAAGACGGCCTGCAGGCGGAGGATGTCGGGGCCCAGGAGGACGCGGCGCGGTTGGGAGGTGCGGTTGGCGAGCAAGTATCGGGCAGCACGTCCCGTTTGGAGGCGGAGCGCGCTCACCTGAAGTGGGTGGCTCGTGGGGATGGTGTGGGCGCGATCGGCACGGTTGATCTCGGCGAGTATGTGGAAGAGGGGGTACAGACCGCCCGGCAGCGAGGGAAACAGGCGCTGCAGCGCCGGACCTTCGGGTCGTTCCCAGAGACCGCGACCGCCTTCGGTTTCGAAGAGCGTGGCCCAGGCGGGGGGACCCTCGAGCAGGGCGCCCGCCATCGCGAGGGCCCAACCTGCGGCGAAGAGCGTGGGCTGACGGGGATCCGTCGAGAACGGAAGCTCGTCGTCGGGGGTGGGAAGCTCCTCGCCGGTGGCGACGGCATTGAAGCGTGGTCGGAGCGTGATCGGCGACACCACCAACTCCTGCTCCGGAAACAGCTCTCGAACGGTCCGAAGCTGATCCCCGACTGCTGCGGGGGTTTCGGTGAGAGACAAGATGTCGAAGGCGTGGACCTGTGGGTTCTGCGACCACGCGACGAACCGTGCGCCGTCGGTCGGCGGCGGAAATTGGTTGAGCTGGTAGAGATCGGCGTTGGTCCCAACCCCCAGTTCCACAGGGTGATCGGTGAACTCGGTGTGCGCCTGCTGCCAGAGAGCGTGCGGGGTTGTCTTGTCGGAGCGCCCACCGAGCACCAGCAGGCGGACCGCGCCGGGGTCTACGAATCGCAGCATTTGGGACAGCTCCCTGAGGAGCGAAAGACTGCCTCCTCCGAGGTGCGCGGCAATCAGAAGCCGCGCGTTTAGCCGCTGCGCCAGAGTGCTGGCCGCCTGGAGCCGCCCGGCGTTGTCCGGCGCCCCGGAGTGCAGGTCCAGCCGGAGGTGGTGCGCCGACAGCGCCCGCAGCCGGGTTTCGGTGACGGGGTCCACCGTGGAGAACGAGTCGGGGAGCCCGACCCCGAAGGTGGGTTTGTGGCCCGGTACGGCGCCCGCGCCGTCGAGACTAAGCGTCACCACATCCTTCGAGGGCATGGACGGCGGTTCGACGGGAGTAGCGGCCAGAACTGAAGGCTTCGGCCGAAGCAGGATGCGGATTTCCTGGCGGACCCGTGTTCCCGCCGCAATCTCCACGGGAAACGGAAGGCTGAGCGGCGTACAGTAGATCTTGAAGCTGGCGTCGATCCAGTTGCGCTGGTCCTCGACTTCGAAGAGATCCCCCGAGAACTCCAGGCGCACCCAGCGCTCCGCAACGATCTCGATCTCCAGTGAGGTCAGATCGCGCAGGCCCGTCACCGGCTGGTCGGCGGAGACTCGCTCTGGAAACCGGCCGGCGGAGAGGTCCCCGTGCGCCGTACCAGCCCTGAAGGCGACGCCGGCGCACTCCGGCGTGGGCACAAGGGCGCAGAGCCCGATCCGATTCCGAAGGAAGCTGCGGTGCGCTACGCCGTCGAAAACGTATAAGAGCTCTCCCGAGGCGCTCCCCGTGAGGATCGCCGTCCACTCGAAATCGACTTCCGGATCGTCTGTCGGGTGCACGTGTCGGGAGCGATAGGTGACTTGAAAACCCTCGGAACCCTGCTCGATCCGCTCATCCGTCAGCACTCCGGCGGGGGTGCCCCAATTGCGATCTCGAACGGCGCCATAGATCCGGCGCACCACCTCACGACCCGCCCAGCATACCGTTCGGAGGTCGCCATTCTGGTAGAGCGCGGTGAGCGGCCCGGCCGACAGCTCGACGCCGGGATCCTCATGGGTGAGCCGGCGCTGAAGCGCCAGAATGCTCTCGGAGCTCCAGGGTGAGGTCTCGTCGGTGTTCATTGAAGAGAGATCCTGTTCCAATGCTGTGGCGAAGTCCAGGGGTAGTTCTTGCGGCGAGGTGGGGATCACCTGTCGGATGCGCCTACCCCACCCTGTCACATCCAGCAAGGGAGCCATGCCCGTTGTGGCCGAAACGACGGATTGTCCTCTTTGCGTAGCGCATTCAAGACTTACCGTCCGATACTCTCAGAAGACGTAGCGCGCCCCACGCCCGCCGACCGGTAAATCGTGGCCCGAATGAACCAGAAGCCGACCCGGCTAAACTCAAAACCCTCCGCTCACAACGATCCACACGCGTCGCCGCCGGCGGCGCCGCCCTACCATCGCCTACCCACGGAGGAGGTGCTCCGGCTGCTCGGCTCCCGCGCCCTCGGCCTCAGCTCGGACGAGGCGGCCGCGGCGCTGAAGCGATTCGGTCGCAATGAGATCGCCGAACATCAGGACCACCATCTGCTGAGGGCCCTGGGGGGGCAGTTCACGCACTTGATGGCGATTCTCTTGTGGGTGGGAGCGGGCATTGCTTTCTTTATCCGGTTGCCCGAACTGGCGGTGGCAATCATTGCCGTGATTCTCATCAACGGCGCTTTCAGCTTCTGGCAGGAGTTTCGGGCAGAGCGGGCCACCGAGGAACTGGCCCGGATCCTGCCTCGGGAGACGCTGGTTCTGCGGGACGGTTCGCCCCGCACCGTGCCGGCAGCGGAGCTGACGCCCGGCGACGTCATCATCCTCGACGAAGGGAACGCCATCCCGGCGGACGCGCGACTCATCGAATCGCATTCCTTTGCAACCAGCGACGCGGCGCTCACCGGAGAGTCCGCGCCGATGCCTCGGAACTCGGAGCCGATGTCGGTCGATCCCACGCAGATCTGGGATGCCGCCAATCGGATCTTCGCGGGCACCCTGGTCGCATCCGGCCGGGCCACCGCCGTGGTCACGGCGACCGGAGATCACACCGTGTTTGGGGCGATCGCCGCCCTGACACAAACCGTTATCGAGAGGCCCAGTCCGCTTCAACGTGAGCTGGATACTGCGGTTCGGGCCATCAGCCTCGTAGCCGTCGGCGTGGGATTGACCTTTTCGACGCTGGCGCTGGTGTTCGTGAAACTGGATGCCGCCACCGCACTGATGTTTGCGCTCGGGCTCGTCGTCGCCTTCGTTCCCGAGGGCCTGCTCCCCACGATGAGCCTTTCTCTCGCCATGGGTGTGCAGCGCATGGCCCGTCGCAAGGCGCTCGTGAAGCACCTGTCGGCGGTCGAGGCGCTCGGCGCTGCCTCAGTGATCGCTACCGACAAGACCGGCGTCCTCACCGAGAACCGGATGACTGTCGTCGGCCTGCTCGACGCCGACGGTCGGGAGTGGCGGGTCACCGGCAGCGGCTATGCCCCGACCGGGGAGATCCTCCCGGTCGACGGCGATGCGGTACCGCGCCGGACGGAGTCGCCCGGCACGTCGCTCGGATGGCTGCTTCGCGCGGCGGCTCTCTGCAACTACGCTCGTCTTGAGTCGCCCAGGGAGCCGGACGGGGAGTGGAGCCTGACGGGAGATCCCACGGAGGGAGCCCTCCAGGCTCTTGCCGCCAAGGGGGGCGTTCGCGTGGAGGAGCTGTTAAGTCGAGTGCGCCTTGCCGCTGAGTGGCCGTTCGACGCCCGCCGGCAGCGCATGTCGGTGGCATTCCCGGCTGCTGAGGGAATGGTCCTGCTCACCAAGGGCAGTCCGCCTTCGGTGCTGGAGAAGTGCTCCCACATCGCAGCGGCGACCGGCGTCCGAATGCTGACCCCGGAAGACCGAGGAGAGATCGATGCGGTTCGCGCCCGGTTCGCCAGATCCGGCCTCCGGGTGCTGGCGCTGGCACAGCGTCCACTGCTGCTCCCGGAGCTGACCGCGAACGAGGACTCAGTGGAGCGTGACCTTGTCTTTCTCGGCTTGGCGGCGATGCAGGATCCGCCTCGGGCAGAGGTCCCCCGTGCCGTGGAGCAGTGTGGGGATGCGGGAATTCGCATTGTGATCGTCAGCGGAGATCAGGGAAGCACCGTTGCCGCCATCGGCCGACAGGTCGGAATCATCCGCGGTGAAAGCCCCCGGATCCTCGAGGGGAACGAGCTGGCCGACCTGAGCGACGAAGCGCTCCGCGGGGCGCTCTCCGATGGCAGCGAGGTGGTGTTCGCCCGCACGCCTCCCGAGGGAAAGCTCCGGGTCGTCGGCGCGCTCCAGACGCTCGGCAACGTGGTCGCAGTCACGGGGGACGGGGTGAACGACGCCCCCGCGCTGCGGCAGGCCGACATTGGGGTCGCCATGGGGCGAGGAGGGACCGATGTCGCGCGGGCCGCCGCAGACATCGTGCTCTCCGACGACAACTTCGCCTCGATCGTCGCGGCCGTGGAAGAAGGCCGCGCGGTCTTCGACAACATTCGCAAATTCACGACTTACTGCTTCACCAGCAATGCGGCTGAAGCGGTTCCCTTCGTCCTGTTCCTGGTCTCCGCCGGCCACATCCCGCTTGCGCTCCCCATCATGTTGGTGCTCGCGGTCGATCTCGGCACCGATCTCTTTCCCGCCCTGGCGCTCGGAGCCGAAGCCGCCGAGACGGATGTGATGCAGCGGCCTCCGAGGGCGCGTGGCGCACACCTTATCTCGGGCGGCGTGCTGGTGCGCTCCCTGGTGTGGCTCGGACTCCTGGAGGGCGCGGCCGGCATGGCGGCGTTTTACTGGATCTACGGGGACGGCGGCGGTGGGGCCGAACTGCTCGCCCGTGCCCGCGCCGGCGCGCTGGCGGGAATCGTGGCCGCTCAGGCTGCGAACCTCTTCGTCTGTCGCAGTGAGCGAGGCGCGGCCTTCGCCCGGAAGTGGAACCCACTGCTGCTGCCGTCCCTCGTGCTCGAGTTCGGACTGCTGCTCGCAGCGGTGTACCTGCCGGCGCTCCAGCGAGTCTTCGGCACCGCGGCGCTCAGCCCTCGCGATTGGATCGTCCCCGCCCTCGCCACGCCGCTCTTTTTCGCTGCAGAGGAGATTCGCAAGGCGATCACGCGGGCCCGGCAGGACCCGACACGTCCCCTCTCGCAGGCACGCGCCCTATGAGCTGTCCTGGACTTCAGGGGGCGATCGAGTCTCGAGCCACCCGAAACCCCACGTAGTAGCTCCGATAGCCCGGCAGCTCATAGTAGCGGTAGGAGGCGCGCAGTCCGTAGGGATCGCTGAGCCAGGAACCGCCCCGAAGCACCCGGTAATCTCCCCGCTCGGGCCCGGCGGGATCGGCTGCGGGGGAGGATGAGTAGTAGGATGCGCCGTACCAATCGCCGCACCACTCAAAGGCGTTGCCCGCCAGGTCGTGCAGCCCGCGGGAGTTCGGACTGAAGGAGCCGCACGGCGCCGTGAAGGCGAAGCCGTCACGGTAGCCTTCAAAGATCTTGCGATCCGGCAGGGCCTGTTGCAGCGACTCGTCCGGCAGATTGCCGAAGCCGGCGCCCCCCGCCGGATCCACATCCCCCCACACGAAGAGCCGACGGGGTTTCGATCCCGCGCCCCCGGCATCCCCTCGTGCGGCGTACTCCCACTCCGCCTCGGTCGGAAGTCGTCCCCCGGCCCAGGCGCAGAAGGCCTGCGCATCGTCCCACGACACGTTGACGACCGGGTGAGAGTCTTCCCAACCCCACTCCGGTGGGTCCGGCATCTCTCGACCCACTGCCTTGCAGTAGCGCCGGAAGTCCGCCACCGACACCTCGTGCCGCGACATCTGAAAGGCCCGCAGGGAGACGGTGTGAACCGGTTCTTCGTTTACCGCACGACGTCGGGCCTCCGGCAACCAGCCGAAGCGCTTCCAGGCGGCATCCAACTCTGAGGCGGTGGCGCCCATCTCGAACGAGCCGGCGGGAATCGGGACCAACCCCGCGCCGATGGGCGGATCCTCCGCCCCGACGGGCCAGAACGCAAAGAGGGATGCCGCAAGCAACAGCGGCATCCCCCTTCTGAGCAGATTCACCGGAACCCGATCCTAGATCAACTCTGCGATCGGCTCGTGGCCCGGCAGCAGGAAGTACGGCCGGTTCTCATGATCGCGGAGTTCGACCTTGTGGATGTCGATTCCGAGGTTGTGGTACAGCGTCGCGAAGGCATCGCGGTAGTGCACCGGACGTTCGTCGGCATACTCTCCGAAGCGGTTCGTTGAGCCAATCACCTGACCCGTGCGCATGCCGCCACCGGCCAGAATCCCGAAGGCAACCGCCGGCCAGTGTTCGCGGCCGCCCAGCGCAGCGTAGTTGTTCATGTAGCCGCCGAGCTTCGGAGAGCGACCGAAGTCCCCCCATGCCGCAACGGTCACATCCTTGTCCATTCCACGATCATGGAGATCCTGAACCAGAGCGGAGATCGACTGGTCGAACCGCTCCACCATGTTCTTGATCCAGTCCTTGCTGGGGCTGTGGAAGTCCCAACTGCCGAAGCCGATCGTCACCACACGAGCGCCCGCTTCCACCAGGCGTCGCGCGATCAGGAATTGCTCGTTCCACATCGGGCTGGCGTCCTGCACCGGGGTGGGCGACCCCTTCCCGTACAGGGCCTGAACCTTCTCGGGCTCCTTGGAGTAGTCAAGAGCCTTCGCCAGACGGCTGTCGGTCAGCAGATCCATCGCCCGAGCCTGCACGCCGCTTACCTGTGACAACATCCCGGAGTCGTCGGCCTCGCGGCGAAACCGATCCAGGCTGGTGAGCAGCCGGCGTCGATCCGATAGCCGGTCGAGGGTGATGCCCTTGAGCGTCATGTCTTCCTGCACCGGGCCGTGGGTTCGGAGCGCCGCGTGCGACAACCCGAGAAAGCCAGGCCAGGCGTCGTTCGAGTAGGGCATATGGCCCGTCTTCACTCGCGCATCGATAAACGGCGGGATCGACTTGTTCACGGGACCCTGCAACTTCGACACCACCGAGCCGAGCGATGGGTGGAACCGGGTTCGGTTCTCCCCCATCGCGTAGCCGACCAGCGACATATCGGAGGCGTGCTCATCTCGGGCGCCGACCATCGAGCGCACGATGGCGAACTTGTCCATCATCCGGGCCATGCGCGGCATGTGCTCGCTCACCCGAATGCCGCTCACCGACGACTCGATCGCCTTGAAGTGCCCGCGGATTTCATCGGGAGCTTCCGGTTTGGGATCGACCGTGTCGATGTGGGGCGGGCCACCGGTGAGGTAGACCAGAATGACGGCCTTCTGGCTGGAGCGGCTGCCGGAGAGCTCTTGCGCCTCCAACACCTGCGGCAGCGAGAGGCCGCCCATGGCCAGAGAGCCGATCTTCAAAAAGTCACGTCGAGTCACGCCGTCACACTGGCGGTAGCGGCGTCCGGGAATAGTGAGCATGGAAGCGCGATTTCCTCCGGTGAAGACGGCGTTGCGGAAGAACTCCGGTCGCCGTTCATAGGAGTTTGTGAGTGCGAACTCAGCCCTTCGGTTGCGGGAACTTGGCCCGCCCCCCGCAGACACTGCGCCGGATCCGGTCACCGCCCCGACGTGCGCGTGTGCAGGGATGCCGTCCCATGTCTTCCAAACTAGGACCCGAAACGCTTCCGTTTCGAGATCGCTTCTCCGGTGGCTGATATGAGACTTCGAGCGGCAGGACTCTGGACGGCGGCAGCGGCCGGCGTGCTTTCCTGGAATTCGGCAGGTGCAACAGTGCAAGAACGAGGTCATGTCGAGGTCCGCGGGATTTACGGCGGAGTTCCTCAGCAGTTGCTGGATCGAGGCAAAGCGCCTGCGGACTACGGAGTCAACGCCATCTGGCTCGGCTCGACCACGCTCTCCCAGGACAAACTCATGCGCCTTCGTGAGCTCAAGTGCCGGGTGTATGTGGAGTTCAACACCCTACACTCGGCGGAGTACCTGAAGGAGCACCCGGACGCCGCGCCCGTCGGTGTGGACGGTAAGGTCTGTCCGCCCCCGGAAGGCTGGCAGGGGCTCTGTCCAACGCACGTGGGCTACCGTCGGGATCGGATGAAGGCGTTCGAGCGAGTTCTGGCTAGCTATGCCATCGACGGCATCTGGCTCGACTACCACCATGCCCACTCCAGTTGGGAGCGCGCCGAGCCCGTGATGCCCGACACGTGCTTCTGTGCGCGCTGTCTGGGCCTCTTCAGCCGCGACACCGGCATCACCCTGCCGGACCTTCCGCCGGGGGAGGTGTCGCAGTGGATCCTGAGTCGCCACAAGCGAGATTGGGTGCGCTGGCGCTGCGGCGTACTCACCGATTGGGTTCGAGAATTCCGAGATACGGTCGACGCCATCCGTCCGGGCGTGTTGCTCGGGACCTTCCATTGTCCGTGGACCGATTCGGACCGCGGCGGAGCCCGCATCGATAAACTGCACATTGATCTGAAGTCGCAGGCGCCCTACATCGATGTCTTCAGTCCGATGCCGTATCACGCCCGTTTCGGCCACGCTCAGGATCCGGAGTGGGTCCACCGCCAGACGCGGTGGCTGGGCGAGTATCTCGGCATTCGCGGGAAGCCGGGAGAGCGGAAGAAGATCTGGCCCATCGTACAGCTTTCCGATTGGGGCGAAAACGTTCCCGTGGCCCAGGTGCGCCCGGTGCTGGACTACGGAACCCGGGCGCCGGCGACGGGGGTCACGGTATTTGCCTGGGGCCGGCTGCAGGAGCAGTGGGACAAGGTTGAGGAACTGGGAACCTATTACCGATCCATTCGTGGGACGGAACGGAAGGGACAGGCGCCGAAATGAATCGAAGAGAACTGGGTAGCGCGGCTGCCGCCGCGGCGCTGGCGCTCTCCGCCGAGTCTGCTCTCGCGCAAGCGAAGGCGCCTTTGCCCAAGTTGAAAGGTCCGCTGGACGGCGAGAAGCCGGACCCCCGGACCATCTGGGAAGGCGGGCTGGAAAAGCTTGCCGGGACCTACCGTTTCGTTCAGGTGGCGAGTCCGGGGGGACTATGGGAGCGCACGAGCGACAAGGACGGCAAGCCGAAGGTCCGACAGCTCTCCATCAATGAGGCGCCGGCAGCACTCCGAGAGCAGCTTCTGAAGTCCGAGATTGTAATCTCGGATCTGGTCACGCCCACTCAGAAGCAGTCCGACGCACGAGTCAGCCCCAGCGGGCGCGGGGTACTCCGCTTCTACGCCGAGACGACCACCGGGAAGCTGACCATGAAGGGGTTGCCCGGAGTGGGTCTGGATTCGGAAATGGGTCGGGAGTTTACCGGCCCTGTCACCTTTGCATTGGAGCACCAGAGTCACTCCAACCCGTCCGTATCCGGGATATTGCTCCTTCGCGGTCAGACGGAGTCGACCTGGGGCGCCGCAACGATCGATTTCGCCACGCTGACCGCGGGAACCGCGCCACCCGCCAACAATCCCGAGGCGGATGGCATGGTGGTGATCGCCAACGCCCGCAGCCTTCGGAGCGCGATCGAGATCTTCTCTTATGTCGAGTGGCGGATCGGCGAGGGCATCCAGGAAGTGCTGATCACCGGCTCCATTCGGTTGGGAAAAGTGGGTGAAGCGCCCGGATCTGGCGCTCCTCAGCCGGCACAGCCCGCGCCGGTAAAGATCACTTGAACTTGAGCCTTACTGCGCTTTGAGCGCTGAGACGATGCGGACATCCCTCCCGGAGCAGGATGTCCGCTGGAACTTTGGAGCCGCCGTCATCGACGCCGCGGGCTGGGGGGTTGGGATGAGCATGGTCTCATCCACAACCATCTTGCCGCTGTTCGTCCGGCAGCTCACGCCCTCGCCGCAGGCGGTGGGGCTCATTCAGGCGGTGATGCTGTTCGGCTGGCTGGTTCCGGGCATCCTGGTGTCCGGCCACATCGACCGCCTGCGCCGCGTCAAGATGTCGGTCCTCTGGATCGCCGTCGTGGAACGGCTTGCGCTGCTGGGCATGGCAGGGCTGTGCTTCGCCATCCCCAACCAGCGCCAGACGGTGCTCTGGGGCTTCTTCGGCTGCTGGCTGGTGATGAACTGCGCCATGGGCGCCAACATGCCGGGCTACTACAAGCTCATCGCCAAGACCATTCCCGCGTCCAAACGGGGCAGCCTCTATGGGATCGGCGGCGCCATCTCCGGTCTACTGGGGATCGGCTCGGCTCAGCTCGGCGGATACATCCTCGAACGATGGGAGTACCCCAACGGGTTCGCAGCCTGTTTCCTGCTCGCGTTCTTCTTCCAGAGTCTCACGGTCTTTCCGCTGGGAATGATGCGGGAACCCGCCGTGGAGCCACCTGCGTCTTCCGCGGTTCGCCCGCGAACCCGAGCCCTGGCGGTCCTTAGAGCGGACCCGCGCCTGATGGCGCTCGTCATCGCCGTCACCTGCTTCGGCTTCAACCAGATGATCGCGGGGTTTTTCACGACCTACGGCATGGAGCGTTTCGGCGCCACCCCCGCCGACGTCGCGATGTACAACGCGGTCTCGAACGGCGCCCGAGCGGTGGCCTTTCTCCTGGCGGGCGCCGTCGCCGATCGGTGGGGCAACCGCTCGGCGCTACTGCTCGGAAGCGCCGCCGGCATCTGCTCCGGCAGCCTGGCGTGGCTCTCGCCGAGTCCGGTGGCGCTGCCGATCGTCTTCGCGTTCCAGGAGTTGGCGGCCCAAGCCTGGGGGGTCTGCGCCATGAACTATGTGCTGGAACTCTGCCCGCCCAGCCGCAGCGCCACGTACACCGCCGTCTTTGGCCTCTTCAGCGGTCCCTCCCGCGCCGGACTCCCACTGGTCGCCGGCGAGATCGTCCGTCTCGCCGGCTATCCTCCCATCTTCGCCATCGGCGCGGTCGGTGCGGTGGTCGCGCTTCTCACCGTCCTCCTCCGAGTCTCAGAACCCCGGCACAAGCCGCCTCAGACGGTGGAGCTCTGACCCCGAATGCTCGGGGTCACTTCAGGTGCGTCTCGAGGAAGCGGTAGGCACGCAGCCGGGCATCCTCGGGAAAGTCGTGAGGCGAGTCCGGATAGAACCCCTGGAGCTTGCGTTCAGCGCCGTAGAGTCGGTAGACCGTGCGGGCAGATTGCAGCACATCCTTCACCCCGGATACGTCGAAGTCGCTGTCCCGCGTCGCGGCGCAGGCGAGAAACGGTCGTGGCGCGATCGCGGCAACCAGCTCGGTGAAGTCGAACGGGACCTGCTTCGGATCGCTTCCGAACAGCGCCGCGATGCGCGGCATGTAGCGCGGCCCGGTCCAGCTCGGCACATCATCCTTCACGAAGCTTGTAAAGCCGCACGAGGAGACGATCGCCCGAAGCCGGGGCTCGAAGAGCGCCGTGAAGATCGCGTTGTGGCCGCCCAGGGAGTGTCCGATGCAGCCGATCCGTCGCGCATCCACTTCCGGCAGCGCCGCGAGGAGATCCACGGCTCTCCTGTTGTCCCACACGGCTTTCATCGTGCCGGAGGCGTAGCCGTTGTCGGGAATGAACCTCCACCGGTGCTCGCCAAACGTCGGATAGTCCGGCGCCAACACGACAAATCCCCGCCGGGCGAGTTCGAGTCCGTAGTGCATTGAAGGCGGGCCCGCCAACCCCGAGGGCTCCTTGGCCCCCATCTGCGTGGTCTGCTGCAGACACAGGATGGCCGGTCGGCGCCCCAACCTGCGCCGCGGCAGGAACAGATAGCCGCCCACCCGATCTCCGGGTTCCGATACAAAGCTCACCCTGCGGCGTACGAACTCCTTCTCCCGAACCTCGTCTTCGACTCGCACGTCGAGCTCCGGCGCACGGCCTTCCCACGGAAAGCCACCGGCCACACGCCGGAAGTGATCGGCGATCTGCGACCTCCGAAGCTCCCAATCGGACCGCTCCCGGACCGACAGCCTCTCTCCCGCCTCGTTGAGCCGGTAGGTCAGATCCGCGTGTTCCGCATAGTCCGGCGGAGGTGACTTGCCGCCCCGAAGCCACTCCAGGGGAACCACCGCGGTCCGCAGGTGGATCGGGAAGTTCTGCATACGGCCCGAGGGCTCGTAGTCGCAGCTCCAGTAGTTGAAGACCGCGGTCCCGGCACTCGTGAAGGCGACTCCTGGGTTCGTGAACGCCTTCCCAGGATCGGTCTCCAGTTGACGCGGCGGGCTCCAACTCTTGCCGTCGTCGGAGGAGATCGCCACCGACAGCGGCGTACGTTTCCCGAAGTGCGAGGCCCAGCCCGGATCATATCGAGCGGCGTTCCAGATGAGCAGCAGAACGCGCGAACCCGGAAACCGGATCAGATTCGGGCACGACTCAGGCGACTCTTGAGGCATGGGTACGGCTGCAGCCCAACTCTCGCCGCCGTCCCGCGACTCGGCGCGGTAGACTCTCCCCAACTGGGTTCGGAACACCATCCACAGTCTGCCATCGGCCAGCTCTTCGGTATGCGGCTCCATCGCTCCGCGCCGGGGCAGATCCACCCATCCCTTCCCGAAGGCCCAGCTCTTGCCGCCGTCGTCGCTGTAGGACACGCCGGACTCCCAGTGATCTCCCTTCCCGCGCACGCCGGTGTCTCGGCAGACGGGGATGAGCAGCCGCCCGGACTTGAGGAGCCTCAGCGTATCCGAACAGAGCGCGTACGGGAGCGAACGCCACAGTTCTCCGAGCGGCTGGAAGGTACGGCCTTCATCCGTGGAGCGCCATGCAAACGCGGTGGCGGGAGGCGAGGTCGCCGTCGAGGGCGCCCGGTGGTAGCGCATGAAGCAGAACAGAATGCTCCCATCGGCGAGCCGCAGCAGAGAGGGCGAGTAGACGTTAATGTCGGCCGCGCCGGGTTCCACCAGCACCCGGTGGAGTCCCCAGGTCCGGCCGCCGTCCGAGGAAACTCTCGAGACGAGGCGGCCAGGGAAGAAGTCGGAGTCGCCCTCACCCTTCTCAAACTCCTGGTAGATCATCAGTAGCCGGCCGTCTCGCAGCTCGAGCGCGCTTCCCTCCGAGTTTCGGACCACTGTCCCTTCGGCGCGAACAGCCATCCCACGATAGCCTCCGCCGCGATCTTCTCCCACAGCCATACCCGCCGCCGTTCTGACCACCATCAGTGAGGAGGCCGCCACCGCCGCCGCCAGCCATCTCTTCGCACGCGTCATCCGCACCCTCCGCTCCCCACCTCCAGCGCCATGCCAGTCATTCGCAGCGCCCGACGCTTCATCCTTGATCTCGGTCTCGCGGAGAGCGCGTGACCCGCTGATCTTGTTCCGAAGTGCCCGTGCGGGAGTTGGCCTTGGTAAACTCTTCGCGGTGTCCCGGGCGAGGACCAGCGAGGGTCGAAGCAGGTGAGGAAATGGTAGAGGAACTGATCGCGCTGTTCCTTCAGGGCGTGGAGGTCAGTCTGGACGACCGGGAGTTCAACCGGCTGGCGCTGGCGGCGTTCGCTCACCAGTTTCGCCACAACCTGCCCTACGGCGCCTTCTGCCGGGCCATGGGAGCCCTTCCCGACTCGGTGACGTGGTGGACCGATATTCCCGCCATCCCGACGTCCGCCTTCAAAGAGGCGGATTTGACCGCCTGTCATCGAGACGCGATCACGGTGGAGTACCGGACCTCGGGGACGACTCGCGGCGCGGAGACCCGGGGGCGACATCTGCTTCCGGACGCACGCCTCTATGAAGCCTCGCTGGAGCCGAACTTCCAGGCTCATCTCCTGCCGGACCGCGACTCCATCCGGGTCCTCGTGAACGGCCCGACGGCACGCTTCTTCCCCCACTCCTCTCTGGGACACATGCACTCATCTGTGCTCGAGCGGTTCGGCGCCTCCGGAAGCGGGGTCTTCTGGCGCGAGGAAGGTCCGCGCATTCCTTGCCTGCTCGCCGCGCTTCGAAAGGCTGTGACGGATGACGAGCCGGTGTGCCTGCTCAGCACCGCGTTCGGAATGGTGCTGCTCCTCGACATGATGGAGGCCGAGGGGATCGCCCTCGAGCTGCCGACCGGTTCGCGGGTGATGGACACGGGCGGCTTCAAGGGCCGCACGCGAGAAGTCCCCCGCGCGGAACTCTACCGGCTGTACGGCGAACGTCTGGGCATCCCCCCGACCCACGTGGTGAACGAGTATGGAATGACCGAACTCGGCAGCCAGTTCTATGATTGCACTTCGCTCAATGCGCGCCCGGGCCGAGCCGCCCACGACGAGCCGACCGGGAGGGTCAAATTCGGGCCACCGTGGACGCGGGCCTCCGTGGTGGACCCCACGACGCTCCGCCGGATGGAACCGGGGCTTCTCGGACTGATCCGTGTCGTCGATCTGGCGAACTACCACTCCGTGTGTGCGATTCAGACCGAAGACCTGGGAGTGGAGCGCGGGGAAGGCTTCGAGGTGCTGGGGCGGGCCGCCGGTGCGGAACTTCGGGGTTGCTCCCTTTCGGCCGAAGAGTTCCTGACCCGTTGAGCGCTCTGCAACACGCTTACGAAGCCGACCGCTTCCCACGCGGTTGGGCGCTTGACGGGCCCGGGCCACACAAGTCGTTTGGCCCGTCGGATGGACCCGTCTTCGTGCGCCGAACGCTTTCGGACACCGACTTACAGCGACTGCGCCATCGTCTCGGCAGCCCGGGCGCGCCATGGGGATGTCGAGCGACGCGGATATCCGCGCTTCGCGACACGTGCCGGGTCTGGATCGACTCGGGCTCCCCCATCCGCGGAGAGGCGGTGGCTCGAGTTCATGCGGTGACCGGCTATGACGCCGGGTTCATCGATCTGCACCTGCGCCATCTCTTTCAGACACTTTCCGGTGACCCCCTCGCGACCCTCACCGGGGCGCCGGACCACCCATTCCCGCCGCGAAGCCTGATCACTATCGCCTCTGCAAACATCCCCGGCGCCTGGCTTCCCCCCGTCGTCGCGCATCTGATCGCCGGAGGTCTGTGTCTCGTGAAGTGCAGCTCCTCCGAGCCGGTCCTCCCGGGGCTATTCCACGACAGTCTTCAACAACACGCTCCCGATCTGGCCGACCGCCTGGCGGTGGCCTCCTGGAACGGCGGCGACCGACGGATTGAGGCAGCCCTGCTCTCCGCTACCGGATCAGTCGCGGTGTATGGCGACGACGCCACCGCGACGGCCATCCGCCGGCTCGCGCCGCAGGCGACACCTTTCCTCGAATTCGGTCACCGTCTGAGCGCCGCCTGGATCGGAGCGGAGGCATTCGGGCGCCACTCACCGGCTGAGCTCGCAAACCGCCTGGCGCGGGATCTGGCGGTGTTCGATGGACAGGGATGCCTCTCGCCGCAGCTCATTCTATTAGAAGACCCCAGCGGCGACCGGACACCGGCGCTGGTGGAACAACTCGCCGAAGCCCTGACGCGGCTGGATACGGAACACCCGCTCCGACCGCTCTCCGCGGCAGAGGCGGCAAGCGTCCACGATTACCGCGCCTCCATCGCGATGCGCGCCTTGAGCGCTAACCCGCCTCAGCTCCGGATGTCGCCGGGAGGGGCCAGGTGGACGATCGTCGTCGATCCTCACGCCCCACTCGTTCCGACCTGTCTAAATCGCACCGCGATTCTGCGGCCCATCCATCAGCCAGACGAGGCGATCACCCTCCTTGAGGGCGCCGGACGAAGCCTCGGCATCGTGGCAACAGAGGGATTGGGTGAGGGTGATGCCACCCGACTCCGCGAGGTGGCGGTCCGAGGCGTGTGCTCGTTAGGGGATGCGCAGTTTCCCACCGACCCCTTCCAACACGACGGCGTCGATCTATCCGTGCTGTTCGGTTGATCCGCGCCAGCTCGTGGCATCGACGTACGGGCGCGCCTCTCCCGCACCGACTCAAATTCGGCAGATCCCAATCGTTACAATCAGACTCTCGCCGGGTATTCTTTTCCTGTAGCTTTCCTCTTGGGAAAGCCCGACGCGAGTGATTCCCGACGTGCAGTCTCGACGCCCAACAGCGCTCATCCTCATCCTGGCACTCGCCGTGTGGCTCTCCACACCGGCGCGGGCGGGGTGGCGCTGTGCCGATGGGTCGGACTGCGGGCTGGCAGCCCGGCCGATGCCATGCTGCGCTCGGAAGTCCGTTCCCGCCGGCTCACCCGTCATCGGGGTACTCGGTTGCTGCCGCTTCGCGATCGCGTCTCACACGCTGCCGCCGGCAGTGTTCACGGACACGATCTCCACGCAGCCGTCTCCGGATTTCCCGGTGGTCTTCTCGGAGAGAATCTCTTCGCTGCCGGCGCCTTCCTGTTCTTCGGCACGGGAATGGTTCGCTCCCGGCGCCGTTCCAAAGTGGATGATCCGATCCACGCCCGGACGCGCTCCTCCCTCGCTCTGAGCATTCGGTCCCCGGCGAGTCTCGAGAGGCTCGCTATCGAATCTGCAGCGTCTGCCGGGTCGGCACGACGCGCTCCAGGATCATGCCGAGATTGCGGTATTCCCCCGATCTCACCGAACGAGCGAACGAGAAGGAATAGAACCATGTTGTGGGCACGAAGAACTCTGTTTGTCGCGGCGCTCGCCGCCATGCTCGTCACCTCCGGCGCCTCCGCCGCCCAGCACGAGAAGCACTCCGGTAAGGACATGTGCTGCACCGGCAAGACCAAGTGCTGCGCCAAGCACGAGAACTGCTGCAAGGAAGGCGACAAGTCGTGCAAGGCACACCACAAGACCTGCTGCGACAAGAAGGCGCCCTGCCGTGCGAAGCACCCGGGCTGCTGCGACAACCCGGACCCGAAGGCGACCTGCACGGTGACCGGGAAGCCGCGAGCGCAGTGCTGTGCGAGCAAGGCTTCGCCGATGCCGCCGTGCTGCATGAAGGGCTGCGAGAACCAGGGGACCAAGGTCAAGAAGTGATCTGACCCCGCGCCCGGCCGGGGAGCATCCTCGGCCGGGCGCTTTTTTTTTGTGCCGGCTTTTTAACGGAGTCCCGGCGAGCTCTGGGTCGTTCCGCGGATGCAGAGAGGAAGGCTGACGCTGGAACTGGAAGCGGAATCCGTCTCTTGCACTCGGCGCGCCGTCGCGCGAGCCGGAGCCTGATCCCGAGGCGGACGCCGAAGTCGCCATGAAAACGCTGACTCTGCTCCTTCCCGCCCTGGTGCTTGTCGCCGCCGGCGCCTCAGCACCCCTCCGGGGGAGCGCCGCGATGGCGCCGACTCGGCCGAACATCGTTCTCTTTCTCGCCGACGACCTCGGTTGGGCGGATGTTCCCTGGCACGGCTCCACGGCTCGGATGCCCAACCTGGAGCCGCTCGCCCGGGAAGGAGCACGGCTGGAGTCACACTACGTGCACCCCATGTGCAGCCCCACCCGCGCCGCATTGCTCACCGGGCGGTACGCCAGTCGGTTCGGAGTCACCAAAGCCCAGAACGAGCGCGCCCTGCCGTGGAATACCGTCTCGCTGGCATCCGCCCTCAAGCAGGCGGGCTACGACACGGCTCTGGTGGGAAAGTGGCATCTGGGCTCCCGTCCCGAGGAGGGGCCGCAGAAGTTCGGCTTTGATCACGGCTACGGCTCGCTCGCCGGCGGCGTAACGCCGTACACTCACCGCTACAAGGAAGGTCCCTTCTCCAGGACCTGGCACCGAGATGGCCGCCTCGTCGAGGAGAAGGGCCATGTCACCGACCTGCTGGCTGAGGAAGCCGTTCGCTGGGTGGACTCCCGAAGCGATCGCCCCTTCTTCCTTTACCTCCCATTCACGGCGATCCATGTCCCCATCGACGAGCCTGATCGCTGGCAAGCGGTGAACCCGCATCTGACGGATCCCGCGCAGCGCCTCCGGGCTGCGGCGGCCAGCCACATGGACGACGCCATCGGCCGCGTGCTTGCGGCCCTGGAGCGGCGACAGCTGCGGGACAACACGCTCGTGCTCTTCCTCAGCGACAACGGCGCCCATCCTCCCACGGCCAATCAGGGAGGACCTTATCCCGGCGACTTCGGCCCATTGAAGGTCGGAAACGACAACCGGCCATGGCGCGGGTTCAAGACAGAAGTGTACGAAGGCGGCATCCGAACCCCGGGTGTCGCCTACTGGCCGGGACGGATTCCCCAGGGTGAGTTGGACGCGCCGATCCACGCGGTCGACTGGATGCCCACCCTGTGCGCCCTGGCGGGAGCAGCGCCCAGGGTCGAGAAGAAGTGGGACGGCCGGGACATCGGCCCGCTCCTCTTCCGAAGGCAGACTCAAACGGCGCCTCGAACGCTGTACACTGCCGGCGTGAATTACGGTTCGGCCGCTGTCCGCCATGGGAACTGGAAGCTGGTCGCCACCTACACCCCGGACCGGACCGGAGATCGGCCGCGACCCGATCCGGATCGCAAGGTGGTGTCCGAGGAGTTGTTCGACCTCTCAACCGACCCGGCGGAGATGCACAACCTGGCAGCCACGAGGCCGCAGCGCTTGCGGGAGATGCGGGACCGGTTGAAAGAGATCTCCGCTCGGGACGGAGATGCGGCAGTCCGATCCGCCGCAGTCGAGGGGGAGAGCAAGCAATGAAGATCAAGCGTTCGGTCGTGGTGAAGGCGGCGGCGGCGGCAATCGCCGGAGGACTTCAGCCCGTGCCGCCGGCGATTGCCGCCGGGGCGCCGGAACCGCCTCAGCCGTTCGGCGATCAGTTTCCCCGACTCGACTCGCTCGCCGTCGGCGACTGGTGGAAAAACGCTCCGCATGTGAATGACGCGTTTCCGCCGCCACCGATGCACGTGAAGCGGGATCAGGTCGTCGCCTTCGCCCTCTACACGCATGATTGCGGCGTACTCAAGCTGACGGCTCAGCTCTTCCCGCTTATGCCGGATGAGCCACGCGAAGTGCGCCTCGAGTTGCGACGAGACGGCGTCTGGAAGGAAGAGGCTCGCGAGCGGGTGATCTACCCTGGCTGGAGCGCTCACTTCCGGATTCCCGGCTGGGATGCGACGCAGAGTGTTCCCTATCGAGTTCGTCACGGCGGTGAAGCACTCTTTGAGGGCCTCATTCGGCGCGATCCCATTGAAAAGGACACCATCGTGGTCGCGAGCATGTCCTGCAATTCCAGCCGCACCACCGGGATGCGACCCGAGATCATCGACAATCTGAAGCGGCAGGATCCCGACTTGCTCTTCTTTGCCGGCGATCAGACCTATCGACACACCGAGCACACCGCGGGCTGGATCGAGTTCGGACTACAGTTCCGCGAGATCATTCGCGACCGACCCACCATCACGATCCCCGACGATCACGATGTCGGTCACGGCAATCTCTGGGGCGAGAACGGCAAGCGCTCCACGCTCGCCGGCAACGCCGACGGCGGGTATCAGTACCCCGTGGAGTACGTCAATCTGGTCCAGCGCCAGCAAACCTGGCATCTGCCGGACCCAGTGGATCTCGCCCCTCTCGAACGGGGCATCTCCGTCTACTTCACTCGACTTCGGGTGGGTGGAGTCGACTTCGCGATCCTGGAGGACCGCAAATTCAAGAGTGGGCCGGCCGGGAAGATCCCACAGATGGGTCCCCGCCCGGATCACATCAACGATCCGGCGTACGATCCCAACTCCATCGACCTTCCCGGACTGGAGCTTCTCGGCGCCCGACAGGAACGCTTCCTCAAGGAATGGGGTCACGACTGGACTGGCGCCACCCTCAAGGCAGTCCTCTCTCAAACGGCCTTCTGCGGCGCGGTCCACATCCACGGGGGCCGTAAGAACCGCCTGCTGGCGGATCTGGATTGCAACGGGTGGCCGCAGTCGCCGCGAAAGCGCGCCCTCGAGCAGCTTCGCCGGGTGCGCGCCGTCCATCTGTGCGGAGATCAACACCTCGCCGTCTGCGTCAAGCACGGCATCGACACGTTTGGCGACGGACCGTACGCCTTCACGAATCCGGCACTGGTCAACACGATCTACGGCCGCTGGTGGCATCCGCAGGACGAAAAGCCGGGGCCCAACCCGGTTCCGAACAGCCCTCTGCCCTGGACGGGAGAATTCCGCGACGGGCTTGGGAACCGCATCACCATGCTGGCCTACGCCAATCCGGAAGACATCGCAGATCCGAAGCGACGGGCAGACGGCTATGGGCTGGTCCGCTTCAATAAGAAGGAGCGCACCGTCACCTTCGAGTGCTGGCCGCGATTCTCGGACTCATCCCAGGGGAATGCCGCGCAGTTCCCTGGCTGGCCGATCACCGTACCGGTCGACGCCAATGACGCTCGAAGGCCGATGGCATACCTTCCGGAACTGGGCTTCTCCGGCGGAGAGAGTCCAGTGGTGCAGGTGATTTCGGAGTCAAGCGGAGAGGAACTCTACACCATTCGCGTTCAAGGCGCCCGATTTCAACCGGCTGTCTTCGCGCCGGGACTCTACTCCATCCGAGTCGGTCGGGATCGACCAGATGGGCCGGACATGCGCGGCGTGAGGGCCGCAGCAGATCCGGCGACAGCCGGCAACCGAATAGTCTCTCTTTAAAACCGAAGTGCAAAACCGCTCCACCTGCCAGGGAATGGCATCGAACTCGATCGAACGGCAGATGTGGAAGGGAACTGCTGCGGTTGAAATGAATTCTTGATCCAACGGACCGCAGTGAAGCAGGTCCGGGAGATCAACGATGCTTGTACGTTTTCTCAACAGGCTCCGCCTGAGGCGGCGAGCCTTCACGCTCATCGAGCTACTAGTCGTTATCGCAATCATCGCGATTTTGGCTTCGATTCTCTTCCCAGTGTTCGCACAGGCGCGAGAGAAGGGTCGGCAGACCACCTGCCTCTCCAACATGAAGCAGATCGGCACCGGCGCGATGATGTACGTTCAGGACTACGACGAGACTTACCCTGCGGGTGTCTGGGCGGTTAACACCGAACTGCGAACCCGCAACGACATCTGGTTCAAGCAGCTTCAGCCCTACATCAAGAACACGGCGATCTACGCCTGCCCCAGCGGCGAGGGGCCGACCTACTCGCAACTCCCGTATCCGGTCGACTACAACGCCAACCGCCACATCATCCGAAACGTTCCAAACTCCCTCGGCGGCGCTTTATCCATGGCCGGTGTCGATGCCCCGGCCGAGTACGTAATGCTGACCGAGACCACTCGACGGCAGAACAACTACCAGTGGGACAGCGGCGACTTCGACTGGGTGCGACAGCGGTGGAATGCCAACCCCGGCGGCTACACCCGCGCTCTCACCCGACACAACGTCGGCTCTGTCATCCTCTGTGCCGATGGCCACTCGATTTGGCTCAAGATGCCCGAAACGAATGCAGTGCCCCCGAACTACAATCAGCTCGGCGACGCCAGGGAAGCATCCGTCGCTGGCCGGCAGCCGCTGTGGGGCAGTCTCAATGCGCGATACCGCGTGTATATGCGTCGTGTCACCGACGGCACCCGCAACCCGGGATTCTAACGTCGCCCCCCGACACGGCTGGGTTGAGGCCACTGGGAGTTAGGCGGGCTTCGTTGGGCACTCGCCTTGCTCCCGTGGTTCGTCGGGGCGCCCTGGGGGCTCTCGTGCTCCTCGGGAGCCTCTGCGCCATCCGCCTGTTTCCCGCGTCGCGGCTCGCGCTGCTGGAACAGACGCCGAGTAGCTGGTTGTCTTTGGATGCCGCGCTGCCACCCCACGATGGCCGCCCCGAGTTCATACTCGGAATGCGGCAGGCCCGACACGGCCACCCGTCAGCCGGGCTCCAGCAGGTGCAGGTCGCGCTCCGGAAGAGTCCTCGCTCCGCGGAGTACCTGCTCGGGGTCGCCGAGATTCGCATGAACCTCGGCGACCCCGATGGGGCTCTCGAAGCAGCGCGCTCCGCAGTCGCCGCAACTCCCGGCGACGCGATGGCCCATCGTGTGATGGGTGAGATGCTCCTCGACCTGGATCAGCCTGACCCAGCATTACGAGAGTTCGAAGCCGCCGTCCGAATGGGTCCCAACGATGCCATGAATCAACTCGCGCTTGGCCGGCGGCTCCTCGTAGAGCGGGGTCGGGTGGCTGACGCACGCGTGGCGCTGGAGCGAGCGGTCTCCCTGGCGCCGTCCCTCGTTGAGGCGAGACGCGAACTCGGTCTGGCGCTGTTGAAGTACGGGGAGTTTGAACGGGCAGAAACTCACCTGCGTTCTGCAGTCGGCGCCGACGGCACGGACGCGCATGCCCTGGCCGCGCTCGGCGCGGTGCTGCGCCGGCGCGTCCGCTCCGCTGTTGCTCGAAGCGAGGCCCACGAACTGCTGGAACGCGCGACGAGAGCAGACCTATCCGACGCCACTGCGCTTCACGAGTTGGGAATGCTGCACCTCGACGAAGGTCGCTGCTCGGAGGCCAGGACTGCCCTGGAACGGGCGGTCGTGGCCGATCCTACCTCGCAAGGGGCGTGGTTGCATCTCTCTCAGGCGTGCGCTCGGCTGGGCCTGCCCGGCCCAGCCGAGCGCGCGCGGGCTCGTTTCAGGATTCTGGCCGAGAGTCAAGCAGCGCTGTCGACCGCGCTATCCAGAATTGACCGCAACCCAAGCTCCGTATCCCTCCACCTTGAGGTCGCCCGAATCTATCTGCGGCGATCGGATTACCAGCAGGCGGAGCATCATCTCGGCGCGGCAGTGGAACTGGAGCCCGGGAATCCGGTGGCGAAGGCTGCGTGGTCAGAGTACCGCCGTTCCCATCCCAACGGTGGCGCGCGATGAGCACGATCCGGCGCCGCGCTGAATTCCTCACTCGCCTCGGCCGGCTTCTGGCGCCGCTTGTGCTCTTCCTTGCAGGCTGCGGAGGTCCGCAGCCCAACACCCCCATTGGAACCGCCGCCGTCACCGCCGGATTCATCGTGTTCGAGGATGTCCAGCCGCAGTCCGGCATCGGGTTCCGCCTCAAGGCTTCGATGAGCAGGCCCTGCGGAGTTCTACAAACGAGCGGACACCCGATTGCGATGATCCAGGCGGATGAGGACCGGCTCCCCGATCTGGTCTTCGGCGGGTCAGACCGCGTCGAACTCTACCGAAATCTTGGGGGATTCCGGTTCCAGAGGGTCGCCGAGAGCGGTCTGGATCGCCGAGCGTTCTGGCAGGGATGCGCCGTGGCGGACGTGGACAGCGATGGTCGCGAGGATCTCTTTCTCTCGGGATATCGGGCCGCCGCCCTCTACCGCGGCCTGGGCGGGGACCGCTTCCAGGAGGTGACGGCGAGTTCGGGCGTGCCTCCCGACGCAGGCGGAGCGTGGCTCACGAGCGCCGGCTTCGCTGATGTCAACGGCGATCAACGTCCGGATCTCTACGTCGGCGGCTACCTTCGGCTCGGCCACCGCGACGGCGTCTGCGAACCCCTCCCGGGAATCCGAACCGCCTGCGGTCCCATGGACTTCGAAGCCGAACGGGGCCATCTCTTCCTCAATGACGGACTTTACCGCTTCAGCGACGTAACTCGACCAGCCGGCTTGTGGGAGACGCACGGCCGAACGCTCGGGGTCGCGTGGGGGGATGCAAACGGCGACGGCTATCCGGATCTCTACCTCGCCAACGATCGGATGCCGGGAGATCTGTATCTCCACCCCGGCGCCCGCTTCCGGCGCAAGGAAGGTCCATCCGTGCCGCGCTTCACCAACCGCGCCGTTGAAAGCGGTGTAGCTGTCGGCCCCGATGGTTACGCACATGCCGGGATGGGGGTCGATTGGGGAGATCTCGGCAACACCGGCCGAGCCGATCTCGTGGTGACCACCTATCAGCGCGAAGCCACGGCCCTCTACCGCTCTGAACCCGGCGGACTCTTCACCGATGCCTCCTTCGCTTCCGGACTTGGGGGACCGACCATGCCGTTCGTGGGATACGGCGTCCGGTGGGCCGACCTCGACAACGACGGCTTCTCAGACATCCTCATCGCGAACGGTCACCCGCTTCATCTCGCCGAGCAGGTGGAGCCCGGAGCCTCCTACGCACAGCCGTTCCAGCTCTTTCAGAACCGGGGAGACGAGACGTTCGCCGAACAGCGCGTTTGCGGATCGAGCCTCCCACGCAGCCTGGTAGGACGTGCTCTCGCCACGGGCGATCTCGACGGCGACGGGAAGATTGACGCTGTGATGTCCGATCTCGAGGGTCCGCCGCTCATCCTTCGGAACGTCTCCGAGCACAACAACCACTGGGTGCGGTTCCGTCTCACGGGCCCGCGCTGCCCAATCGGCACGAAGATCACGGTTCAAACCGGCTCCTTCCGCGCCGTCCGAACGTGCAACCCGGGCGGCAGTTACCTCAGCTCCAGCGACCCCGGCATCCACTTCGGCCTGGGAGCCGTCTCCCGCCTCGAAGCCATCGAGGCCGTCTGGCCCGACGGCCACCGCCTGCGCATCCGGGAAGTGCCCGTCGATCAAGAGTTCGTGCTCGACTCCCGTTGGCCGAGCGGCTCCTATCAGGGCCCAAACCAACCCCCAGCCCCGAGCTTCGGCGGATGAAATCACGTGCCGCGCACCGCCCGCCGCCGCACCCGATGTCGGGCCATGTCCCAGCGAGTGGATCCCCGCTCTCCAAAGCAAGCGACCGCCCTACGCGACTTCTGGGGGGATGGCGGGGGCGGCGTTGGCTCGGGTGAACACAAGGTGGCGCGTCATCGCCACGAGTCGTGAGGCATTGCCCCAGGCTGGGATGAAGTCGGGCCGTTGAGCCGCGGCAGCAATACTTCGGCGGGGATCTGGCGCCCCTGGAGTCCGCGTGTGCGCCACAAGTTCGTAGAGATCTCGGCGTCGACGACACCCGCAGCGCCGCACTCTTGTGGGGCACGTACCAGATGGCTCCACCGGCCCACCCCTGGGTCACCGTCATCCTCGGGCTTGAGCCGAGGATCCAGGAGGGCAAGTCCCGCAAGCAGTCATTGACGAACGCGTCCCGCTCAACTGGCCGGCGGACCACGGCCGGAGAACAGCCAGCATCACGCGCCATGTCGCACCGAGTGGATCCCCGCTCAGTAGAGCAAGGCGCCGCCCCTTGTTACTTCTGCGCGGATGACAGGGTGGGGCGATCAACACAAGCTGGCGACCATCGCCACCAATCCGGGGGTTGCCCCAGACGGGAAAGGGGTGCGGCGCTGCGGGAACCGGATCTGTCGGACGCAACTCTAAATCGTGTGTTGCAATCCGAAGACATCCTGCAACTGTCCGAGACGTCTCGGCGTCGGCATTCGCCGGGGCAGGTCGTACGGATCGTGTGAAACGAGGGTGGGCTCCCGGCAGGCGAAATGAGTCTCGCCCGCCGGGAGCCCGCGACCATCGGTTACCGTGTGAGTGCCGGCCTCATCTCGTTCCGACCCCCGTTATCGCGACGGTGTAGGTTCCCAGCCCGGCGCCGAGGACCTGCACGGTGAGTTTCAAGGACCCCTTGGAGCGCTTGGCGCTGGTCGGCGCGAAGTTTACGCGCACCGTTTCGTTAGCACTCGGGTTTAGGGTCACGTTCGTGCCGGCCCGGGTGCTGCTGAACGGCGCCGCGAGCGTGCCGACCCCCACACTTAGCGGGAACGGGAACGGGTTTGACAGTACCAGATCGCCACCCGTCGTAGTACCCATCCGAGTCGTTAGGGTCAGGCTCGTCGGGTTGAGCAGCGCGTTGCGTCCGGCCGCTAGTGGTCTGGCAGGCATCTAATGAGGGGTAGAGGCGAGCGAGGCGATTTCGCGCCTTGGCAGTTGTGAAGCGCCATCTCATTGGGCACAGCGCTTGGTTGCGTTCGGCTTTCCAAGCGCTGACCTCTTTGTCCAGTTGCTCCATGTCTGG
>SYKE01000045.1 GCA_005798285.1 Actinomycetota bacterium
AACTGGACAAAGAGGTCAGCGCTTGGAAAGCCGAACGCAACCAAGCGCTGTGCCCAATGAGATGGCGCTTCACAACTGCCAAGGCGCGAAATCGCCTCGCTCGCCTCTACCCCTCATTAGATGCCTGACAGACCACTAGCTGCTCAAATCGCATCAAACCGGCCCTCGCTTCCCGCTATGCCGTTCACCTAATGGGTGGGAGTCGCCTCCAGGAACGGTCGCAGCGGGTTTGGCCCGGCTGACAGTTCGGGAACCGTTTGGCTAATCGGGGGCGGAACGAGTCCGGCAGCGCCTGACCTGATGCTCCCCGCCGTCCGGGCGGGCGGAGGGGCCTCGGCCGCCCGGGGCTACGGGCCGGTCACCACGGGACCCGCCCACGCGCACATTCCGTGCCGGAGGTTGATTACCTCAACAAAGCCCTGACTTGCAAGAAACTGCCCGGCGGCCGCACTGCGGATGCCGTGCGCACACACAACCAGGAAGCGTTCGTCGGGGTCCAGTTCGTCATAGCGGGCCTGCAGTTCATGCAGCGGTATGTGGATCGCTCCGGGGATGTGCCCGGAGTGCCACTCCCCTATCGTTCTTACATCCAGCACCAGCAGGGCCCCGCGGCTGAACTCACCGACGGCCTCCACTGCGTGCATCTCAACGTACGGCATCTCGTCTCCTGAGCACTCGTCGCGCAGATTATCCTCTGTCACGACGCAGGTCAATCGCCGTGACGGCGACTTCAGGCAGGAACTCCCCACGGTTGGGCTGGAAATGCCCTCCGGACCCGCCACGGACCGCTCGACCAAAACGCTCACCGAACCTGCCATGCACATCTCCGAGATCGACACTCCGGCCCTCGTTGTGGACCTCGATGTCCTGGAAGCCAACATCTACCGAGCCCAGGCGTACTTCGATCGCCACGGCATTCGGTTCCGGCCACACATGAAGACGCACAAGTGCCCCCAGATCGGACGCATCCAGGTGACCGCGGGAGCTGTTGGATTAACGTGTGCAAAACTGGGCGAAGCTGAGGTGATGGCCGACGCCGGATTTGAAGACCTGATGGTCGCCTACCCGATCCTCGGTGAATCCAAGCTGGCGCGCCTCGTGCGACTGGTGGACCGGGTGCGATTCACGTCGGTGTTCGACTCCCCCGAAGTCGCAGAGGGTCTCTCGAGAGCGGCCGAGTCGGCCGGCGTCCGGATTCGCTGCCTCGTTGAAGTCGATACGGGAATGAAACGGTGCGGAGTGGCACCCGGACCCCAACTGTACGATCTCTGCCGTCGCGTGGCCGACTCTCCTGGGCTCGAGTTTGCGGGACTGATGACCTACCAGGGTTGGATCGCCGGGACCGAAGCCGAGAAAGAGGCGGCATGGCGCTCAGAGGACTCGCGGGTCGCAGAAACCGTGGGGCATCTCAACGACCTGGGGTTGGCGTGTGAGGTCGTGAGCGGAGGCTCGTCACCCAGCCTCTACTCCTCCCATTTTGCACCCAGCATCACCGAGAACCGCTGTGGTACCTACATCTTCAACGATCGCAACATGGCGGGCGCCGAGGCAGCCTCCTGGGACGACTGCGCCCTTCGGATCGCCGTGACCGTGGTCAGCGACGCGGTGCCCGATCAGATCGTCGTTGATGGCGGATCGAAGACATTCACGAGTGACTCCACTGCGGCGTGGCCCGGGTTTGGGCGGTTCGTCGAAGATCCGAGCCTACTGCTGCATAAGATGAATGAGGAACATGGATATGTGCGGCTGGGTTCCGAGAGCCCGCGCCATCGGATTGGCGACCGCCTCCATGTGATTCCCAACCACGTTTGCGTCACCGTTAACATGCAAGACGAGCTCTGGGTTCATCGCGGCGGCGAGGTCGTGGATTGCTGGCCGGTGGCCGCTCGGGGGAAACTCAGGTGAGGCCGGGGATTCGTTTGCGTTTGGAGAGACTGGGATGATCGAAATCGCCGGACCCGGGGTCCGACTCTGTGATCGGGTGCCGAGACGGGCCCTGATCCAGGCAGGATCCATCGGCGCCCTGGGGTTTGGCCTGTCCGATCACTTCGCCGCGCGGGCGTCGGGTCGCGACAAAGATCTCAACTGCATACTTCTCTGGCTCTGGGGCGCCCCATCCCACGTCGATACGTGGGACATGAAGCCGGACCAGAGCGAAGAGATTCGCGGTATGTGGAAGCCGATTTCAACTGGCGTACCGGGGATGGAGGTCTGTGAACACCTTCCCCGCTTCGCCAAACAGATAAAACGCATCACCCAGGTGCGGACGATGTTCAATGAGGCGCCCGACCATCCTGAGGGCGCCGCGATTGCGCTCTCCGGGTTCAAGTTCATTCCCGGCAAACCTGACAAGGAAGGTCCGCACATCGGATCGGTCGTCTCGAAGTTCGGCAAGCCCAAGTCCAATCTGCCTCAGTATGTGGTGTTGGGACGCGAGCTCTGGGACAACGGGGCCCGGGTGCCCGGTCAATACGGGGGGTTCCTCGGCGGCGCCTACGGTCCCTTCCGCGTGGACGATCCGCGGCAGGGCGTGGATCGGCTGCCATCCATCCAGCTCCCGGCCGGTGTCACGCCCGAACGGCTCGGCCGCCGAAACCTGGTCAGGGGGCAACTCGATCACTTCGACCAGCATGTTCAGAACCGAGACCTTCGCTCCTATGACGAGAGTGTTCAGAAGGCTCTCAATCTGCTGACTTCGGCAGGGGTGAAACAGGCTTTTGATCTCTCGCAGGAACCCGAGTCACTCCGAGCCAGGTACGGCATGAGCTTTTTCGGGCAGAGTTGCATGGCGGCACGGCGCCTCGTGGAGCACGGAGTTCGATACGTGCAAGTAAACTGGAGCCGCCATCCGGGTGCGGATGGCCTGGAGGGCTGGGATGTTCACGGTAACTTCGGCGGATTCCTGACGGACTACCCGAAGAAGCAGTTTCCTGCGTTCGATCAGTCGGTTCCCGCCCTGCTCGACGACCTCGAGGCGCGTGGATTGCTGGAGAATACTCTGGTCATTCTGGCAACGGAGTTCGGACGCAGTCCAAAGATCAACAAGTGGGGGGGCCGCGACCATTGGCCGAACTGCTACACCGTGATGTTTGCGGGCGCCGGGGTTGAAGGCGGTCGAGTCATCGGCGAGTCCGACGCGCAGGGCGCCTATCCGGAAACGGTGGGTTTTCACACTCGAAATATGTTGATGAGCGTGTACCAGCACCTCGGACTCGACACAGGTCTGGCGCTCCGAGATGCAGGAATTGTCGCCCAGGACGCACCCATCCCGGGCCTCTTCGGCAACCGAGGGTAGCGTGGAGCTGACATTCACTGAGCAACCGGGGGTACGTGAGGAAGACCTGCACCGAGCGCAGGAAGCGTTGGACGAGTTAGTCCGGCGAACCGTGCTGGGAAGAACAGTCCTCGGGTCCGCCGGATTGCCGGTTGTTCCCCGGTTTGAGATCCGGTTTGGAGTGCGGTCCACCGGCGGGAGAAGCGGCGTCCCGATGATGCGGCAGCGAGGCTTCCAGGTGGCGGCGCTCGTCGAGGGGGACGCTCCGCTTCAGCCCGTGTTGTTTCTCGACCAGGACCGTGTGCTCGATGAACCGGATCTGGTGGAGCAGATTCTCGATCTGTGGATGGATAGACTCTTTAACGGCTAGGCTTTCGAGCCCACTCTTCCGAACTGTTGGGAGGACGCACGATGCTCATGAGATGGTTCGCCGGCGGTGATGCTGCTGGCCGGTCTCGCGCCACTGGCGGCCCAGGAGGGCCGGTCGTCGTTCGACTTCGAAGCCGATGTCAACGGGTTCGTTGCAGTGCGGATCGACAAGAGTGCCGTTGCCGCCGATGAAAAGTCCGAGATCGGACTTTCGCGCGATGCGGGCTTCTTCAAGCAGGGCGTCTCCGCTCTCACCTACCACTACGACGTGCAGCCGCAGAGTATCCGTGGGCTTTATGCCCCCGCCAAAGTCCCGGCCGGCGCCAGGGGCTTTCACGCGTGGGTGCGGAACGACCGGGCTTCTCAGCTTATGTTCTCGCTTCGAGAGAACGATGGTTCGGCCTACCAGTTGATGTGCTGCGTACCTGCGAACGAGTGGCAAGAGATCACCGCGAACTTTGCCGACTTCGAGCCGGATGAGAACTCGCTTGATGACAATGGCAAGCTTGATCTCGATCAGGTCGGCAGCATCGGTGTCTCGGACTTTGCCGTCCTGCTGGCAAACGCACCCGCGGGCGTCGGACCCGCAATCCCGGACCTGCTGGGTCGCCGCCGGCTCTGGCTGGACGATGTTCGATTCCCGGTAGTGGCCGAGCCGCTCTCGCATGGCCTGGCAGAGGTTTCGGGAAAGAAGCTGGCCATCCTCGACAATTTCGACTCGGGGCTGCTGCGCTGGACGCCGGTGAAGATGATCCTGGGAGCCCAGGGGCCTAGCTTCTCGATCCTACCGCCCGGAAGCAAGCTGGAGGCGATTGCGGCCGCAGCCGGTCCCGGAATGGCCCGAACTCCCGACGAAGCAGGGGGAAAGGGGCTTCGATACACCTATACCCGAGGTGCACAGGAGATCTGGGGTGTCCATCGCAAGCTCAACGGTCTGCCGCTCAGCGGGATGAGTCGCTTCCGTCTCGCCACCAACTGCAGCAAGCCATCCTTCCTGGTTCTTCAACTCAAGGAGAAGGATGGATCGAGCTACCAGTTTGCGGTGCAGCCCGGCGAAAGTACCGGATGGCAGACTCGCAGCATCAACCTCGCCACGGATCCAAAACTCGAGGGCGATTCCAAAGACGAAAACGGTCATCTGGATGCCGCCCAGATCGTCGAGATCACCGTGTTCGACGCGAGTGGGCTTGCAAAGCTGGAACTCGGGCCCGCCGGCTTTGAGTTGGACGCGCTCGTCTTCGAATAGAACCGAACCCGGTTTCCCCAGGTCTAGGGAGGCGCCGTCGACATCAGGCTCTTTAGCGGGTCCTCCGGGGGGAGGACCCGCTGTTCAACCACGAGTGACTTGCCCGTCTCCACCACCACCCGGCGGGTGAGTCGGGCGCCGATTCGTGGTGTCCAGAACAGCAGTTGGTGCTCGCCGGCCGACAACGCCACTTCTCTGAGCGGCGCCTGGCCGAGCAGTTTTCCGCCGTCGGCGTAGACGAATGTTGGACTCTTACACTCCACCAGAATAGTCAGAGTGCCTTCATTCGCCGGCGGCTCGGCCTCGGGCTGCTCATCTGTTACAGCGGCGGACGCCCCAGGGATGCTCTCTTTGACCGGTGCAACGACAACCTCAGAGACGGCTGTTGCGCTGACCCGAGGGGCGTTTGGCGCTGGGGCATCGACGATACGGATTTCCGGAGCAACCTCTTCGATGGTCGCAGTCGGTGGCGGCAACTGCGGCGTCATCGTGGATCTCCACATCAGGAGACCGGACAGCACTGCGCCGACGGCGGCCATCCCAACCAGCCGCACGCGACCGTCCTTCCGCGTGTCACGGAAGTCCAGTTCCTCACGCGCCACTGATCGCTTGCAGTTGGCGCAAAACCAATCCGTTCGAGCCACGGGAACCGAACAGTGCGGGCACTTCAACGAGGCACACTTCTCCGCGGGAGAGGAAGAGACACACCCCTATAGTGTAGGCCCTGCGGAGAGGAGTTCAAGGGCGGCTGCACGGAATGCGTCTGTGGCCACCACGATCTCCGCAGCGTCCACGTACTCGTCGGGCTGATGCGCCATGTCGGGCCGCCCCGGACCACAGATCACCGACTCAACCCCCAGTGACGGCGTCCAGATGCAGGCCTCAGTGCAGTAAGGCACTCCTCCGCACACACGATTGCGGCCATCCAGGGCCCGAAATGAGGCCGACAGCGCACAGGCCAGTCCGCTTTCCGGATCGCAAAACACGCTCGGCCGGTCGGATGCAAGCGCCATCGCGAACGAGATTCCCGCGCGAGAGTCCGCGATTCCCGCCGCGAGGGCACGGATTTCATCCACCAGGTCGGTGTGTGCCATGGGTGGCACGGTGCGCATGTCGAGTTCGATTGTGCAGCGGTCGGCCACCACGTTGACTTTGACACCCCCACGGATGACGCCAGGGTTGAGAGTGGCCCGACCCAAAAACGGGTGAGTCGCCGAGAGAGCGTCATAGCGCGACTCCCAGCGAACCATGAACTGAGCGGCGGCGGAGATGGCGTTTGCGCCGGACTGAGGCATGGAGCCATGCGCGGTCTTGCCCAGGAAGCTCACCTCAACCCAGAGAGCGCCCTTCTCTGCGATAACCAGTTCCAGCGAGGTGGGCTCCGCAACGAGCGCATACCCGAGCCCATCGAACAGCGGCTCCTTCACCAGTTGCTCCGCGCCGAGGCAGTTGCGCTCCTCGTCGGCGGTCAGCGCGACTACCAGGTCGCCCTCCAGGTCGACCTTCATGCGGGCGATCTGCTCGGCGGCGATGACCAGCGCGGCCACACCCGATTTCATGTCGCAGGCGCCTCGACCGAGAACACGCCCGTCCTGCAACTCCCCACTAAACGGAGAGAACGACCAGGGGTTGTCTCCAGGCGGAACAACGTCAACGTGACCCGAGAAGAGCACACCGGGGCGGCTGCCCTTTCCGCTCAGCCGAGCCACGACGTGCCGTCGAGACGGGTCGTTGAGATACGGCACAACCGTGGTCGAAAACCCCGCCGCGATCAGACGAGCTTCCAGGAGATCGATGGCCGGCGCCTCGGCGCCGGGTGGGTTTCGGGTATCCAGGCGAACCAGTTGTTGAGTGAGCGCGACGGCAGGATGGAGGGCTACTTCAGTGGACATGCCCCTAGATTAGACCGACCGCCCTGAGCAGCCCTGCCTCATCTCAGCGCACCTCACGCCGTCGTCTCCAGAGCAGTTCAAGCGGTGATTGCCGGCAGTGGTTGGATACTGCCGTCGTCGCGAAGGCCACCGAGATTACGCAAGAGTTCGTCGGTCACCGAAATGCCGGCGAATCTTCCGGCATTGTCGATGCCGATGATCAGATGGCCAGGCTGACGATGGTCAGGCAGATCATTGGCGAAGGAGCACACGGCCTCGGCAAACTTGTCCGTGTCCCTCGTGGAAACCGTAAATCCAATCCGATCAGCCTCGTGCGATCGGATCAATTCCGCCAGTTGTTCTTCCGTCATCGAGTTTTGAGCCGATGCTCACCAAGCGGTCTTCAGACCTCCGCTGGGCCGCCGCCCACCCGGGGTCAGCCGCCCGGGTGCACGCAGGAGCAGGTTCCACAAACCAGACGGTGGATCCAGATGCCGGGGCCAGGCGTCCGAGGCCCTCACCCACTCACGCTCCCCAGATGAAGAAAACCGCGAAGATCCCGGCCACCCCGTACATCAACGGCGACACCCGGCGCCCCTTTCCGACGAGGATCTGAATCAAGGTGTAGCTCAGGAAGCCGTAACCGATGCCGTGGGAGATTGAATAGGTCAAGGGGATCGTGATCAGGGTAACGAAGGCGGGCAGCGACGTCTCAACGTGGGTCAGATCCATGTCGCGTATCTGGCTCAACATCAGGAAGCCGACGAAGATCAGCACCGGCGCCGTTGCGGCAGCGGGAACCATCCCAGCCACGGGCGCCAGTACGGCCGACGCGAGAAAGAGCACGCCAACGATCACCGTGTGCAGCCCGGTACGAGCGCCCTCCGCGATACCTGCCGCCGACTCGATGTACGAGGTGACCGAGCTGACGCCGAAGAGTCCGCCCAGCGCCGCCGCGGCGGAGTCGACCATCAGGATCCGCCGCAGCCCTTTCGGCCGGCCCGATTCGTCCCGGAGTCCGGACTGATCCGCGAGCGCGGAGACGGTGCCGAGCGTGTCGAAGAAGTCGACCAGGACGAGCGACAGGAGCAGGGGACGCCACCTGACCTGCGCCGCCCCCAGGATATCCGCCTGGAAGAGCGATCCAACGTCCACCGTCGGGAGCTGAGTCGGCAAGCGAGTGAGTCCGAACACGCCCCCGAGTACGCTGCAGGCGGCAACCCCCAGGATCAGGGCGCCCGGCACTCGCTTCACGTGCAGCACCGCGATCAGCACGAGCCCGACGGCTGCGATCATCGGTCCGGGTTCGGTCAGCACGCCGAAACCCACTGGCGGCAGGTGGGCCCTGGGTTCCGCCGCAAGACCGGCGAGCGTTCCCGGCGGAACCACAACCAATCGCACGTTCACCAGGCCAATGAAGGCGATGAAAAGTCCGATCCCGGCGGCGATGGCCCGCTTCAGATCATCCGGGATAGCGGCGAATACGCGCTCGCGTACGCCGAGCAGTACCAGGGCTAGAATCAACAGACCGTCGATGACCACCAATCCCATGGCCTTCTGCCAGGAGCCCAGGGCGCCCGCAATCTGAAATGCCACTATGGCATTCAAACCCATTCCGCTGGCAAGCGCCACCGGGAAGTTGGCCCAAACCCCCATCACCAGGCAGGCGATGCCGGCCGCGATGGCGGTGCCGGCGACCGCGGGCTCAACGGGAACCCCGGCGGCTTTGAGGATGGCCGGATTGGCAATCAAGATGTAAGCCATCGTCAGGTAGGTTGCAAAGCCTCCCCGGAGTTCTCGGGAGAGGGTGGAACCTCGGGTCGATATCTCAAACTGCCGATCCAGCCAGTCGCGCATGGCGCCCTCCATGAGTCCAAACGGGCGGATCAGGGGTCGTCGGAGTGGGCCGGCTCGGACCCTCCAGCAGGATGGTTCACCAGGTAGGAAAGCATTGCAAGCTCGCAAATGAAGCAAACCTCACGCACCACCACGTGTTCCGGTGTCTGAAGCTTCATGGGCGCAAAGTTGACAATTCCCACGATACCGGCGGCTACCAGCCGATCTGCGACGCCTTGCGCCTCCCAGGCGGGGACAGCGATGATCCCGATCCGGGCGCCGAGTCTCGCGGTCTGATCTTCCAGCTCGGTGATGTCCTGAACCGTATACTGTCGGATCCGCTTGCCAATAACGGCAGGCTCGCGATCAAACACCGCCGCAATCTTGAATCGATACGAACGCCAACCGGGGTACGCGATGAGAGCGCTGCCGAGATGACCCGCGCCGACGATGACCACCGACTGCTCCCGGTCAATCTCGAGCAGCGAGGCGATGCGCTCCTTGAGGTCCACCACCCGGTATCCGATTCCGCGCTTTCCAAACTCGCCGAAGTAAGAGAGGTCTTTCCTGAACTGCGCCGCGGACACGCCGGTGTGCTTCTCCATATCCTGAGAGCTGACCGACGCTACACCGTCGCGCTCCAACTGCATCAGGCAGCGTATATATGTGGAGAGGCGCTCCAGCGCCGGCAGCGGAACAGGACTCTCCGCGGCCACGGTTAGCCAGCCCCTTCTCGCGCCCCGGCGGCCGTCCAGTCAGACTTTCCGCCTTGCTTCCTCAATACCCGTATCTCCCCCAGGACCATGCCCCGATCCACCGCCTTACACATGTCATAGACCGTCAGCGCGGCAGCGCTCACCGCAACGAGCGCCTCCATTTCAGCGCCGGTTTTGCCGATCACCGTGATGCGGCTCCGGATCTCAACCCCGTGAGACTCGAGCGTGAGATCCACCTGAATATCGGTCGGCAGCAGCGGATGGCAAAGCGGTATGAGATGTGCGGTCTGCTTCGCGGCGAGCACACCCGCGACTCGAGCCACCGTGAGCACATCTCCCTTGGCAATACTCGCCTCACGAATGAGCCGCACGGTTTCGGCCAACATCCGCACGGAGCCGGCGGCTTCGGCGATGCGGAGGGTGTCCGGCTTCTCCGACACGTCCACCATCCGGGCCGTGCCCGTGGCATCGACATGGGTGAGACGCGGATCTTCCATCATCGAGTGCGGTTGACGGCGCTGTCCGCGAGCGCCTCCAGCGTCACCCGAGCGGGACCAGTCGGCAGCAATCCGATCGCCCGTTCGGCGAACGCGAGATGCTCCTGGGCATGGGCCCGGGCCTTCGCAAATCCACCGGCGGCCTGAATCAATTCCACCACTCGCCCGACATCTCCGGCGCGGAGCGATTCGCTCCCGGAAAAGTACGCCGCCAACTCCTCTCGAACCACGAGTGGAGAATCTCGGAGCGCCAGCAGCACCGGTAGGGTCACCTTTCGCTCACGAAGATCCGTCCCCACCGGCTTTCCGAGTTCGGGCTCCACGCCCAGATAGTCGAGAACGTCGTCCTGGACTTGAAACGCCATGCCCAGGTGATACCCAAAGTCGGCGGCAGCCTGCGCCCGCACGCCGTCGGCGCCGGCAACCAGCGCGCCAAAGCGACAACAGAGCGACATCAAACGGGCTGTCTTGGACGAGATAATCAACTCGTACGTCGGCAGCGGAATGGAAGTGTCCCCTCGGACGGCGATCTGAAGCACCTCGCCCTCGCACATCTGGGCGATCACATCCGCCAGGAGTGGCCAGAGCCGGCGATCCGGATCCCGGGCAAGGAGCTTGAACGCCTGTACGACGAGGTAGTCCCCCATCAAAACAGCGGCGGAGTTACCGAAGAAGAAGCGAACGGCGCGTTTCCCGCGTCGACTGTCGCTTTCGTCCACGATGTCGTCGTGAACCAGGGTAGCGGTGTGGACCAACTCGCATGCTGCGGCAACCGGAACGGCGCGCTCGGGATCTCCCGCCAGAAGCTGTGAGACCAGCAGCACCAACTGCGGACGCAGTCGCTTGCCGCCGGAAGAAAGGATGTGAAGGGCGGCTTCCTGAAGGATCTCCACGCTGGAAACGGCGGAATCCGCGAGCAGGCTCTCAACACGAGCCAGTTCTGCCCGAATGAGCTCCACCTTTTGGGGAGGCGCTTCCGCGACCGCCATACCGAGACCTCTTGAACCCATCACGCTCGCTCCCGACACGCTAAACCGGGGCGACGAGGGAACACCAAAGTTATATCCCGCGACCCCGCGGGCTCCCCGCCGGGAGAGACGCGCGGCGGCGCCCCTGCGTCCCGTGCCGCACCAGAGGGGGTGTCAAATCGTGGGGCAGCGATCAAAAGCAAGCCGTTCGGGACCTGCACTCCAGCCGGCGGGTTCATTCTCGAGCCGAGAAGGAGCGCCACGGACGAAGCAGCGCTCCCCTTCGGAACCATCAGGCGCTTGGGGCGATCATCGCCTCGGGCCGAACCAACCGATCGAAGTCCTCGCCAGACAGTAGGCCCAACGCAACGGCCGACTCCTTGAGCGTGAGGCCCTCCTGATGGGCCTTTTTCGCAACCTTGGCGGCGTTGTCAGACCCGATGTGCGGATTCAGCGCGGTCACCAACATCAGAGATCGCCGCAGGTGCCCGTCGATCGCCGAGGGATTGGGTTCAATTCCCTGGGCGCAG
>SYKE01000046.1 GCA_005798285.1 Actinomycetota bacterium
CCGGTCGGGTTCACGTGGTAATTCATCCCCGGCGACACCAGTTCGGACGGCAGAATCGGATCGACCACATGCTCCCGAAGGTCGGCGGCAATCTGCTCCTGGCTGACATTCTTCGCGTGCTGCGTGGAGATGAGCACCGTGTCGATGCCGACCGGGCGACCGTCTTCGTACTTCACCGTCACTTGGGTCTTGCCGTCGGGCCGCAGGTAGGGAAGGGTTCCATTCTTGCGAACCTCGGAGAGCCGTCGCGCCAGCTTGTGCGCCTGCATGATCGGCATCGGCATCAGTTCCGGTGTCTCGTTGCAGGCGTCGCCGAACATCATCCCCTGATCGCCGGCGCCGCCGGTATTCACGCCCTGGGCGATGTCCGGGGACTGACGCTGAATCGCCACCATGACTCCGCACGTAAACGAGTCGAACCCGTACTTTGCCCGAGTGTAGCCCGTCTCCTCGATCGTCCGTCGAACGAGATCGGGAATCTCAACGTACCCCTGAGTGGTGATCTCGCCGGCGACAACCACGAGACCGGTCGTCAGCAAGGCCTCGCAGGCGACCCGGCTGTAGGGGTCATTCGCCAGCATGGCGTCAAGGACTGAGTCCGAGATCTGGTCCGCGAGCTTGTCGGGATGTCCCTCGGTAACCGATTCCGAGGTGAAGTAGAACGTACGAGCCATGTACCTGCAATCCTCCTGAGTGGCCTGCGAAGCGAGTGTTCCAACCAGAGTCCCGTAGTCCCCATCGCTCATCATGGGCGCCGGGCCGAGATGACGGGCCCCGATCCGATCAAACACACGGGCCCGATCTGGAACCTTCCCGCTCCCGTGTCGTCCCAATGGAGACAGTAGAGCGCGGACCGGCATGCTTGCGGCCCCGTCAAAGCGCTTTGACAACCTGTCGGCGGCGAACGTCGTCGATGGAACCCTCGTTCAGGCGCACCTATTATGCACGAATCGACCCTCGAAAGTCGTCGGCGGGACTCGCATGGCCCGCAGTCGACTCAACTTCGCTCTCGTCGCGAACTCCCAAACCGCCCTGAGGAAGAGATCCCAGCCGATGCGCGGAACAATGGAGGACTTCGGAACACACGGGGAGGCCAGGTGAAGCGCGGAGCGGTTGCGGCAGTATTGCTGATGTGGGGAATGGCGGCGTTGTTGCCGTCGGTCCCCGGCGCCACAGCGCAGGACTCCCCGGGTCTCCCGCTGGCGGAGGAGTTTGATCGGCTCGAAGGGGGACTGCCGCCGGGCTGGACCGACGCGAGCTACGGCGAGATCGCCGTCACCTACCGGAGCAACACCCGGTCACCACAGAACGGCAAAGCCTGCCTTCTGGCGGAGATCACGGGATGGGATGGTGGCGCGATGCATCTCGCCCGACCGGGCATCACGCTCCGCGCGGGCGGTTCCTACGCGATCGAAGTGTGGTTAAGGGGCAAGAACCTGGAGCAGCCGGTCACCGTCAGCCTGCGAAAGCGCTCCGATCCGAATGTCGTGTACCTTTCGCGTCGTGTCGCCGTCGACGGGGACTGGCAGCTCTACACGGTGCAGGGCTCCGTCAACCTGGACGATCCGGACGCCGCCGTAACGATCTTCGTGCCCTGTTCGGGAACGCTGGAGGTGGATCGGCTCAGAGTGATGGCGGGCGAGGCGCCCGTCGAGCCGGACCCTCCAGTTCTCACCGCTCAGCCCGGGAATCTGATCTACAACAGCAGCTTCGAACTTGGCGTCGCCGGGTGGGCCCCCGGTTCCCGCGTGGCCGCGCTGCCCGGCAAGACACCCGACGGGGAGGCGTTCGCGGTTTGCTCGGGCCGAGGGTCCATCGACAGCCGACCCTTCGTCACCCGGCGCGGCAGGCGATACACGATCAGCGCCTACCTCCGGGCGCCGGCGCCGGGCTCCCGTGCTAAGCTGGGCCTGATCGAGCTGGGGGGCGCGCTCCGAGAAGAGCGCACCTTCGAACTGACGTCGGATTGGCGTCGCTACGGCTTCAGCGTGACCCTGCCGGGAAGGGAGTCGGCGCGCTACCTCGCTCGTTTGGGACCCGACGAAGGATCGTCCTACCAGGTGGATGCGATCCAGGTGGAAGAGGGCGAGGCTCGGGATTACTTCCGCGCCGCTCCCGTGGAATTCTCCTGTTCGCTCTCGCTTGCCGAGCTCTTTCCGAGGCCGGATCAGCTCCTCCGCATTCCCTTTCGGGTTTCCGGAATCGGCGAGATCCCGCGGGATCTAACGCTGCATGCCCGGATGGAGGGCTTCTACGGAGAGCGGCTTCTGGAGGCTGAGGCGCCCATTCCCCCCGGTTCGAAGGTGATTGACGTCCCGATCGAGATGCGGGCGCCGCAAGCCGGAACCCTGCGTGTCGTCGGCGAGGTGGTGTCCGGCTCCCGCGTGATTGCATCGGAAGAGGTGATCCTCACCGCCGTTCACCCCACCAGCCCGAAGGCCTCGCCCGGCTCCTTCTTCGGCGCCGCCGGGATCGCCGGGGGTGGCCCGGAACCGGGCGCGTGGCATGCGGCCGGCGTTGCCGCGAAGGTGGGCGCCCGCTGGTGGCGGATGTCCGGCGCAAGCGAGGCAACTCAGTGGCCGAGCGTGCAGCCGGCCCGGGAGAGCTTCGCCTGGCGCGACGCCGAGGTGGACGCACTGAGACAACGAGGGTTCACCTTGCTCGGCGTGCTGGGCCGAACTCCGGCCTGGGCGGCCCCCACGGCGGGCGAGGGGGTCGATACCGCGTCGCTGCCGCCGGCACGAACGGCAGACTTCGAGACTTACGCGAGCAAACTCGCCGATCACTACCGCACGCGGATCTCGGCCTACGAGGTGTGGGAGACCCCCTGGAACCGGGACAGCTTCGCAGGCACCCCCGAGCAATACCTCTCCCTCGTGCGCGCCGCCGCAAAGGGCGTGCGGGGGGCTCTTTCGGGCAGTCGCGTCATCGCGGGTGGCTATGCCTCCACAGATCCCGGATTCCTGGATGCCACGCTCACTCGGGGAATCCATCGGGTCGTCGACTCCGTTTCGGAGTACCAGCCCACCTCGCCGGATTCGGTCTGTTTCCAGTTCGGTGGCGAAGACCAGGTGAGCCAGTGGTTTCGCACCGTGCGCGGTCGGCTCGATCTCGCCGGCGGCAACAGCACGGGAATCTGGATCACGTCTGCCGGGGCGCCCTCTCCTCCCCACCAGCAGTGGTATGGCGGCGTCGAGCAGTCTCGGGCAGCGGCGCGCGCCCTCGGCAAGTCCCTCACCCTGGCGCGGGCCGCCGGGGTGGAGCGGATCTTCCTGGATCCGTTTTGGAACGACTCCCTGGGCTTCGAAGGGCTGATGGATCGGGGATGGGGTCTGCTGGATCCGGAAGGCGGCGGCAAGCCCACCCTGGCGGCCCTGGCGACCTGCGCTCGCTTTCTAGAGGATGTCGCGCCGGCCGGCAGAGTTGAACTCCCCCAGTTGAAAGCGTACGTGTTTCAGGGCAAGGGCTTCTCAACGGCGGTTCTCTGGTCGCCCCGTGCATTTGCGCGTCCCGTGAGTTTCCTCGTGAAGACCGGGCCGGGCGGCGGAGGGCTCTGGAACCTGATGGGAAATCCCCGTGCCGCACGCCTGGAGCCGGGGCACATCGAGGTCCCGGTTCGGGCGGAGCCGCTCTTTCTCAAGCTGCCCGGAGTTCGCGCCCCCGAACTCCTGAGCTCGATCAAGGCCGCAGCAGCGGCCCAATCCGCTCAATCCGCTGTCGCCACGGGCCTGACGGTGGCAAACTAACCCGAGTCCCGATCGCGGGACCGCCCGGGCTCAATTCAGCCCGCTTCGGAACCGTTTATGAAGCTCACCGTCACTCGTAAAGAACTCCACGACGCTCTTCAGGTCGTCAGTCGGGTGGTCTCTACCCAGTCCACCCTTCCCGTGCTCAGGAATGTGCTCATCGAGCCCGTGGAAGGCCACGTTCGGTTCTCGGCGACCGATCTGGAATTGGGTGTGGAGGTCTTGATTCCGGCCCGCATCCACGAGCCCGGCGTGATCACCGTGCCGGCGCGAACGCTCCTGGAGATCGTCTCGGGGCTCCCCGAGGCCGATGTCTCCCTGGGCTCCGACGATCAACACCACCTGATCCTCTCCTGCCGGCGCTCGGACTATCGGATCAACGGTCTTGGAAGCGACGACTTCCCGCCCCTTCCGGAAGTCGGCGGCCATGTGTCGCTCACCCTCGCGCAGCCGGTAATGAAGGAGATGATCCGTCAAACCGCCCTCGCGGTGTCCACGGACGACACTCGACCCATCCTCACGGGAGTTTGCCTGGTCGTGATGCCGGACCGCCTGAGGCTCGTGGCAACGGACACGCATCGCCTGGCGCTCCGCACGTCTCAGGTGCCTCAGGCGCAGGGGGAGACGACCGTCATCGTCCCGGTCCGAGCGCTCAACGAACTCTCGCGCGTGTTGAGCGACGATCCCCAGGATACCCTCGACATCCGCGTGGATCAGAACCAGGTGCTGTTCAAGACGGACCGCATCGTACTCGTGTCGCGACTCATTGAAGGTCAGTTCCCTCGATTCGAGCGCGTGATCCCGGACGGCTACACGCGACGACTCGCGCTTCAGCGCGATGAGTTGCTGTCCGCGCTGCGCCGGGCCCGCATCTTCGCCCGAGACGGCTCCGCGAAGGATCGGGTGATCTTCGAGACGGTGGGAGATTCCCTGGTCATCACGGCGGAGACCGGAGATCTGGGCAACGCGCGCGAGGAGATCTCCGTGGAGCGCGAGGGTGAGGAAACCCGCATCGCCTTCAACGTGAGCTACCTGCTCGATGTCCTCGGCGTGCTGAGCTCCGAGGGAGTCCACGTGGAGATGACTGAGCCGCTCAACGCCTCGGTGATCCGACCCATCGACGGGGAAGACTACCTGATGGTCGTGATGCCGATGCAACTTCAGTAGGGTTGCTCCGCCTTCGCACACCGAGGCGGAAGCCCAATTTCAGATCGTCTGTTGCGGTCGTCGGCCGGAGTGGGTCCGTCGACCGGGGGAATGAGCTCCATGAGAATCGGGATTTGCACGTTCACGGACGGGCGCGAGCGGGTCGCCCAGTTGACCTCCGCCCAGTGTCTGAGCTTCCAGTCGAGAGCCGCCGACTGGTTCCGCTCCGAAGGACACGCGGTCGTCGAGGCGGAGAAGGTCATCTGGAACTACGCCACCGCCCGCTCGGAAGCGACCGCGCTCGCCGAAGCGGATTGCGATGTCGTGGTCTTCAACTTTTGCGTGTGGTCCTACCCCGACTTCACCGCGCAGGCTGCCGAGTTCACTGAGGCCCCGATCCTCTTCCTGGGCAACATCAACCCCGGTTACCCCGGCTGGGTTGCCTTCTTCGCCTCAGCGGGGACGATGGATGAGATCAGCCGCCCCTTCGGTCGAATTCTCGGCGACGTGCAGGACCCCGCGGTTCAGGCGGAGATACGCACCTTTCTTGCTCGGCGCCAACCCAGCAAGCGGACCCTCGGACAGGAAGCCGCGATGCGCCTGCGGGGTCAGCGCTACGGCGAGTTCGATGGTCCCTCGATGGGCATGTACACGGGCCACATCGACCAGAGCCAGTGGATGGAGCAGTTCGGGGTTCAGGTCTTCCATCGAAGCGCGCTGGATCTCTACAGCCGGATGAAGCGAGTCTCCAATGACCGCACTCAAGCCGGGCTGGACTGGCTGAAGGCCCACTGCGGCAAGATCCATTGGCAGGAGGGACGTCTCACCGACGGTCTCGACGGTACGCTCGCCCGGCAGGTGCGGCTCTACCTCGCCTGCAAGGACTTCTGCAAGCTGGAGGGCATCGACTTCTGCGGCCTCACCGGTCAGTTGGATTGGACCGAGTGGGACGAGTACTGCATTATGGACGTCGCCGAGGCGCTCCTGAACGACACGGCCGACTGGGAAGATGAGAACAAAAAGCCTATCATCTGCGCCACCGAGTGCGACAGCAACGGCGGACTGACGATGCAGCTTCTCCACGAACTCAGCGGTACGCCGGTCCTCTTTGCGGACCTCCGCCACTACCACGAGGACCTGGATGTCTACGACCTGGTCAACTCCGGCGAGCACGCGCCCTGGTTGAGCAAGTACTCCGGCGACTTCCGCAAGAACTGGAAGCAGGTGGAGCTCTACCCGGCGCTCGACTTCTACTTCCGGGCGCCCGGCGCCTCGGTGCAATTCTTCAGCGACCCTGCGGACAAAGTGACCTTTGCTCGCTTCACCCGGAAGAGCGGCCAGTACCGGCTCCACATCCTCACCGGCTCGTTCGTGTCGTTCGGCCCCGAACGAGATCGCGAACTGGCGAAGATGACCACCTGGGAGTGGCCGCACGCCTACGCTCGCTTCGATTGCAGCGTGAAGGACCTGGCGCAGAGCTACAGCAGCAACCACATCCACGCCATCATCGGCGACTACACCGCCGAACTCATCGCCGCCGCGGAAGCCCTGGACGTGGAGCCGATCGTCCTCGGCTGATCCATCCCGTCTTGCTGCCCGATGCCGGACATCCCGCATCGGGCAGCCCCTACCCCTCCGGGAACCGCCACTCCAGCTCCCGCATCACATCAAGCAGCGTGAGTTCCTGTTGAGCACATCCGCCGTTCGGGTCGATATTGCAGCGTGAGGGACAGGCCGGGCGCTACATCGTGAGGCGGCGAGGTGTGGAGACCTCAGGTTGACACAGAATCAACGATTTGGCTAAACTCCATCCGAGTAGGTGGGAGCAGGTCGCAACAGGACACCGATGTTCCGCATCAGTTCGCTCGATCAGAAGAGACCGTTTGCCGGTCGCGCCGAAGGTCAGTGCCTTCGCGAGTGCGACTACTGGCATCCCGCGAGTTTCGCGGGCTTGATGCGAGCGCTGGACGATAGCCCCTGCCTACCGAGAAGTTTTGTCTCCACCGCAGCCTCAGGCTCGTTCCGCTCTGTGCGATGAACGGGCCTTTTTGTTTGTCTGGGGAACTGAACACCGTGGAAACCGAAGTCCTGATCCTGAACAGCGATTACGAACCTCTGCACGTCTGCTCCATCCGTCGCGCCATGGCGCTCGTGTATCTCGGCAAGGCCGAGGTGCTCCACCACGACGGACGCAAGCTGCGGACGCTGGATCGCGACTGCTTCGCCCCATCGGTGCTCAAACTGCGTTACCATGTGCGACGGCCCCTGCCGCAGCTCAGACTCTCGCGGCGGAGCGTGTTCGCGCGAGACGACTACCAATGCCAGTACTGCGGGATATCGGGACGAGACATGACCATCGATCACGTCATCCCGCGGCGCATGGGGGGTGGGGCAAGCTGGGAGAACCTGGTGACCTGCTGCCGTCGCTGCAATGCCCGAAAGGCGGACAAGGCGCTGGAGAAGACCGGGATGCGCTTGCGACGAGAGCCCAGGCGGCCCCGGATCGTTCCCTACATCAGCCTGTCCAAATATGTGGCCGGGTTGAAGAACGAGGTGTGGCGGAACTACCTGCCGCCGCTCCCGGGAATGAGCGACTGAGCCGCGTCTCGTAGCTCTCCGGTCGGGCCACGGTCTCTATTTGAACCTCCGGCGGCCCGGCCGCCACTAAGTGGGAGCGTATGAAAGTCGCGATTGTGGGCGGATCCGAAGTCGGTAAGACTTCCCTCTTCGGCGCCCTGACCCGTCAACCTGTCAAAGTCGGTCCCGCGTCGTTCGGCGGAGACAATCAGATCGCCGTGGTGGAAGTGCCCGATCGTCGAATGGACCGGCTGATCGAGATGTTCCAGCCCAGGAAGCAGAGTCATGCCTCGGTGACCTTCGTCGACGGCGCCGCCGCTCCGGCCGGGGGCCGGGCATTCGGACCGCAGTTCCTGCAGGAAGTGCGCCAATCCGACGCGCTGGTGGCGGTGGTGCGGGCGTTTCAGAGCGACGCCGTGCCCGACCCCGACGGAGGGCTCAACCCCTTGAGGGACTACCGCAACCTGGAGGCCGAACTGATCCTTTCGGATCTGGACCTGATCGAAAAGCGTCTCGAGCGGATGGAAAAGCAGGATCGATCCAAACCGAAATCGGCTCAGGGCGGGCTGGAGAAAGAGATCCTGCTGCGGATGAAAGATCATCTGGAGCAGGAGCAGCCGCTCTCATCCTTTCCACTGAGCGCTTCTGAAGACGAAGTGGTACGGCACCTCGAGTTTGTGAGCCGGAAGCCGACGGTGGTGGTGCTGAACATCGGAGAGGACGCCATCGGCCAGGAGCCCGATCCCGAGGTGGCGGCCTGGGCTGAGCGCTCCGGCACGCCGATCATCCCCATCTGCGCCGCGGTGGAGATGGAAGTCGCCCAACTCGGACCGGAGGAAGAGGCCTCTTTTCTCGAGGCGATGGGTGTCGAAGAGAGCGGCCGGGCTCGCTTGCTCCGCACGGTTTACCAGCTTCTGGGGCTCATCAGCTTCTTCACCGTGGGTGAGGATGAGGTGAAGGCATGGACCATTCGACGGGGCGACGACGCCGTCACCTCGGCCGGGAAGATCCATTCCGACCTGGCCAGGGGCTTCATTCGGGCGGAGGTGATCGCCTACGAGGCCATGATCGGCGCGGGCGGATCAAAACAGGCCAAGGAGCAGGGACTATTCCGACTGGAAACGAAAACCTATCGGGTCCAGGATGGCGACATCCTGAACATACGCTTCTCAGTGTAGGCCGGGTATGAACTGGCGAATCCGCATCCAGGATTTCTGGCTGAGCGTCCGAAAGGCGCTGGGATTCAACGTGTACTTGTGCGGAAGCTGTCGTTACAACAATCCCCGAGACTGTCGTCACCGAAAGCGCCCGAACGCGATTCACTGTGAGGACTTTCGTCGAAAGTAGCGCGGGCAAGAGACTCCATGCGGGAACCGGGGTTCTACCTGGCGGTCGCGGCGGCAAGCGCTGCGCTCGCGGCTGGGCTGTGCAGTCTCCTCACGCCCCGCGTGCGGGAACTGGCGCTGGCGTACGGCGCTGCGCCGCCACCGCGGTCGCGCGATGTGCACGTCCAGCCCATCCCCCGGTGGGGTGGGCTGGCGATCTTCGCATCGTTCGTGATCGCTCTGGCCGTGCTGGCGCTCGTGGTGAGCTTCGGGTTTGGCCGGAGCATCACTGATCGAACCCTCCGGCCGGGGATCGCCCTCGTGATTGCTGGAGCGCTGCTGAGTGCCGTGGGCGCCATTGACGATCGGACGGAACTCTCGGCCGGGAAGCAACTCATCGTGCAGATCGTCTGCGCGCTGCTGGTGATTCCCTTTGGGGTGGAGATTCGGTTCGTTACGAATCCGTTCGGAGACGGCATGGTGGATCTTCACTGGTGGAGCTACCCACTCACGGTGCTCTGGTTGGTGGGCGTCGCAAACGCGGTCAACTTCATCGATGGGATCGATGGATTGGCTGCGGGAGTATCGGCGATTTCGGCCGCCACCATGGCGCTGATGGCTGTGTGGAGCAATCAGCCCGCCCTCGCCATCCTGGCAGCGTCGCTGTGCGGCGCACTCCTGGGATTCCTCAGGTACAATTTCAATCCGGCGCGGATCTTCATGGGCGGAGGGGCGCCGGTGGTCGGGTTCCTGCTGGCCAGCATTTCGTCGGTCGGCGCGTTCAAAGCGCCGGTCGCGGTGGCCGTGGCGATCCCCTTCCTCCTGCTCGCGATCCCCATCTTCGACACGGCGGCGGTGATCATTCGCAGATGGCGCTCCGGCCGGCCCATCTATCAGGCAGACCAGAGTCACCTCCACCACCGCCTTCTGGCGCTGGGCTACTCGCAAAAGAAGACCGTCCTCATCCTCTATGGAATCAGCAGCCTGTTCTGTGTGTTCGCCTTCGTGGCGTTCCTGTTGGCCGGTTCGCGCGGCAACTGAAGCGCGGAGTTGACTCGAATGCGCGTGTTCTCGATCGTCGGCACCCGACCGGACGCCCTCAAAATGGCGCCTGTCATCTTCGAGTTGAACCGACGACAGGGGGTAGAACAGATCGTCATATCCACCGGCCAGCATCGGGAGATGCTGCGGCAGGTGCTGGATGTGTTCGAGATTCAACCCCAGCACGATCTGGACATCATGCTGCACGGCGCTCCACTCGCCCAGATGACCTCTCGGATCCTGGAGCGACTGGACCCCCTGCTGGAAACACTGAAGCCCGATCTCCTGCTGGCGCAGGGAGACACCACCACCACCTTTGTGGCGAGCCTCGGCGCCTTCTACCGAAAGATCCGCGTAGGACACGTGGAGGCGGGCCTTCGCACCGACAACCGCTACGACCCGTTTCCGGAAGAAATCAACCGGAGACTGACCGCCCCTCTGGCCGATTTCCACTTCGCACCCACCGATCAAGCGGTTCAAAACCTGCTTCGAGAGAACGTTGCGGCCGACAGTATTTATCAGGTGGGGAACACCGTCATCGATTCCCTGCTGCAGGTAGCACCCCGACCGTACGTGTTTGAGGACGTCGAACTGGATCGTTTGACATCGGGACCCAACCGGGTGGTGCTGGTGACGGCACACCGTAGGGAGAACCTGGGCGAGCCTCTTGCACGGATCTGCCGGGCGCTGAAACGCCTGGTGGGAACCCTGGGGGACGTGCAAATCGTCTTCCAGATGCATAAGAATCCTGCGGTGAGATCCGTGATCCAGGCGGAACTGAGTCAAGTAGATCGGGCCGCACTCATCGAACCTCAGGAGTATCTTCCCTGGGTACAGTTGATGCGGCGCTCCACGCTGATCCTCACCGACAGCGGGGGCATTCAGGAAGAAGCGCCGGCGCTGGGGAAACCAGTGTTGGTGATGCGAGAAACAACCGAGCGTCCCGAGGGAGTCGAGGCCGGAACAACCCGCCTCATCGGAACTTCCGAGGAGCGCATCTTTGAGGAAGCGATGCGGCTATTGACCCGGCGCGACGCGTATGAGGCAATGGCCAGGGCGGCGAATCCGTATGGCGATGGCAGGAGCGCGGCGCGAATCTGCGACATCCTGCAAAAGGCGTTTCAGTGAGTCTTTCCGAGCGACGAGGCAGACCGGATACCTGGCTGGCGGCAGTAACGGCGTTGATCCTGCGGGTCGCGCTGGTGGCTGCGCTCGGCTACTTCCTGTTCCGGGTCGGCTTCATCATCGTCGTGGTGGTGATGGCCATGATGCTCTCGCTCACCGTGGCGCCACTGGTGCTGTGGCTGGAGCGGAGCCCGATCCTTCGACGGCTCCATCGACATGCCCGCCGCGCCTGGAGCGCGGGACTGGTCTTCACTGCCCTGGCCTTCGTTCTGTTCGAACTGGGCGTGGTGATGTTCCGTCCCCTCGCTCAGGAGTTTGGGGCACTGTGGACCAACTGGGGCGAGCATCAGGCCCAGTTGATGTCCAGCCTCCGTTCCGTCCAGGATCGGTGGGATTCGCTTCCGCTGGAGGTGAGAGAGTACTTCCAGAAGTCCTGGGGGGAAAGCCAGAAGGCGGGCGACCTGGGAAGCATTCTCACGGAGCAGTTGAGCCATGTGGGCCTGCGCACCGTCGAAGGCGGCAAGGTCCTTGTGGAGTTGATCCTGATTCCGGTACTAGCCTTCTCC
>SYKE01000047.1 GCA_005798285.1 Actinomycetota bacterium
AGGGACGTTCGAGAGGTCAGCCACCACCTGATCGACTATCAGGTGGTCCAGCGAGTGCTGCTGGACGAGTTTCCGGTAAAGAAGGACGGCTTCCGCTACGATGGCGCCGGGTTCATTCGAGCCTGGCGTTCCCGAAAGGGATTCCATCAACCCGACGCCATCGATTACCACGCGATCCTGAACCGGTTTGACGTGGCGAGCCGCGTGAATCGGGGGGAAATCGACGAGGTCTGGATCCAGGGGATGCCTTATTCGGGCCTGTGGGAGTCCACGATGGCCGGCCGCGGCGCCTATTTCTGCAACAGTGACCCGCTGCTCGGGGTGGCGGCGAACCGAATCTTCGTGGTGATGGGCTTCAATTACGAGAGGGGAGTGGGGGAGATGCTCGAAAACCTCGGCCACCGAACCGAGAGCATCATGCGCCGCGTCTACGGTTCGTGGGAACCCTATCCCACCCACGCCTGGAACCGATTCACGCTCTACGACCGGGTGGCGCCCGGCCGCGCCGGCTGCGGAAACGTCCACTTTGCGCCGAACAGTACGCGCGACTATGAGTGGGGCAACAAGACACCAGTCCTCTCCACGGCAGATGACTGGTTGAACTACCCACGACTCACGGGAGCCCCACGGCTGGTGACAGCGCTGGATTGGGGCGGCGGCGAGATTCGGGCACACCATCGGTGGTGGTTTACGCGGCTACCTCACTCCCCTGGCCGCGGTCCGGACGGGAAGCTCGCGAACTGGTGGAAGTACGTGATCGACTTCAATCGCTATCGGGAAAGTCGTTAGGAACTCATGAGTCGGATCATCCTGTTTCAGATCGGATCCCTGGAGATACGGGCCGCGCTGGCTTCAGGGCCGGGGGCCGACCATCTCTGGGATGCCTTGCCGCTGGTGTGCGGATTCTCGACCTGGGGGGATGAGATCTACTTCGACATCGGGTTGCGGCTGGATTGTGACGCAACCCACGAGACGGTGGATCTCGGGGATGTGGGTTACTGGCCGCCGGGGAGGGCGCTCTGCCTCTTCTACGGCGCCACGCCGATGAGCGGGCCAGGTGAGATTCGTCCGGCCAGTGCTGTCGCCGTGCTCGGGCGCCTGGAAGGGGATCCGCTCCGACTGAAGTCCGCTCGGGGCCGGCGGGTGCAAGTGTCCCGCGTTGAGCAATCCGCCGACCTGCTGTAAATCACGGAGGCTGTCTTGGCGCTTCAGTTCATCGAGATTTCCGGGGATCACAGGGAGTTGGGCCGCCAGTACGGTGAGTCCGCGCGCGTGCCGATCCAGTCGTTTGTCGCGTTTCTCCACGAGTGGTCCGGCGCCTCTCGATCGCGTGTGACGGCAGCCGTGTGGTCATTCCTGCCACTCCTGCGCCACTTCGCCCCCGAGCAAGTCGCGGAGATCGAAGGTCTGGCCGAAGGCGCCTCCATTCCATTCGAGGACGCGGTGCTCCTGCAGTTGAGGGGGGAAGTGCTTCCGAGACTTCCGGCGGAAGGCTGCACCTCCTTCGCGGTCACCCCCGGCAGCACCCGTACTGGTGGGGCAATCATCGGGCAGACATCGGACATGGATGCGGCCTGGGGACGTCACCTGCTGGTGGTCCATGCGAAGCCGACGGGCGCCCCGTCGTACCTCACCTGGACATTCGCCGGACAGCTTGGCTATCACGGCCTGAACGATCGGGGTCTCGCGCACTTCGCGAACAACCTTCCGGTTCTGGCGCGCCACAGCCCGCCGCAGCCCGGCCTCTCGCACTACCCCTTCAAGAAGCGGTTGCTCGGATTGGAGCATCGGACGGATGTAGAGCGGCTCTTCGCGAGTTACCCCTTCTGCTCACCCGGAAACTACATGCTGTGCACGGCGGCATCTGAGATCTTCGATGTGGAAGCCGTGCCGGGCGAGAGCCGCCAACCGGATTACCCTGGCAGAGGATACCTGGTGCACACCAACCACTACCTGGATACGGGTTGGGCCGCAGAGGCCGGTGGACCCCCGACGTATTCCGACACCCATGTTCGCTTTGAGCGAATGTCGCGGCTGCTTGCCGAGTCCCCACCACTTGACGCGCAAAGCGTTCGGGAACTGTTGGCGGACCATTGCCCACAGGCGGCCCCGATCTGCCGCCACGGTGAGGTGGACAGGATGTCCACCGTCGGCGCGTTGGTTGCCGACCCGGTTGCGGGCGAGTTGCACGTGTCAGAGGGCCCGCCGTGCGAAGGGCGCTGGACGGTCTACCGGCTCCGGTAGACCGTCCAGTCGGTCCACGTCAGGCGTCTTTCGCTTCAGGCGGCGCGTCCCGCGATTGGAGGCGTGCCGCGGCGCCGGGATCGCCGATGTGAAGCGTGTCGTACGCTTGCTGCGACGAGGTGAAAGGCCCCTCGTGGGTCGTGCTGCCGTGCCAGTTCAGGTTGCGGTGCATTGGGTTGGAGTTACCGGTCGCCGCTTCTCGCGAAGCAATCCAGGCATCCATCCGCCCCCTGAGGGTGGCAACGATTTCCGGCTCCTGTTCGGCAAGATTGTGGTTCTCACCGGGATCCGTCACGAGGTTGTAAAGCTCGATTTCGGGCTTGAAGTGGAAGTCCGGCTCCAAAGCGACAATCAGCTTCCATTCCGGAGTGCGCCAGCCGTGCTTTCTCATCCAGGTGCACTCGGTGATGTAGAAGTCCGAGTAGTTGCTGGTGACCGACCCCTCCACAAGCGGGAGCAGACTCTTGCCGTCGAACTTCGACCGATCCTCGGAGAGGTCGAGCACCTCCAGGATGGTCGGAACCAGATCCTGGTGCTGGGTGAATCCGCTGACCCGTCGGCCGGCCGGAAGGCTCGGATGCTTCAACACGAGCGGCACGTGCAGAGTGCAATCGTAGAGACCGTGGTGGTCAAAGTAGCACTCGTGATCCATCAGCGTCTCACCGTGGTCGCCGTTCAAAACAATGAGCGTTTCGTCGGCGATCCCCAGCTCCTCCACGCGTTGGAAGATCCGCTGGATGCAAGCATCCATGTAAGCGATCGCGCCGTCATACTGGGCGATCACGTAATCGGCGTCGGTGATACCCGGCGGCATCCAGGTCGCAAAGTAATCGCGGAACGGCTTGAAGTCCAGCACGGGGCGGATGGTGTCCACGGCCGGGTCACAAGGATCCTTGTCGTAGAACAGGTGCTCGAACGGCTCCGGCGGCAAATAGGGGCTGTGCGGATCCATATGGCGCAGGAACAGGAAAAACGGCTGCTCGCCCGCGGCGAGTCGACTCAACTCCGGGAGCGCCACCTCGTTGAGGTTGTCCGCCTTCCGTGAAGGGCGCTCTGCCCACCGCCCCCAACCGGCGAAGTTGAGATAGGTATCAAACCCGCGACTGCTCGGATTGCCGGTAAAGCCCACACACGTCGACGCGTATCCGTGCCGCCGCAGAATCTCCGGCAGCGTATCGACGTTTGGCGTGAGGCCACCCTGATGGCGAAGCGCCACCACTTCGTGACTGAACGCGTCCTTGCCGGTCAACATGGTCGCGTAGGCGCTGGTGGTGGGGATGTGGGGGCTGTAGTTGCGCTCGAATACCACTCCACCGGACGCGAAGTGGTCGATGTGCGGCGTGGTGAGACGGTGGTAGCCGTACAGGCTCATGTGGTCAGCCCAGAGGCTGTCGATCCCGAGCAGGATCAGATTGTGTGGTCGCTTACCCATTCGGCTTGGTGTCCAGGGAACCGACCGCGGCTCCTGTGCCGAGGTGGTCTGGTGCAGATTGGACGAACGTCGTGGGTCTCCCTATGCGGGAGAAACGCCGACGGTCGCTAGTTCCGTCGGAAAGAGTACTCGCGTCCGGACTCCGACACGGAGTAGAGACCGTAGCCGATCTCTCGGAGGAGCCGAATGGCGGAGTTGGTTCGGGCCACCCCCACGCCATGGAATCGATGGTGGAACTCCACAAGAATCTGGGTCGGGCGGATCGCCGATCGTGACAGATCCTCGATCACCTCGTACTCGGCGCCCTCAATGTCCATCTTGAGCACATCAATCGCGGCGTGTCCCAGGCGCGAGGCGAGCGACTCGAGGCGGTAGACGGATCCGACCACCGCATCGACCTCGCGCTCCGGGTCTTCCAGCAGGGTGTGGGATGGCTCCCGGGGATCCGTGCTCGGACGGAACCCCGCCGTCCCATCGTAATGGGCCAGCCCCCAGGGGTGAACCTTTAACTCCGGGGGCCACGAGCGTGACGCCACATAAGCGAGCGCATGGGGCGTGGGATCGAAGGCATGCATCGTGAGCCCAAACCGTTCGATCAGCGCTAGGTCAAAGGTCAGGTTTTCGCCGATTCCCACCGAATACACGATGCTTGAGGCATTGAGCTCTTCGGGGAACAGCCACCATCCGCCCTTACGATTGCCGAAGTACTCTCGACGGAGCGACAGGTCCAGTCGCCGATCGACGCCGATCCCCTCGATTCGACGCCGCACGTCCTTCCAGAGTCCCAACCCGTGCTAACCCCGGGACCAGGGAAAGGAGAATCCGCGTTTGGCGGGCTCGGCATCCAGATCCACCCAGGGGAGCGGCCGGTTCTCGAGGATTCGCTGAGGATTGTCCAACACAAGTCGCCGCGCTCCAGCCTCGCCGATGAGCTTTTCCACTCGAGCGAGGGCGGCGGAAAGGATCGGGGGTCGACTTCCGGTGGAGTGCGCATCCGTTCCCATCAGCGAAACCCAGCCGGCTTTCAGGAATCGCTCGGCTGCCAGCTTCGGTCCTTTGCCGAAGCCGCCCAGCAGACTCTGGGCATTCACCTGGAGCGCACACCCGGCTTGAATCAGCTCCTTCAGCTCCGTATGCTCCTTTTCCCACGAGGGGACCCGCTCGGGATGGGCGAGGATCACGCGGTGCCCGTGGGTTTGCAGCCGAAAGATCGCCTTCCGATTGAAGGCGCCGTGCTCCAGTTGAGCCGTCTCCAACAGAACGAACTTGCTGTCCGCGAGGTGGAGCGCGCCTCCATTCTGCAGCGCCTCCTCCAACTGCGGCGTGAGGATCACCTCGTTCCCCAGCAACAGGTTGAGGCCGATGCCGGCGTCTCGAAGTCGCTCCGCCAGCTCAGTGCGCCGGGCCTTCACGGAGTCAATCTCTCCGGGCTGCCCGGTCCAATGGGGAGTGAGGATTGTCGTTCGGATTCCATCCTCATAGGCCATTCTGGCCATGGTGAGGGAGGTCTCCCAATCTCGCGCTCCGTCGTCCACAAAAGGGAGCATGTGGCAGTGTACGTCGATCACGGGAGCAGTTTATCCATCCTTGAAGAGATTCTCCTGCGAGGCACTGGGGGAACCGTCCCCGCCCGCGTCACACCGAGGCGCCCGACCACGGGCGCAGTCCGCCAGACGGCGCGGCATCCCGGCGCCGGCTGGAACCCTTCATTGTATCCATTGCGCAACAAGTTCCGACATTCGGCGTCTGAGCAGAACAAGCAGGCCAGCCGATGTCATTACGGGAGTGTTCCATCAGATGTCGTCCGAGTTCCTCACATCCGGCGCCGAAGCGTCAATCAGCCGACGGCAAGTTCTCCAGCGCTCGCTCCAGGTAGGCGCCCTGGCAGCCACCAGTCTCGGTTCGCGTGCCGATGCCCAGACGTCCGGGCGGGTTCCAGCATCCTCGCACTGGCGCCAATGGCGAGGGCCTCAGGCCAACGGGTTGGCTCCCGGCGCCGATCCTCCCGTCACGTGGAGCGAGGGGAGCAACGTGAGATGGAAGGTCAAGCTTCCCGGCGGCGGAACGGGAACGCCGATCGTGTGGGGCAACCTGCTGTTCATTCTTACTGCGGTTGCCAGGCAGCCGTCCCGCGGAGTAGCCGGCGGCGGCGGCGCCCCTCGCACGATCCAACCCGAGGGGCCGGTCCAGTTCACGGTGCTGTGTCTGGACCGACGTACGGGGAAGACGGTATGGCAGCGCGTCGCCCGTGAAGAGGTGCCCCACGAGGGACACCACCCCGATCACGGCTTTGCCTCCTACTCGGCGGTGACGGATGGAAAGGTAGTCATCGCTTCGTTTGGATCGCGCGGGGTGTTTTGCTACGACCTTCAAGGCAACAAGAAGTGGGAGAAGCAACTCGGCCGGATGCAGACCCGCAATGGTTTCGGTGAGGGGAGCTCGCCGGCGCTGCACGGCAACACGGTGGTGATCAACTGGGATCACGAGGGACCTGATTTCATCGTCGCGCTCGACAAGAACACGGGGCGGGAGATCTGGCGGCAGACGAGGGATGAGCCGACTTCCTGGACGACTCCGCTCGTGGTTGAGCACGCGGGAAAGCCTCAGGTGGTAACCTGCGCCACCCAAAAGATCCGCAGCTACGATCTGGCAACCGGCAAGCTGATCTGGGAGTGCGGTGGCCTCACCGCCAACGCAATTCCAACGCCGGTGACGTCGAATGGGATGCTTTATGCGACGAGCGGATTCAGGGGGTCCGCGCTCCTCGCCATCCGCCTCGGTCGGACGGGAGACCTGACAGGCACAGACGCGATCGCGTGGAGCTTGAATCGGGGAACGCCTTATGTGCCTTCGCCTCTGCTGTACGATCATCGACTCTATTATTTCGGCAGCAACAGCCCCATTCTGTCGTGCGTCGACGCCCGATCGGGCAAGTTGCTCATGGACGGCCAGCGGGTGGACGGGCTGCAGGGCGTCTATTCGTCGCCGGTGGGAGCCGCCGGACGGGTCTATCTCGTCGGTCGGGGCGGCGCGGTGGCGGTGATCAGAAACTCAGACCGCTATGAACTTCTGGCCACGAACCAGTTGGACGAGAAGTTCGATGCCTCTCCGGCCCTCGTCGGCAAGGACCTCTACCTTCGCGGTCACGAGCACCTGTACTGCCTCGCCACCGGTTAGGCGCCAGGAGCTTGGCGGGATGTCTCTGCATCTTGGGGAACGCATCTCCCGAGGGTTGGACCATCAAGACTTTCCGAACGGGGAGTGAACCTGTGATAGGTCGGGTTCACTCCCCTCAACTCATGGCGATCTGGATTCAGCGGTTCAGGGTTTTCGCTGCAACCATCAGGTCGAACTCTTCTCACACGATTAGGGTCGGGCCATCGGAGGTCGAGTCATGATCCGGATGTTGGGAGGCGGCGTTCGTACGTGTGATGGGATCACACGCCGGGAAGCGCTCGCGGCGGGATTTGTGGGTTTGCTCGGAGGAGGCGCTCTTAGCGAGGCTCAGGCGTTTGCGCCCCGCAGCGGCCGGACCCGCTCCGTGATTCTGATCAACCTGCTCGGCGGGCCAGCCCACCTCGACATGTTCGATCCGAAGCCGGACGCTCCATCGGAAATCCGGGGTGAGTTTCAGACGATTCCCACAACCATAGACGGACTCAGGATCTGTGAGCATTTGCCGCGCACGGCGAAGACAATGCATCGCTCCACGCTGATCCGTACGCTGACGCACACGTTCAACAGCCACGATCCCTACCCGATCATCACCGGCTCGACCGTCGGCAACCCCTCCGCGCAGTACAGCCCCGATGATGCCCCCAGTGTGGGCGCCGTGTGCCAGTTTCTCGGCAAAGGCGCACCCGGAGTTCCGCTGCATGCGTGCTTGCCGTGCTTTCCGGGCTGGGGTCAGACCTGGCGGCGAAAGGGGATTTATGGCGGTTATCTCGGATCCCAGTACGATCCGCTGATCTCAGTTTGCAGCCCCGAGTACGAACGGACTCCCACTCGGACCTCCTACGACGCTGTTCAGATCTATGGCCGTCCGCAACTCGAGGGAGTGCAGGCCATCCCGGAACTCACGCTGGACCGCTTGAACCGGCGACGATCGCTGGTGGAGCAGGTGGATGCGCAAGTGCTTCGAGCAAACCGCTCCCGGATGATGGAGCAGGCGAGCAGCATTCAACAGAAGAGCTTCGATTTGCTCACGAGCGGCAAGGTACGCGAAGCGTTTGACCTCGACCGAGAGCCTCAACAGGTCCGTGAGCGCTACGGCTCCACCCTGGCAGCGCAGTGCATGTTGACGGCTCGCCGGCTTGTGGAGGCGGGAGTGACCTTCGTAACCGCCACCTATGAAGTGTTTCAAACCGGTAAGTTCCTCAACGGCATTGCTTTCGACACGCACGAGAACAACTTCGATGCCCTACGCCGAGTGCTTCTGCCGAGCCTGGACCAGGGTTACACCGCCTTGATAGAGGACCTTTCGTCCCGCGGAATGCTGAACGACACACTCGTGATTGTGGCCGGCGAGATGGGGCGTTCACCGCGAGTGAACGCGAGGGCGGGGCGTGACCACTGGCCTCAATGCGGCTCGATTCTGGTGACTGGCGGCGGGGTGAAGGAAGGCTACGTCCACGGGACCAGCGATCGGATCGGAGCCTACCCCGACACCGACCCGGTGACTCCCGGCGATTGGATCTCCACGGTCTACACGCTTCTCGGGTTGGATCCTTCTACCACGGTCCCCGATGCATTCAATCGCCCGATGCCGATCTCGCAAGGCGGAGCGCCGGTTACAGCGATTCTCAAGTCGCCCTCGTCGGCATCTCGCACGGCGTGAGCTGCGTTAAGGCGTCTTCGCGGCTGTGAGCATCCAGCAGGCGCCCACCATGCAGTCGGGGGATGGAGCCGGCGCTCCATCCCCCGTTCACATTGTTGTTCAGGCGTTGAGACGGTCGCCTTAGAAGACCAGAGGCAGTCGCATGGCCGAAGGCCGGGGGGTTTCGGCAACACGGGCAGTCGGTCGAGTTGGTGTGAACCGAAGCGCCAGGCTTCGTCCTTTTGGATCGAAGGTACTGGGCCACCTCGTCTTCTCGTCGTAGCGGGCGCCAGCCCAACTCACTCCGGTGAGGGAACAACCGCGGAGATCGGCGCCACGGAGATCGGCCCGCTCCAGGATGGCATCGTCAAGCTGAGCGCCCTGCAGGTTCGCTCGGAAGAGCGAGGCGGCCCGAAGCGATGCGCCTCGCAGATCGGCGCCACGGAAATTGGCGCCGCTGGCCGCGGCCAGTTCCACCTTGGCTCCAACGAGGGAGGCGCCCTCAAGATTGGCGGATGTGAGATCCGCTCCCCGCAGCGATGCGACCTTTAGAGACGCGCCGGACAGATCGGACATCGCAAGTGACCCGTTGGCCATGTTCGCGCCATCCAACATCTTCCGAGCCAGGTTGACACCGGTGAGGTAGGCGTTCCGCAACTTCCCCCCCATGCTGTCCGACGAAACCCGCTCGATCGGCTGTGCCTCAGCGGCATACCGGGGAGTTGCCGGTGCTTCCGCAACCTGCCGCGACACATCGCCGGCGTTCACCAGCGGAAGCAGCGTTGGCGTGAGAAGGGCGCCGACTCCAACGGCAAAGAGGGTCTTGCGGCTCCACACGGAGCGGCTAAAAGTGGTTCGGCTCATCGTTTACCCGTATTTCCGATCACGAACCGGCCCGCACCGGGGCCCTGGTCGGCCGGTCCGCGATCTCGAAGAGCTTACGCTTGAGCCCCTAAAGACTGGGTGCGATTCAAGTGATGGGTAACTGGCTATAAGTTGAGTCGAAATGGATGTTATTCCCTTGGAACCGCGGTCGTCTCTATGCGTATTGCAAGAGATCGGGCGCTCCAGTGGAGAGGCGATGTGCGCGAACCGCGAGCA